>NZ_JBEYWX010000029.1:0-80660 GCF_040644655.1 Streptomyces sp. NPDC046931
TGCACGGTCGCGCCACACAGGTAGATCGAGACACAACCCGGCCGGAGCGGGGCGAAGTCACGGATCTGCCGGGCACTGGTGTCGTACAGGCGAATAGTCACGTGCTCCAGGGTAGTGGGCCGCGGGGACTGCCTCGCGCCCCTTGCCGCCGAGGGCCACGCATTCGTGACCAACCTCAAGCGCGCCGGGCCGCCGCGGTCACAGCACCCCGACCACCTTGCGCGGCACGATCCGTACCACCACCCGCTCCGCGTCCTGGACCGAGGCGGGGTTGAACTCCGCGTACTTCTTGCCCGTGTACTTCACCGACAGCTCGTCGATGAGTTCTCGCGCGCCCTCCGTCGACAGCTCCGCAGTGCCCCTGATCTCCGCGTACTCGTAGGGCGAGTCGGGGTCCTGGACTACGACGCTCACCCGGGGGTCGCGGTCCAGGTTCTTCTTCTTGCGCCGGTCGACGGTGGTGGAGACGAGGAGGTGATCACCGTCCCGCTTGACCCACACCGGTGACAGCTGCGGGCTGCCGTCGGGCTGGATCGTGCCGAGGACGACGAAGACGGGACGGTCGAGCAGGGACTTGAGCCGGTCGGACAGGACGGCGGCTGGCATGGGGCACCTCCGGGACCTCGGTCACTGGGGACTCCTCGGGTACCCTCGCACGCCCCGGGCTCACCCGCACCACGGGCGCCGTCGCCACCGCCATCGGCTCAGCCCGTCACCGGGAGGCGCCGCGACCGCCCTCAGTCCACCCGCACCACGAGCGCCGTCGCCACCGCCATCAGCCCTTCGTCGCGTCCCGGGAAGCCGAGGCCGTCCGTCGTCGCGCCCGAGACCGACACGGGGGCACCCGCCGCCTCGGAGAGGACCTTCTGCGCCTCGTCGCGGCGCTTGCCGATCTTCGGGCGGGGCCCGACGACCTGTACCGCGATGTTCCCGACCCGGAACCCCGCCGAGCGGACGATCCGCGCCGCCTCCGTCAGGAGCGTGACGCCCGAGGCGCCCGACCACTCGGGCCGGCCCGTGCCGAAGTGCTGTCCCAGGTCACCGAGTCCGGCCGCGGAGAACAGCGCGTTGCACGCGGCGTGCGCGACCACGTCCGCGTCCGAGTGGCCCGCGAGGCCCGGCCCCTCGCCCTCCCACTTCAGGCCCGCGCACCACAGCTCCCGCCCCTCTTCGAAGGCGTGGATGTCGGTGCCGATGCCCACCTGCGGCAGATGGGGGTGCCCCCTGCTCGAGCGAAGCCGAGAGCTTGGGGGAGGCGCGTCAGAAGCCATCGTTCAGCCTCCTGCGCGCCAGGACCGCCTCCGCCAGCACCAGGTCCAGGGGCCGCGTCACCTTGAAGGCCTCCTCGTGGCCGGGCACGACCACGACCGGCAGCCCCAGCTGCTCCACCATGCTCGCGTCGTCCGTGACGTTGTCCGTCACCGTCTCGTGCGCCCGCACCAGCGTGGCGCGGTCGAAGCCCTGGGGGGTCTGCACCGCGCGCAGCCGGGCTCGCTCCGGGGTGGCGACGACCGGCTCCGGCTCGCCGGGAGTGTCGGCGGGCCGGACCTCCTTGACCGTGTCGGCGAGCGGCAGCGCCGGCACCACGGCCGGCGCGCCTTCCCGTACGGCCTCGATCACCGTGTCCACCGTGTCCACCGGAACGAGCGGGCGGGCCGCGTCGTGGACGAGGACGATCCCGTACTCCGGCGGCAGCGCGTCGAGGCCCAGTTTCACGGACTCCTGGCGTGTGTCGCCGCCGGGGACGACCAGGAAGTCCGTTCTCTCGGGCAGCGCGTGCGCGTCCAGCAACGACTTGACCTCCGCGGCGCCGTCCGGCGGGGCCACGACGATCACCAGGGAGACGGCGCGGGACGCGGCCATCGCGCGCACCGCGTGAACGAGCATGGGGGTGCCGTTCAGCGCGCGCAGCGCCTTGGGGGCGCCCGGGCCGAGGCGAACTCCCCGGCCGGCGGCCGGAATCACCGCGGCCGTACGAGGCGCGGTGGGTGAAGGGCGCGAATCGTCAGACATCGGTTCCTGTCAGGTTTGTGTGCTCGGCCGGAGTGGGTATGGCCACACCGTGCCGGGCGCGACGCCTTGACCGGACCCTTCCGTGACCTCTGGTCGAGCCAGCTGCCCGGGCCCGGCACGCCAAGTATCCGGGTTTCCCTCGGACGTACGACAGCAGGGCTCCGTACCTCGGACAGGCCTCCGGGCACGACATACAGCATGCCTCCGGGCGCGGACATGCCGCAGCGCCCGGCGACAGCTACTGCGTCATCGGGCACCGCGGCATGGAGATGGGGGCGTCAGGACGCGAGGACCTCGTCGAGCAGTGCCTCGGCCTTGTCCTCGTTCGTGTTCTCCGCGAGGGCGAGCTCGCTCACCAGAATCTGCCGGGCCTTGGCGAGCATCCGCTTCTCACCCGCGGACAGTCCGCGCTCGCGCTCGCGACGCCACAGGTCACGCACGACTTCCGCGACCTTGATGACATCGCCGGAGGCGAGCTTCTCCAGATTTGCCTTGTAACGACGCGACCAGTTCGTGGGCTCCTCGGCGTACGGTGCGCGCAGCACCTCGAAGACCCGGTCCAGCCCGTCCTGACCGACCACATCACGCACGCCGACGAACTCCGCATTGTCCGCTGGCACACGCACCGTCAGGTCGCCCTGGGCGACCTTCAGCACCAAGTAGGTCTTGTCCACGCCTTTGATCTGGCGAGTTTCGATGGCCTCGATCAGCGCGGCCCCGTGATGGGGATAGACCACGGTGTCGCCAACCTTGAACGTCATGTGACAGGTACCCCTTCCGTGGCTATCCAGGGTAACACGGAAACCGCGTCTTCTGAATGGCGTTTTCGCAGGTCAGGGCATATCTCGGGGCTTGACAACCGCGACAGGAACGTGCTTCGAGGGGGGAGCGGAAGAGGGTATTCGCAGGTCGGAGCGCCTCTGCGGGCAGAGAGAAACCCGTACGTTACACGCGCCGGAGCCCTCCGGCCAGCGCCTGAACATCCCTATTTGTCCGGCTCCAAGCCTTCGACTTCCGCTACTCCGTTCGGTGCCTGTCGTCGCGTACGCGCCGAATCCGGAATTGATCAAGGCGGGCGGCGATCCCCGGCTGTTGTGCTCGTGATCGATTTTCGGCACCGCCATGCATTCCTTACCGGAAATCCCCGACCGGAACCCGGGCGGTTATGTGAATGACAGACCAAGCAAGGTCAAAGGGGCTGATGGGACTGGTGGGGCCGGCGGGAACATCTGGGCCTCGCGGCCAGGTCGGGCTCGAGAGGCGGCTTCCGGGGTCCTCGCCGGGTGCCCCGACGACCGGCGCCCTGCCCCTCCGGGAACCCTCTCGGACCCCCCGATACCGAACGAAGTCGGGGCCTTGGGGAGGGTCGGGTGAGGCGGCCGGGGAACGGCTCGGTAACCTAAGGCCGCTGACAGACACTTAGGGCGGCTTTATCAGGGAGTCGCCCTGCTCCGCCCACGTTCAAGGAGTTGCCGCCGCCGTGAGCAGCAGCCTTCGACGCGGCGCCCTCGCCGCCGCCGCCATCGCGTTCTCGATCGCCTCGCTCGCCGCATGCGGCGCCGGCAACAACAGCCAGACGCTCGAGATCAAGCCGGACAACGCCGCGACCAGCGTCGGCGACATCAAGGTCCAGAACGCTGTCGTCATCACCCAGCCCGACCCGAAGGCCACCGGTCCCGCGGTGATCTCGGCGACCGTCTTCAACGTCGGCACCACCGACCAGACGCTGGACTCGATCAGCGTGGACGGTGACGGCACCGCCGTCCTCTCGCCCGCCAAGGGCAAGGGCAAGGTGACCGTCCCGGCCCACGGCTCCGTCGTCATCGGGGGCAAGGACCATGCCTCCGCCGTCCTGGACAACCCGGGTTCCGGCGTCAAGAACGGCAATGCGCAGAAGATCACGTTCAGCTTCAGCAAGACCGGCGATGTGAGCCTGCGGGCGTTCGTGGTGCCGGCCGAGAGCTACTTCAGCAAGTGGGGCCCGAGCAACATCCCCACGCCGAGCGCCTCCGCCTCGCCGTCGCGGAGCGCCGGCGCCAAGCCCTCGAAGCCGGCGTCGGGCTCGCCCGCGGCGGGTTCGTCCGGCACTCCCGGGGGCGAGGGGTCGTCGAAGGCGACGGCAACCGCGTCCGGCTCCGCCGGCCACTGACACCGGGGCGGGGCCGAGGGCCTCGTCCGTGTGTCGGCACGTCCGTACGACGAAGGGCGGCACCCCCAGCTGGGGGTGCCGCCCTTCGTCGTACGGAGGCCCTTGTGAACACCACCGTGTGGGATACGTCCGCGTCACATCGTGGTCGTACGTCACAGGCGTACGACCACGGTCATACGCGCCCCTGCGGACCGCTCGACGGCTTACGGCTCGAACTTGTAGCCGAGACCACGGACCGTGACCAGGTAGCGCGGGGCACCCGGGTCCGGCTCGATCTTGGCGCGCAGCCGCTTGACGTGGACATCCAGGGTCTTGGTGTCGCCCACGTAGTCGGCGCCCCAGACGCGGTCGATGAGCTGCATACGGGTCAGGACGCGGCCCGCGTTGCGCAGCAGCATCTCCAGGAGGTCGAACTCCTTCAGCGGCAGGTCGACCTTCGAGCCGGAGACCGTGACCACGTGGCGGTCGACGTCCATGCGCACCGGGCCGGCCTCCAGCGCGGCCGGCGTCACCTCCTCCGGCTCGCCGCGGCGACGCAGGACGGCCCGGATACGGGCGACCAGCTCACGCGAGGAGAACGGCTTGGTGACGTAGTCGTCGGCCCCTATCTCCAGGCCGACCACCTTGTCGATCTCGCTGTCCTTGGCGGTCACCATGATCACCGGGACGTTGGAGCGGCCGCGCAGCTGGCGGCAGACCTCCGTGCCGGGCAGACCGGGCAGCATCAGGTCGAGCAGGACGAGATCGGCGCCGTTGCGCTCGAACTCGTCGAGACCGTCGGGCCCGGTGGTCGCGATGGCGACCTCGAAGCCCTCCTTGCGGAGCATGTAGGACAGGGCGTCGGAGAAGGACTCCTCGTCCTCGACGACGAGCACTCGGGTCACGGAAGGACCTCCGGGGCGGGAAGCGGTTCGTACGGGAATGAGACGGTGGTCGTCCCGTCGGGCCGGCCGTCCTCTTCATCGAGGTCGGACGGATGGTCGGTCGCGCGGTCACGGGCCACACCCGCCTCCGGCAGCCGCAGGGTGAACGTGGAGCCCTGTCCCTCCGAGCTCCACACCGTGACCTCCCCGCCGTGCGAGGCGGCCACATGCTTGACGATCGCGAGCCCCAGGCCCGTGCCGCCCGTGGCACGGGAGCGGGCCGGGTCGACGCGGTAGAAGCGCTCGAAGATGCGCTCCTTGTCCTTGTCGGAGATGCCGATGCCCTGGTCGGTCACGGCCAGTTCGATCATGTCTCCGCCGGTCACCGACACCCTGCGGGCGGCGATACCGACGCGGGTACGGGCGGGCGAGTAGTTGACGGCGTTCTCGACCAGGTTGCCCAGGGCGGCGGCGATCTGGCCGCGGTGGCCCCACACGTGCAGGTCGGCGGTGCCTCCGGCGGCCATGGTGATCTGCTTGGCGCCGGCCTGGTGGCGGCAGCGGTCGATGGCCTCGGCGACGAGTTCGTCCACGCGCACGGGTTCGGCGTCCTCGAGGGGGTCGTCGTTCTGCACCCGCGACAGGTCGATGAGCTCCTGGACCAGATTGGTCAGCCGGGTGGCCTCGATCTGCATACGGCCCGCGAAGCGCTCCACGGCCTCGGGGTCGTCGGAGGCGTCCATCACGGCCTCGGAGAGCAGCGACAGGGCGCCGACCGGTGTCTTCAGCTCATGGCTGACGTTCGCCACGAAGTCGCGGCGCACCGCCTCTATCCGCCGGGCCTCGGTGAGGTCCTCGACCAGCAGCAGCACCAGCCGGGAGCCGAGCGGTGCCACGCGCGCGGAGACGGCGAGGGCCTCTCCGCGTCCGGTGCCGCGGCGCGGCAGGTCCAGCTCGACCTGGCGTATCTCGCCGTCCCGTCGGGTGTCACGTGCCATCTGGAGCATCGGCTCGACCGCGAGTTTGCCGCCGCGTACGAGGCCGAGGGCATAGGCTGCGGAGCTGGCCTTGACGACGGCGTCGGACTCGTCGAGTACGACGGCCGAGGACCCCAGCACGGACAGCACCGTGTCCACGCCCGGCGGAAGCACGGGGTCGGTGTGCAGGGAGGTGCGGGTCGGGCGCTTCTGGTCGCGCTCGCTCCAGCGGAACGCCAGCATGGCGATGACGCCGGTGAGCACTCCGGCGATCGCTGCCGCTGCGGCGACCGCCGCGTTCACGTCCATGCACCCAGGTTAGGCACGTCGTGAGGCTTGCCCACAGCCATCGGAGTGCGACCTCGACCACTCGTCGCCCAGAGTTCACCTTGGAGCCAGTATTGGTTCATTTGGGATGCCGGAAACGGTCGCGTACGAACCGGAACGTGGGAGCGTGGGGACCGAAGGGCGCCGTGTCCGCCGTGTTCGCCATGGTGATTCCGGGGCCCCGGCCCCCGGCCCCCCGGAACAGACATAAGAGAGGGAACCCCTGATGCGGGACGCGTACCACGAGGAACTTGACTCGATCGGCGAGGGTCTGGTCGAAATGGCCCGGCTCGTCGGGTCGGCGGTCGGGCGCGCCACGACGGCGATCCTCGACTCCGACCTCAAGCTGGCGGAAGCCGTGATCGAGGGCGACAAGAAGGTCGACGATCTTCAGCACGACCTGGAGGCACGCGCTATAGCCCTCCTCGCCCGCCAGCAGCCGGTGGCGACGGACCTGCGCATCGTCGTCACGTCGCTTCGGATGAGCGCCGACCTCGAGCGCTCGGGCGACCTCGCCCAGCACGTCGCGAAGCTGGCCCGGCTGCGCTTCCCGGATCGCGCCGTCCCGCAGGACCTGCACGCGACGATCCTGGAGATGGGCCAGCTCGCGCAGCGCCTGATGGCGAAGGCCGCGGAGGTCATCATCACGAAGGACGTCGACCTGGCGCTCCAGCTGGAGCAGGACGACGACGAGATGGACCTCCTGCACCGCACGCTCTTCCAGCACCTGATCGACGACCGCTGGAAGCACGGCATAGAGACGGCCGTGGACGTCACCCTGCTGGGCCGTTACTACGAGCGCTACGCCGACCACGCGGTGGCGGTGGCGAAGCGGGTGGTGTACCTGGTGACCGGTGAGCACGCGGACGACCTCCAGCAGGACATCCCGCCGGTGACGGGCGTGGAAGGCGCCTGACCACCAGGTGGACCGGCCAGGCGTCAGAGCCCGAGCCGGGCTCGAAGGAGCCCGGCCGGGGCGTGGGCGAGCCTCCGTGCGCCGTTGATGCGCCTGCCGGAACGGGCATGAAATAGGTGCACAGGCACAGTCTCGTCTGACTCGTCTGAATCGAGGAGGGACCCCATGGCCGAGGCCCCCAGCACGCCCGACCCCACGCAGGAGCGCGAGACCCAGCAGCCCATCGAGATCAAGAGCCTGCCCCTGGTCGGCGCATGCGGCTGCGGCTCCGGCTGCGGGTGCGGGTGCCAGTCCGGCGCGCCCTGCCAGTGCGGCTGACGACGCACGGCACGCACGCTCTTACGTCATAACCGCACAGAGAGCACGAGGAGGTGAGGGGCCGGCAGGACGCGGGCCCCTCACCTCCATGCCTTTCGTGACACCCATGGCCGTACGGGCGCAGCATGGAGGGGAGCAGGGCGAACGCACCGGAAAAGGGAGGTGCGAGGCCATGACCCAGTTCATGGACGTCCACCACGGCATGCAGGGCATCACGGACGAGCAGCTGAAGCAGGCGCACCGGGCCGACCTCGCCATAGAGAAGGAAGAGGGCGTGCACTTCGAGCGGGCCTGGGCCGACCCGGAGTCGGGCACGGTGTACTGCCTCTCCGAGGCCCCCTCGGCCGACGCGGTCCGCCGTGTCCACGAACGCGCCGGCCACGCACCCGACGAGGTCTACGCGGTTCCGCTGTCCATCTGGTGAGTCCATCCGCCAACCGGCCACGGTGACCGGCCCGGACCGGTCAGATGGCCTATCCGACGTGCATCCCGCCCAGGCCGCTCATGCCACCCATGCCGCCGCTGGTGAGGTTGGGAGCAAGCGCGGGCACCCAGAAGACTGCGACGGCGAGCGTGAGGGATGCGACTCCTGCGGCCCGGGCCACCAGAAAGCCGCCCGGCATGCGCTTCTCGGCGGCGACGACGGTGGCGAGGCCCACCATCGCCCAGAGGTTCATCACACCGAACGCCGCGAACAGCAGCATCAGGGACCAGCAGCATCCCAGGCAGTACGCGCCGTGATGCGCCCCGGCCCGCAGATGGCGGGTGGGCCCGCGGTACGACGCGTAGCGCAGCATCAGACCGATCGGTGAGCGGCACTTGGCCAGGCAGCGGTCCTTGAGATTGCTGAGCTGGTAGACACCGTTGACCGCGAACAGCGCGGAGGCCACCGCCGTCCCCGTCGTGGCATGCGCGGTCGCGACCCGGTCCGCGCTCACCGCCAGGGCGTACGCGGGCAACCCGGCCGCCGCCCACACCAGCACATAGCCGACGGTGAACGCGATCATGCGCGGCGCCCTGTGCGCGGTGACCGTCCGGGCGTACAGCGAGGCGACGGGCGCCGTGCCGGGCAGCATCATCGCGGCCATCATCACCGTCCAGACGCCCACGAAGGCGAGCAGGTCCCCGGCCCCGGCCGTCGTCGGGGACCCCATACCGCCCCCGTGCAGCGCCAACCAGACCCACGCGGCGGCCGCCGTCACCAGCACCGGCCCGGTGTGGCGGCCCGTGCGGCGGACCGTGACCGCCGTCCTGGTCACACCGCCCACGAGAACCGCGCCGCGTGCCCGTTGCGGCCGGTGAAGTCCCACGAGCGACCGTGCACGTCCTTGCCGATCGCCCTGGTGGAGCGGGCGATGGTCAGCGTGCTGCTCGCGGGGTGGAACATGCCCGTCAGCCCCATCACCGGACCGCCCTCGCCGAACTGCGGGGCCACCTGGTCCTCGATCTCGATGTCGATGACGTCCGACACCCGCGCGGTGTGGCGGCGACCGTCGTCGTGGTAGCCGATGGGGACGCGTTCGACGCCGAGGATCTCTCCGACGAGAGGGGCGAGTGCCGCCATCGGCCCGCCGGCCTGCCCGGAGAAGACCTTGCCCAGCACGTCCGCCTGGCGGTCGTCGGCCGAGGCGTCCACATACAGCGCCACCTGCCAGCCGCCGTCCGCCATCACCCGGGGCGTGTCGGCGAAGACGACGACGCTGCGGTCGGACACGTCCACGCCGTCGATCTCGCCCCGTTCGACGTGGAACGCGAACGTCACCTGGCAGCGCTCCCGGTCGGCGGGTGCGGTGAGGCCGGAGGTGGTGCACGGACACACGACGTCGCAGTTACAGCTCTCCAGATAAGTGCCGCTCAGATTCCAGGTCATGTCTCGTCACCCGCCTGCCACGCCCCTCCCAGGCTAGAACGCTCCCCCACAGCACGCCTGGGGTGCAGCGGCCGGGCCGGCCCCCGGCGCGCCTCCGACCGGGCACGCCAGAGGGACGCCGCCGAGGGGATGAGATGCGTCAGTGGGAGCGGCGTGCCGTTCGGCGGCGCAGCCCGATGACGGTGCCACCACCGGCGAGGACCAGCGCCACTGCCACGCCGGCGATCACCGGAGTGCTGCTGCTCGCCCCGGTCTCGGCAAGGCCGGAGCCACCGCCCGCGGGCGAGGGGGCGTTGCTCGCGCTCGGCGCGGCGGCCGCGGAGGGGGGTTGCGTCGGTGCCGCGGAGGACGGCGAGGCGGAGGCCTGTGCCGTGGAGGGGTGCGCGGGCGGGGTCACGGGAGCCGAGGGTGTGCCGGACGGTTTGCAGGTGTCGGCCAGGACGACGGGGGGCTCGATGTAGTCGTCGACCCGGTCGCCCGCCTTCACATGGACCCGGAACGTTTCCCCGGCGTACCAGTCGAGGGGGACCAGGTCGACCGTGGTGCCCTGCGCGGTGGGGTGCTCGATGGTCTTGGTGTCGAGGATTCGTTCGTTGTTGATCGGCTGGTTGAGGACGACGTTCAGGGTGACGGTGGCCGGGGTGCCGGAGGCGTCCTTGTCGGTGACGCGGATGACGCCTTTGCCGTTGCCGTCGCAGACGGCCGCGGCGGAGAAGTCGCTGATGCTGCATGCGAGTGCCGTGTGAGCGGCACCCAGGCAGAGCGCGGCCGCGGCGGCCGACGTGCCTATGACACGTGCCGCTCTGGCGGCGTGATGAGAAAGGGACACGTTTGTCCTTCACGGATCGATGAGCGAGTGATGCTTGATCCCGGGAATCGGCCGGCGCCCTGGGAGCCCCGGCAGCCACACACGTCTACAAGCCCGCCGGACCCCCTGTCAAAGGCGCGTCGCCGCAGGTCATGAAGCGATGACGGGTTGGTCATGAGCCGGTTGTCCAACGGTCAAGCAATGATCAACACGGCGACGAGGAGCCCACGACGACCCAATCGCGCGTCTTGGTATGCCCGGCTCTTACCGTGGCAAATGGGACGCCCGGCTCAAGTCTTCCTCAGAATGCCAAGAACCCGGTTGCAGCCATTTCTTGCCCTTCGTTGCGTGTGCGTTCGGCGTGGTCAACCCCGCGCAGGCCGCTACGACCAAATTCTGCACGCTCATGCAGGGCACCACGGGTTACGGGGGCTGCTACTCGGACGGCGACAAGTTCGCGGTCGAGGACTACATCGCCGACGGCAAGCGAGTGGTGCTGACGTGGACTCTCATCAACGCTCCCCAGAAGGGCCGGACGGGTGAGTGCACGGACGCCGACGGCGCCGGAAGCGGTTTCACCTGGTGCGATTACGGCTTCCCGGAGGGCAGCAACTACGCGGTGACGTTCGCGACGTCGGCCCGCGAGGGGGCGCACGGGAAGGACGAGCGCCCGAGCGTTCCGCTGACCATCGGATACGTGTCCGGGCGGGCCTAAGACCCTCGGAATTCGCTTCGGACGGTGAATCCGTCAGATCCGGGATATAAGCAGGCTCCTGCCGACGGAGAATCCTCCGGCAGGAGCCTGCTCAATATGGCTTACTTTTTCTTGCCCTGGTTCTTGACCGCCTCGATCGCCGCCGCGGCCGCCTCCGGGTCGAGGTACCTGCCGCCCGGGGTGAGCGGCTTGAAGTCGGCGTCGAGCTCGTAGAAGAGGGGGATGCCCGTCGGGATGTTCAGGCCCGCGATGTCGGCGTCCGAGATGCCGTCGAGGTGCTTGACCAGGGCCCGCAGGCTGTTGCCGTGGGCCGCGACCAGGACCGTGCGGCCGGTCAGCAGGTCCGGGACGATGCCGTCGTACCAGTACGGGAGCATGCGGAAGACGACGTCCTTCAGGCACTCCGTCTTCGGGCGCAGCTCCGGCGGAAGCACCGCGTAGCGCGGGTCGTGCGCCTGGGAGAACTCGGAGTCGTCCTCGAGCGGCGGCGGCGGGACGTCGTAGGAGCGGCGCCACAGCATGAACTGCTCCTCGCCGAACTCCTCGAGCGTCTGCGCCTTGTCCTTGCCCTGCAGGGCGCCGTAATGGCGCTCGTTCAGGCGCCAGGAGCGGTGGACGGGGATCCAGTGGCGGTCCGCCGCCTCCAGCGCGAGCTGGGCGGTGCGGATCGCGCGCTTCTGGACGGAGGTGTGGACCACGTCGGGGAGCAGGCCGGCGTCCTTCAGCAGCTCACCGCCGCGGACCGCCTCCTTCTCGCCCTTCTCGTTCAGATTGACGTCCACCCAGCCGGTGAACAGGTTCTTCGCGTTCCACTCGCTCTCGCCGTGGCGGAGGAGGATCAGCTTGTACGGTGCGTCGGCCATGCCTCAGAGCGTAATCCACGCATTAGCCGCCCCGCGTGGCCGCCCGCAGGGCGGACGGCCGGCCCCTCGTCCGCACGTCAGTTGACGTCATCTGTTAATTCGGTGGCCTTCCCGAGCCCCGTCCTCGTAAGTTGTGCTCACTTCTCGAGCCACTTACATCCATGGGGGATCACGCATGTCACTCGCCAGCCTCAGACGCGCCGGCCGGGAGACCGTCTCCGGGCTCCCCCGGGAGTTCTGGTGGCTGTGGACGAGCACGCTCGTCAACCGGCTCGGCGCCTTCGTGGCCACCTTCATGGCTCTCTACCTCACCCTGGACCGCGGCTACTCCGCCTCCTACGCCGGTCTCGTGGCGTCGCTGCACGGGCTCGGCGGAGTCGTCTCCTCCCTCGCCGCGGGGGTGATGGCCGATCGGCTCGGGCGCCGGCCGACCCTGCTCGTCGCCCAGTCCTCCACGGCCGTGTCCGTTGCCCTGCTCGGCTTCATGCGCGATCCGGTCGCCATCGCCGCCGTCGCCTTCGTCGTCGGCATGGCCTCCAACGCCTCCCGTCCGGCCGTGCAGGCGATGATGGCCGACATCATCCGCCCCGAGGACCGGCTCCGCGCCTTCTCCCTCAACTACTGGGCGATCAACCTGGGCTTCGCCGTCTCCTCCATGGCCGCGGGGCTCATCGCCGAGTTCAGCTATCTGGCCGGGTTCCTGATCGAGGCGGGGATGACGATGATCTGCGCGATCGTCGTCTTCGTGAAGCTGCCCGAATCGAAGCCGGCGCCGCTGTCCGAGGGGGGCGAGGACGATGTGCGGCTCGGGACCGTGCTGCGCGACGGCCGTTTCATGAGCGTGGTCGGGCTGTCTTTCCTGGTCGCGCTCGTCTTCCAGCAGGGATCGGTGGGCCTGCCGGTGGCGATGGGCCGGGCCGGGTTCACGCCCGCGGACTACGGCCTTGCCATCGCCGTCAACGGCGTGCTGATCGTCGCGCTCCAGATCCCGGTCACCCGGTTCATCGAGCACCGTGACCCGCGTCTGCTGCTGGTGGCCTCGTCCCTGCTGGCGGGATACGGCTTCGGTCTCACCGCCTTCGCGGGGTCGGTCGGCGCCTTCGCGCTGACGGTGTGCGTGTGGACGCTCGCGGAGATCGTCAACGCGCCCACGCAGACGGGCCTCGTCGTGCGTCTCTCCCCGGTGCGCGGACGCGGCCGCTACCAGGGCATGTACACGATGTCGTGGTCGGTGGCCGCCCTGGTCGCCCCGCTGATGTCCGGTCTCGTCATCGACCGGCTCGGCGCAGAGTGGTTGTGGGCGCTGTGCGCGGTGGTCGGCATGGTCGCCGCGGCCGGGTACGGGGCGCTGATGCGCCGCGTCCCCGCCCGGGAGACGACGGCGGGGACGCGGACGGAGACCGCCGGCGCGGAGGTCGGCGCGGCCTGAGGGCACGCCTGAGGGCCCCGTATGAGGGCCCGGTGTGAGGGCCCGGCCCGACGGTGTACGAGGCGCCCCTCCGGGGCCGGCCTCAGCGCCCCTCCCCCGCCCCGCAGGACGACGTTGTCGTAGCCGATGCGTATGAGGCCGTCGATGCGGAGCGTTCCGGGCGGGACGAGGACGGTGCCGCCGCCGGCCCTTCCGGCGGCGGCGATCGCACGGTTGATGGCCGGGGCGCAGTCGGTCGTGCTGTCCGCCACGGCTCCGTACGCGGTGACGTCGGCGACCACGGGGCGGCGGGGTAAGCGCGCCGCCCCGCGGCGGTAGCCGGCCCGGGCGACGTACGGGATCTGCGGGTGGGTGAAGGGGGTGCGGGCGAACTCCCGCCAGAGAGCCGGGACTTCGCCCTTCGGCCCGTTTGGTGCGGCGGCCGTCACCGGTGTTCCGGTCCCGGCGACGGCCGCCACGGCGATGGCACCGCCGATCAGACCCCGTCTGCCGATGTCCGCGTGCCCCATGCCCATGTCCGGACCGCCTCCCCAGGACTCTCAGGACCTTCGAGAGAAGAGCTTCCATGCATGTGAACGACGTTCAGATGTGCGTCAGCGGTGAGCATGCCACGGGCTCCCTCGTCAGAGAAGGAGTCGTGCAGCGATTGATGGGCAGCGCCCGGAGAGTCAGTCCTCCGCGCGCTTGGTCAGATGGCTGAACGCGTCCAGATTCCGCGTCGACTCGCCGCGCGCCACCCGCCAGGCGTACTCCTTGCGGATCGCGGAGGCGAAGCCCAGTTCCAGAAGGGTGTTGAAACTGCCGTCCGCCGCCTCCAGGACCGAGCCGAGCAGCCGGTCCACCTCCTCGGGGGTGACCGCGGCCAGCGACAGCCTGCCCGTCAGATAGATGTCGCCGAGCGGGTCCACGGCATAACTCACGCCGTACAGCTTGAGGTTGCGCTCCAGCAGCCAGCGGTGGACCGCGGACTCGTTCTCGTCGGGGTGGCGGATCACGAAGGCGTTGAGGGACAGGGAGTGCTTGCCGACGATCAGTGAGACGGTCGTCGACAGCTTGCGCGTCCCGGGGAGCTTCACCACGTAGGAGCCCGACTGCGGGCTCTCCCACTCCAGTTCGGCGTCCTTGAGGACCCCTTCGATGACCTGTGCCGCCCGCTGTTCCTCAGCCATGCGGGCAGCGTACGCGACGGGCGTCAGCCGTGGTGCGCGCGCACCCGGCGCCGGTGCGCACCCATGGCGGCCGTGTACACGGCCGCCGTGGCCGAGGCCGCCGTGTCCCAGCCGAAGGACTCGGCGTGCCGGGCCGCGGCCCCGCCCAGACGGGTGCACAGCTGCGGGTCGTCCGCGAAGTCGCGCAGTACGCGCGCGTATGCGGCGGGGTCGTGCCCCTGGACCAGGAATCCGGTCACCTGGTCCCGGACGGCGACGGGCAGTCCGCCGACCGCGGCCGCCAGCACCGGGGTACCGGCTGCCTGTGCCTCGATGGCGACGAGCCCGAAGGACTCGCTGTACGACGGCATCACCAGGACGGAGGCCGCGCGGAACCAGTCGGCGAGCTGGTCCTGGCCTACGGGCGGCCGGAACCGTACGACGTCGGCTATGCCGAGCCGGGCGGCGAGCTTCTGCAACCCCTCCGGCTTGGCGAGACCGCTGCCGCTGGGGCCGCCCACGACCGGCACGACGATGCGGGAGCGCAGCTCGGGGCGGTCGTCGAGGAGGAGGGCGACGGCGCGCAGCAGCACGTCGGGCGCCTTGAGGGGCTGTATGCGGCCCGCGAAGAGAGGGATCAGCGCGTCCTGCGGCAGTCCGAGCCGGGCGCGGGCGGCGGCGCGGCCGTCGGCGGGCCGGAAGCGCTCCAGATTGACACCCGGGTGGACGACGGCGACCTTGCCGGGGTCGGCTGCGTAGTGCTGTACGAGTTCGTCGGCCTCCTCGGAGGTGTTGGCGATGAGCCGGTCGGCGGCGGCCACGATCTGGGTCTCGCCGATCACGCGGGCGGCGGGTTCCGGGGTGTCGCCCTCGGCGAGCGAGGCGTTCTTGACCTTGGCCATGGTGTGCATGGCGTGCACCAGCGGGGCGCCCCAGCGCTCGGCGGCCAGCCATCCGACGTGCCCGGAGAGCCAGTAGTGGGAGTGCACGAGGTCGTAGTAGCCGGGGCGGTGACCGGCCCAGGCCTGCATCACGCCGTGGGTGAAGGCGCACAGCTGGGCGGGCAGGTCCTCCTTGGCGAGCCCTTCGTAGGGTCCGGCGTCGACGTGCCGGACGAGGACGCCGGGGGCGAGCTCGACGGCCGGCGGGAGGGCGGCCGTGGTGGCCCGGGTGAAGATCTCGACCTCGATGTTGATCGCGGCCAGCCGCTGGGCCAGCTCCACGATGTAGACGTTCATGCCTCCGGCGTCGCCCGTGCCGGGCTGGTGGAGCGGGGAGGTGTGCACGGAGAGCATGGCCACGCGACGGGGCCTGCGGTGCGGCAGCCGGAGGCGGGGGGCAGCCGCCGAACGACGCCCGAGCCTGCTGACGTACTGGCTCACGTGGCGTTCCTCCTAGCTGCGGCCATGCCTTGCACGAGGGTGCGCCCACCCCTCACGGGTGCGAACGTCAGGAGGGGGCGCTCCATTTCCCCCGCAGGCCGCTTTACCGAATCATTACCGCATTCCGATCAACCGTTCGACCGCACCGTTGTCCGCAGTTGTCGACAGGCCGGCCGCGCCGTTGTCCACAGGCCGGCCCGCCACCCCGCCCGGCCGCTTACTCTCGTACGCATGTCAACCCGCGCCGCGTCCCGCCCCGTGGGTTCGGTGACGCGCGGGACGACCAATCCGAACCGGCTGCGCCGGATGGACCGCTGGATCGCCGCCGTCCACGGCGCCGAACTGCGCCGCACGGCGGACCCCGTGGCCGTCGACCTCGGGTACGGCGCCGCCCCCTGGACCGCGGTGGAGCTGCTGCACAGACTGCGCACCACCGCGCCCCGCACCCGTGTGGTCGGGGTGGAGATCGAGCCCGCCCGGGTCGCGGCCGCGCGGCCGTACACCCGGGAGGGCCTGGTCTTCCGGCACGGCGGCTTCGAGGTGCCGGTGCCCGGTCGCCCCTGCCTCATCCGCGCCGCGAACGTCCTGCGGCAGTACGAGGAGGGGGAGGTCGCCGACGCCTGGGAACGGCTGTGCGCCCGCCTCTCCCCCGCCGACCCTGCGACCGGCTCGCGCGGCGGGCTGCTCGTCGAAGGCACGTGCGACGAGATCGGCCGCCGGCACGTATGGGTCGCCCTCGGCCCCGAAGGGCCGCGCACGGTCACCTTCGCCACCCGGCTCGGCTCCCTGGACCGCCCGTCCGACCTGGCCGAGCGGCTGCCGAAGGCACTGATCCACCGCAATGTCCCGGGTGAGCCCGTGCACACCTTCCTGCGCGACTTCGACCGCGCCTGGGCCGCCGCCGCGCCCTACGCGTCCTACGGCGCCCGCCAGCGCTGGATACGCACGGTCCGCCGGCTGACGGCGGACTGGCCGGTGACCGACGGCCCGGCGCGCTGGCGCCAGGGGGAAGTCACGGTCGCCTGGGGAGCCTTGGCGCCTCGCGCGTAAAACCCCGTCCGACCTGCGGGGAACGATCTTCCCGCGTCCTTCGTCACATTCGCGGCCGATCGCCGTACGAGGGCGACCGACCGGGCAGGGAGATCGTCGTACCAGGTGCGGCAGGCGAGGGAGTTTTTTGTGCGGATAAGTCCCGCCTCTGTCGCTTTGCCCGTCGACGTGGCACGATCCCCAGACGTCGCAAGTTACTGACGGTAAACCAGATTTGGGGGCGAAGTATGGGATCCGGGAAGCGGGCCATGACCACGGCGGCCATCGCCCTGGTCTGCGCGGTCACCGTGCTGGGCACACCGGGCGCCGCCTATGCGAGCCTGGGCCGGCCGGCCCCGACGCCCACTCCGCCCGGCCGGCCGGCTCCGTCGGCCGACAAGGACCTCGACGCGGTCCGGCGCAAGCTGGACAAGCTGTACCACGACGCCGCGGTCGCCACGGACGCGTACAACGCGGCCGCGGAGCAGACCGAGCAGCAATCGACGCGGATCGTCGAGCTGGCCCGGGAGATCGTCAAGGGCCAGGAGAAGCTGGCCGAATTGAAGGACCGGGCGGGCGCCGCGGCCCGCGCCCAGTACCGCGGCGGAGGGCTGCCGCCCGAGGTCAGGCTCTGGCTGAGCCGCGACCCGCAGGAGTTCCTCGACGAAGCGGGCCGGGTCCGCCAGGGCGAACACGCGGCCAGGGGGCTGCTCGCCGAGATGACGCGTACGCAGGAGGACTTGAAGCAGTACGCGCGCGACGCCGCCGACCAGTGGAAGAGACTGGACACCCACCGCAAGGCCAAGGCCGAGGCCAAGAAGAGGATCGAGAAGGAGATCGCCACCGCCGAGAAACTCCAGTCCCGGCTGCGGAAGCAGGAGCGGGAGCGGCTGCGGAAGCTGGAGGAGCAGGCCGCGAACCAGGCACAGACGGCCTGGCTCGACACCGGCATACTCGACGACATCAGCAGCAAGGCCTCGACGGAGGGCCGTAAGGCCGTACGGTTCGCGACCGGCCAGATCGGCAAACCGTATGAATGGGGCGCCGAGGGTCCGAAGTCCTACGACTGCTCGGGGCTGACGTCCCAGGCCTGGGCGGCGGCCGGAACCACCATCCCGCGCACTTCGCAGGAGCAGTGGAAGCAGCTCCGGCACGTCGGCATCAAGGACATGCGCCCCGGCGATCTGATCATCTACTTCCGGGACGCCAGCCATGTGGCGATGTACGTCGGCGACGGCGCGATCGTCCACGCCCCGCGCCCGGGGCGGTCGGTGACGATCGCGGGCGCGGGCTCGATGCCGATTCTGGGAGTGGTGCGCCCGGACCGGACCTGAGACGCCCGCGCATCCCACGTGACGGGCCCCACGTGACGCCGCGCACGCCACCCTCCGCTTCAAACCCGCACCCGACGTGACGTACGTCATCCCTGGTGATGTCACCCGTGTCCAACTGCGGTACTGATGCGGCATATGACGGCGGCCCGTTGCCCAACACCACGTCGTCGGGCATTCCGTTGCGGCCTCGGCTACCGCTATGGTCCCGGTCGGTGGGTCGAGGTCCCTCGCCCCGCCCGTGCCCTCGGGGGGAGGGAAGGAACCGAGACGATGCCCGTACCCGTACCGCGGCAGAGAGTGATCCCGGCCGTGGAGAGTGGTCAGGCTCAAGCCGCGTCCCTGCCCGGGGCCCAGGCCGCACCGGGGCCGGCGCGTGGAAAGACCGCGGCCGACACGCTCACCCTGCTGGTGATCGAGGACGATCCGACCCGCGCGCCGATCCTGCCCGAGATGCTCGACCCGGCGGGCCGCCCCATCCGGCTGCGCACCGCCCGCAACCTCACCGAGGCCGAGCGGCTGCTCACCGACGACGTCCACTGCATCCTGCTGGACCTCGCGCTGCCCGCCCCCGGCCGTGCCGCCAAGGAGGACGACGAGCTGGCCGTGCTGCGGCATGTGCTCCAGCTCGCGCCCCGCCATGCCGTGCTCGCCCTCACCGCGTCCGGCGACGCCGAGCGCGGCGCCGAGGCCGTGCGCGTCGGCGCCCAGGACTACCTGTTCCGCGACGAACTCGACGGACGCCTGCTGAGCCGCGCGATCCGCTACGCGGTGGAGCGCAAGCGCTCCGACACGGCCGAGCGGCGGCTGACGGAGTCCAGGCTGCGGGCGCAGGAGAACGCCCGTCTGGAGCGCGGTCTGCTGCCCACCCCGCTGCTCGACGGCTCCTCGCTGCGCTTCGCCGCCCGCTACCGCCCCGGCCGCTCGCGCGCGCTGCTCGGCGGTGACTTCTACGACACGGTGCGTACGCCGGACGGCACGGTGCACGCGATGATCGGCGACGTCTGCGGGCACGGCCCGGACGAGGCCGCGCTCGGGGTGGAGCTGCGCATCGCCTGGCGCGCACTGACGCTGGCGGGCCTGTGCGGCGACGAGCTGCTGTCCACGCTCCAGCAGGTCCTGGAACACGAGCGGGACAACGACGAGATCTTCGCGACGCTGTGCACGGTGGACATCGCACCGGACGGCCGCCGCGCCGGGCTGTGCCTGGCCGGTCATCCGTCCCCGCTGATCGCACGCCCGAACAAGCCTGCCGAGCTGCTGCCGTACGACAACAACGGCCCGGCGCTCGGCCTGCTGCCGCACGCCCGCTGGCCGCGGACGCAGGTGGAGCTGGGAGCGGCCTGGAGCCTGATGCTCTACACGGACGGCCTCATCGAGGGGCGCGCCGGCGAAGACGGGGAACGCCTCGGCCAGGACGGCATGGTCGCACTCGTCCGCCGCCGGCTGGCCGAGGGCCTGACCGGCGAGGAGCTGCTGCGCGCGACGGTCAGCGAGGTCCGCGATCTCAACGGCGGGGAGCTGACGGACGACGTCGCGGTCGTCCTGCTCGACCGCGCGCCGTAACCGCCCGCGGGCTACCGTCCGCCGTTGTACGGGCCGTAGGGACCGTCGCTGCTGCTTCCGCGGCGGCGACGGCCCCAGCCGCCGCCCGAGACCTGCTTGAGCGCGGGCCGGACATCCACGAAGAACACGATGCTGGCGACCAGGCCGGCCAGCTGGAGGAAGAGCATCGGCACCAGCAGGTTCACGGCGACCGCGATACCGAGGATGATCAGCCAGAAGCCCTTGTTCTGCTTGTCGGCGGCGCGGTAGGCGTCGTCTCGGTACAGCGCGGCCATCGCCAGTGCCGCCACGGCGAGCACCAGCATGGCGAGATAGAGCAGCGACAAGAAGCCGCCGAATGCCGTCATCAGCACAATGCCCACCACCCGGGTCGAGTCCTGTGTACGGCCACCGTACCCGTGTCCGGCCGCCGTGTGTCCGTACAACGGGCCGGGCACCAGCGAAGTGCCCGGCCCGTCACCGATGGCCCGCCGTACGCGGGCCCGGTGCGAAAGTGCTCACTTGGCCGGCGGCGGGGTCTTCTTCGCCACCGGCTTGCGCACCGGCGCCGCCTTCTTCGCCGCGGACCTGTTCTCGGCCTGCGCGCCCTTGGACTCGGCCGGCTTCTGCTCGTCCTTGACCTCGACGGGCTCCAGCTTGCCCTCGACGGCGACGGCGAGGTCCTCGATCTCCTCGGCGGCCTCGCCGCGCCAGGTCCGCACGGCCTGCTCGCCGTGCTCGGCGACCTTCTCGTAGGTCTCGCGTGCCTTGACGGCGTACTCGGCGGCGACGCCGACGCCGCGCAGGGCGATGTCCTGGGCGGTCTCGCCGAGCTTCTTCAGGTCGGCGTCCAGGGTGCTGCCGAACTTCTTGAGGTCCGAGTCGAGCGAGTTGAGGAACTCACCGACCCTCGCCTGGATGGTCTCCTGCGTCACCTTCACCCGGGCACCGGCCTCCTTGGCGCGGGCCGCGGCCTTCTCCTGTACCGCCTTCGGGTCGGTGTTGCGCACGGCCTCGATACGGGCCGGTGCCTCGGTGCGCAGCTGCTCGACCAGGCCGGGGACCTTCTTGGCCTGCTGGATGGCCAGGTCGGCGGTGCCGGCGGCGAAGTAGAGCGGGGTCGGGTCGCTGAGGGTCTTGCGCAGGTCGTCGGTGATGGCCATGGGAACGGTCCTCCCGGTTCGGCTTTCGACTGAGGGTTTGGGGCGGTCCGCCGGTCGGCGTCCGGCCGCCCTGGCCGGGCCGGTCATTCCGGCCGGCCCGGTCGGTCGGCGTCGCGCCGCGGACCGGCATCGCTGCCGTCGGCCGTGCGGGGGCCGGGCGTGTCGGTGTTCTGGGCGTCGTCCGTGTCCGGAGCCTCGTGGGCCACCCGGCCGTTCTCGTCCGCCGTGCTCGCCCGGGCGATCTCGAAGCCGTTCTCCTTGCGGAAGGACTCGTAGATCTGGAGCAGCACCTGCTTCTGCCGCTCGGTGAGCGAGGGATCGGCGAGGAGGACGGCGCGCGTCGCGCCTTCCCGCCGGCACTCCTCCTTGTCGCGCTCGGCGTCGAGGATGCCGGCCCGCACATACAGCGTCTCGGCGGAGATCCGCAGCGCCTTGGCGACCTGCTGGAGCACCTCCGCGCTCGGCTTGCGCAGCCCGCGCTCGATCTGGCTCAGATACGGATTGGACACCCCGGCGGCTTCGGCGAGCTGCCTGAGCGACAGCTGCGCGTTGCGCCGCTGTTCACGCAGATACTCACCGAGGTTGCCGACGTTGAGCGATGCCATGACTCCACTGTGCCGCGCTGCGCTAACAATTGCAAGCGCACCGCTTGCAATTGTGCGCCGCGCCGCGGAACGGGCCCCGTGGCCCGACCGCAAAGCCTCTTGTGCCCCGATCAGCCTCTGACGATGCAGAAGGGATGCCCAGCCGGATCGGTGAGGACCCGCCACCTGTCCTCATGCGGCTGATGAGCCGGCTTGCCCGCGCCCAGCTCCAGCAGCCGGGCCTCGGCCTCCTCGAGGTCCGGGACCTCGAAGCAGAGGTGAAGCTGCTGGGGAACGGTTGGGTCGGGCCAGCTCGGAGCCCGATGGTCGTCGACCCGTTGAAAGCCGATGAAGAGTCCGTGCTCACCGTTGAGACCGGCGAAGTCGGCGTTCGACTCCGGGTGCGGTTCAAGGCCGGTGGCCTGCTGATAGAACGCCGCCAGGCCCGGCGGATCAGGGCAGTCGAGCGTTATCGCGGCCAGCTTCATGTGCGGGGGCATGACACCTCCGGGGAGATCGGTGTGTTTCGGACGTGACCGGGGCCGCCCGGCCGGTGCCGGGCCGGGCGGGTCAGGCGTGCGGCGCGGCCCCCACCGCCCGGTGCGCCCCCGTGCGGCAGCGCCCGGACGAGGTACGGATCGGCAGCGGACCTGTCCCGCAGGCCCAGCGCGGCCCTGGCCTCCACCAGGGTCATCGCGTAGGTGTCGAACGCCCGGCGTACGTTCGGGGCTGCCGGGCTGTCGCCCGTCACCAGGCGGTCGAGGTCCACGTACGCGGACCGGATGATCTCGATCCACCGGTAGACGCGCCAGTCCTCCTGCCAGCCCTTCGTGCAGTCGTCCGGCAGCCGGCGCGCCCAGCGGCTCAGCAGGCGCCTGCGGATGTCGGGCCGGGTGGGCGTCAGATGCATATGGCGGACCAGGTCGTACAACGGGTCCCCGATCACGGCCATCTCCCAGTCGATGAGGGTCAGGCCGCCGTCCGCCCGGCGTACGAGGTTCCATGGGTTGAGGTCGCCGTGCAGGAGCACCGGCCGGCGTGGGGCCAGCATGTGGCGGGTGAGGATCTCGGCCAGCCGGACACTGTCCGGAAGCCCCAGGTCCCGGGCCAGGTCCCGGGTGGCCTTGGGCAGCTCGCCGACCATGCGGACCAGTTCGGCCCGCAGCCAGGAGGAGAAGTCCGTGTCCGGGAAGAGGGGGTCGGTCCGGGCGCGGTCGATCCGCTCACAGGGGACGGTCGTCAGCTCGGCGAGCTGGTCGACGAGGTCGTCCGCCTCGTGCGGCAGCAGCCCGTACGCGGGGTGGGCGGGCGGCCGGATGCCGTCCGCCGGCCCCTCGTAGGTGTGGATGGTGAACGGCTCGTCCAGTCCGCTGGTCCCCAGGGCCAGTACCCGTGGCGCCCGCACGCGGACCCCGGTCCGTTCGATCACGCCCAGCACGACGTGCTCGTTCAGGAAGCGCCGCTCCAGGGGGCTCGACGATCCCGCCTTTCTGCGCACCATGACCGGGAAGCCGACGCCCTCCACACGCACGGCCGTGTTGAGATGGGCGGTGCCCTTGAAGACCCGGTCCGGCGACGCGGCCCCTTCCTCGAACAGCGCGCGGCTCACCGCCCAGACGGGAAAGTCCGGGCGGATGGAAACCCGCCCGTCACGCTCCCAGACGATCGGGAACATGGTGCGTTCCCGGCCGGGCCCGACACCGTGGGACTCGTTCCACCGGAAGAGGATGCGTTCGATCTCCCGCTCGCCCGGCACCTTCTTCAGGCCCAGCGGCTCCTCCGCCGCCACCAGCGAACGGTGCACCGTCTGCGCAGCCGCGTCCAGGTCCGGTCGGCCGACGGGGTCGCCCAGCGATGCGGCCGCGCGCATCACGTCCGGATAGACGGACTGGGCGCGCTCGAAGGCCAGATAGTGCTTCAGGTCCCGGTCCAGTCCGTGGACGGCCTGGCTGCGCCGCTCCCCCATGACGGTGCTCCAGGCTTCGACGACCTCGTCCCACTGGTCCCGGGGGTACCGCATCCGCACCAGGTGGTTGGCGAGGTCGTGCAGGGGGTCGCCGTATGTCGCCAGCTCCCAGCCGACGCAGGTCAGCGGCCAACGACCGTGGGAGGACACGATGACGTTGTCCCGGTGCAGGTCCGTGTGGAGCAGGCTGAAGGGGCGGCTGATGAGCGCCGGGACCCGTTCCGCGAAGCGGACCATGGCGTCCTCCGGAACGCCCAGCACCGTGAACAGGCCACCGAACCGGGCCCAGTTGCGCGCTCTGATCTGCTCCTCCGCCGCGTAGGCGAGGGCGCGCAGAAACGCCCTGCCGTCCCGGTGGGAACGCGGCCGGGACGCGGGCAGCGGCGGCAGGTGCCGTCGCCGTACCTGGGTCATGTCCGCGAGCAGGCCCGCCAGCGCGGTGATGACGCCGGACTCCAGCGGGGTGCCGTCGGGGCGGATGCGCGAAAGGGGCACACCCTCGACAGGACCGAGGACGACGGTGTCCTGATGCCGGGCCAGACAACGGGGAACGTGCGGCAGGACGCCCCGGATGGCGTCGAGGATCTCCGACTCGTCCTGCCAGGTCCTGATGACCACGGGCAGCGCCGACGGGATCCGCCGGCGGACCGTGACCGGCGCCCCGTCGTCACAGGCCATCAGACGGCGGTCCCGTTCCGTCAGCGGTCGCACCGTGTAGTTCAGATGGTGGTGGCCGCGGTCGAAGGAGCCCAGCGCCCGGGCATAGCGCAGAAACCGTTGGTACGCATCGTCCGCCGGCCGCTTCCGAGCACGGTGGTCAGGCACTGGCGGACCGCCCAACGGTGACTCCTGCATGACTGTGCGGCACTCTCGATGTTCATGCGCCGCGAACGAGGTGCGCACACCCTAGGGCATGGGACTCCGCGCCGAGAGGCGGACTCGGCATCCCCCTGCGGATCCGGGCGCCCTCGGCACCCGGAAGGATCACCCGCCCCGCGCGGCGCCACGGGAGCGTTGCCGTGGCCTGTCAGGGCCGCTCGCGCAGGATCCGCAGGACCGGCTCGAGCGAGGTCAGCACGCACTCGGCTCCCGCCTCCCGTAGCGCCTTCTCCTGGTGGCTGCTGCCCGCGTACCCCAGGAACGGCACTCCGGCCTGCCGGGCCGCCTCCAGATCGGAGGGGGTGTCGCCGATCATCAGGGCCGAGGGCGGCGAGGCGCCCATCGCGCTGAGGGCACGGTTGAGGCAGTGCGGATCCGGCTTCAGACGGTGCAGATCACGGGTGCGGCCATAGACGTTGGGGGCGAAACAGCCGGTCAGGTGGCGGTCGTCGAGGTAGCTCACGGCGGTCCGAGCCGAGTTGTTCGTCGCGATGGCCAGCCTCGCCCCACGGGCGGTCCAGGTCCGTATCAGCGGATCCGCGTAGGCGGTGGGCCAGGCGGAGACCACCGCCTTGAGCTCCTGCCGGGTGAGCCGTTCCTCCAGCTCCGCCACCAGGTCGCTGCGCGGGCGCCGGCGGTTCACCGCGTGCAGGACGACCATGGGATCCGGGTGGACGCGTTCCTCCTCCGTCAGCAGGCCCTGGAGCCCCTGTCCCTCCAGCCACTCGGCCAGATCCTGCGCCACGGCCTCGGCCGAGTGTCCCGCGAACAGGCGGCAGACCGGACCGTCGAAATCGAAGAGCACGCACCGTACGGTTCCGATTAATTCCCGCAACTGGCCGATCTCTTCCACATTTTGATCATTCTGTGTCGTATCAGAGGTCACTAGGAGAGTGTCAGGTCCGTGGTGATGGTTTCCCAGAGGGCATCGAACCACTTCTGGGACTGCTCCACGAACGCGGCGTCCCGTCTGCCCGACCGCTGCTCGAAGGAGAAGAGGAGCGACTTGGCGCCCAGGGTGTCGTACAGCTCCAGGGTCTCGCTCTCCACCTCCTCCTCCCGCTTGGTGAGCATGTAGTACGCGATCAGGGCCTCCGCCCCGTTGAGGAGGTAGAGCTTCACCGGCGGGGTGAAGGGCAGTGCGCGGAAGGTCACACGGACGTCGATGTGGTGGGAGGCGCGCAGAGCCTGGAGGTTGTGGCGCAGGACGTGTCCCTGGGCGTTGCGCTGCTCGAGCCAGCGTCTGTGGACCGGGTCCTCGTCCCCGGGGCTGTTGACGGAGATCGGGAACGCGAGGTTGATCTCCCGGGACGGCAGAAGGATGCGCACGTCGATCGACCGGGGCCGGATACGGCCTTCGTGGATCAGCCGCACCGGTTCACCGAGGGCAAGCATCAGCGTCTCGGCGGTCAGGCAGGCCGCGTCGATACGGACGTGGGGCGCCGCGAACGCCTGGGTGAGCCGCTGCGCCAGTCCGACCATCGTCGGCTGCGGCTCGTCCCTGACCGGCTGGGCCTCGGCGACCCGGGGCGGGCTGCCCTTGGTGACGTTGCTGAGCAGGCCGTCCTCATGGAGCGCGCGCAGGGCCTGGCGGACCGCGCCCCGCTCCACCCCGAACTCCTTCGCCAGTTCGGCCTGCGTGGGCAGCCGGTCGCCCGCCTTCAGCTCGCCGGTGCGGATGCGGGCCCGCAACGCGTCGGCGATCTCCTGAGACGAGGACCTTCTGGTGCCGTTGACTGCGGCCTGCTCCTGGGTCACGACCAAACGTTACAACCAGGCTCCATCTATGGGCAGTTGTTTAAGACTTGTTCGATGACCGCGACCAACTAGGTCTGACGACAGAAAAGTTGGCAGCGACATAGCAGAGTTGGCGGCAAGTCTGCCTCTCCTCACGTACCACCCTCAGCCGGTCACCTCAACCGGTCACCTTCGCAGGTCCCGCAGGACCCGCAGCACCGACTCCAGTGACCGCACGATCACCTCGGCGCCCGCCTGACGCAGGCGCTGCTCCTTGTCCTCGTTGCGCGCGTACCCGAGAAACGGCACCCCGGACCGCGCGGCGGCCTGAAGGTCCGACGGGGTGTCCCCGATCATCAGAGCGTGCTCTGCGGCCGCTCCCATCGCCCGCAGAGCCCGGTTCAGGTGGTACGGATCCGGCTTCAGCCGGTGGAGGTCGGGCGTACGGCCGTAGATGTGCGGGGTGAAACAGTCGACGAGCCCCCGGCCGGCCAGATATGCGAAGGCCGTGCGCGCCGAGTTGTTAGTGATGATCGCGAGCCGTGCGCCGAGCGCTGTCCAGGTGCGGACGACCGGGTCGGCGTACGGGGTGGGCATGGCGCTGGGCACGGCCCCCAGCTCCTGCTGGGTGAGCAGTTCCTCCAGTTCGGCCGCGAGGTCGCTCCCCGGGTGCCGCCGGTCGACCGCGCGCAGTGCCACCTGGGGGTCGGGCCGTCCTCTCTCCTCCTCGGTCAGCAGCGCGGACATCCCCTGCCGCTCCAGCCACCTCTCCAGTTCCCGGGCGACGTCCGTGGCCTTGCGGCCCGCGAACAGCCGGCAGATCGGTCCGTCGAAGTCGAAGAGCACGACGCGTGCGCCCTCGACCAGCTCGCGCAGTCTCTCGGTCTCTGCCGTCACCGGCGTGGTCCGCGTCGTGTCAGAGGTCACCAGGAGAGTGTCGGGTCCGTGCCGATCGTTTCCCAGAGGGCGTTGGACCCCAGCTGCCACGGCTCCACGAACGCCGTGTGATCTGGCCGGTTTTATGCGCCGAGAAACCGAGGCCGGGCGCAGGGCGCCGATCGTCGTGACCTCGTCCGCCCGTTGGTGGCCGCGTGTTCCGCCGCCAAGGCCGAGCAGCGCAACTTCACGTCAACTTCCGGCAGTTCAGCGAAAGGTGGTTATGAGGCGACTCCAAGTGGAGATAACTGAGGTGAAGTTGGTCGCCAACTTCGCTCGAAGTTGAGCAAGTCTGAGCGTTCTTGAACAACATGGTCACACCTTTGAAAAGGTCGGTCACCGTGACCTCGTGACGCTGCTGACCGGGTTCCCTTCCGGAGGGGAGCCGGGAGCCCGGTCGGTCCGCACCTCGGAAAGGCACCCACAACTGCATAGCTACGGATGCGCAGCAGCACAGCACGGCAGCCACCACCCGCACGGAAGGAGCGCCATCCCGAGCCTGAGACGGCTCAGAAGATGTCCGGGCACCACGGCCGCCTGGACGTACGCAGCAGGGCGTCGGCCACGGAGGCGGCGCCCTGCTGCTGTTCCCGCGCGCGCCCGAGCGCCGCGAGCCGCACGGCGGACTCGTCACCCAGCCACAGGGTCGCCAACTCGCCCACCGGCAGGGTCAGCTGGGCATCCCGGTCGGTGGGCGTGCACTGCACGCCGTCCGGTCCGGCCTCCAGCCGGTAGCGGCCGCCGGCCGGCCCGGCCTCGTCCACGACCTCCAGGACGAGCGTGCCGGCGGTACCGTACGTCCGTGCCTCCAGGGCCCGTACGACGTCCAGGATCCGCACCCACAGCCAGTCCGCGTACATGACGAGGCGAGCGGCGCGGGGGTCCGGCAGGAAGTGCGGCAGCAGATCGTCCGGGGCTCGGTGACCCGTCCGTACCGTCGTGACCCAGTCGATCGAGCAGAGATAGCGCCACAGGGCGCGCTCGGCGTCGTCCCCCCACCGGTCGTCACACACGTAGGAGACCAGACCCTCGGCCTCACCGGAGGGCCCGCGGTAGACGGCGTGGAACCGCTCGGCATAGGGCCGGGCGTCCGGGCGTATCGCGCCCGTGGCGAGCTGCCACCAGCGCTCGGTGCGGTTGACGGCACCGGCCTGGCCGCGACGCAGTCGCTCGTGCAGTGCGGGGCCCAGCGTGCGGACGTCGGCGCCGTCGACGAGGTCGATGCGGCCGCCGTCGTCCGGGACGGGGCGGTGGCGGTCGAGGCCGGTGCGGGGCACGTCGACGGCCCACTGCGCGGTGTGGGTGGCGGGACCGAAACCGAAGCGGCCGTAGATCGGGTACTCGGCGGCGATGAGCGTGGCGACGACGTCGCCGCGCTCCTTCGCGGCGGCGAGGTCCAGGGCCATCATGCGGCTCAGCAGGCCGCGGCGGCGGTGGGTGGCCGTGACGGAGACGTTGGTGATCGCGTCGGCGGGGACGGGAGTGCCGCCGACCACGGTCAGCTCCTGGGGAAAGGAGCGGAAGGTGGCGACGATGGGGGCCCCGCCGCCGGAGCGGGGGACGCCGTCGTCGAAGGCTGCGAGGGTGCGGGAGGGGATGAGGTGCGCGGCGAGGTCCGCGACGTCGTGGTCCGACATCTCTCCGGGGCGGAGGAAGCCGGTGCTGAGAGCGCGGCTCCACTCCTTGATCTCGGACTCGGAGATGGCACGTACGTCGATGTGCTCGGGGCACCTCATGCGCACACGCTAGGGGGCGGCACCCGGCGTGTCGTGCCAATTTACGGCTGTTGCGGGGGCCGGATCGGCGGACCCGACGGCCGCACGCGTGTCCGCAAGCGGCGAGCCGGAAGACCGCACGCCCATCCGCAACCGCCGGAGCGGAAGATCACGCCCCCGTCCTACGACCGGCGGACCGGCGGACCGGCGGACCACATCACGCCTGTCCCACCCACCAGCAGACGGGAAAGCCGCACGCGTGTCCGCGGCCGACGGAACGGAAGAACACACGCTTGTCCCACCCACCGCCCGGACCGGGAGACCGCACGCGTACCCGCCAACCGGACCGACCGGAAGATCACCCGACCGGAAAGCCGCGCGCCCATCCCCTCGGCCGGCGGCTAGAAAGCCGCGCGTATCGCGCCGACCTCGCGGCCACCGCCCAGCAGCGGTGCCCGGCCGATCCGGGTCACCACCGGGGCCTCGACGCCCATCAAGGTCAGGGCCCGGGCCAGTACCGGGCCCAGCGTGCGGGTACCGCCGTCGTCCACCTTGAAGGCGAGGGCCCGGCCGTCGGGCAGCGCCACCGCCTGGACCGCCTCCGCTCCCATCTTCGACAGGGCGCCGGGAATCTCCCGCATCAGCCAGGTGTCGGGGCGGCGGGTACCGGCCACGTACTCCGGATGCGCCCGCATCGCGTCCGCCACCCGGCGTTCCGCCGTGCCCGGAGCCGCGAGAACGAAGGAGCGGAAGGCGCGGGCCAGGCCGACGAGGCTGATCGCCATGAGCGGGGCCCCGCAGCCGTCCGTGCCCACCGCCGCGACCGGCTCGCCGGCCGCCTCCTCCACCACCGAGTGGATCAGGTGCTGCAACGGGTGCGCGGGATCGAGGTAGGAGTCCAGCGGCCAGCCCCGCAGCACGCACGCCGCCAGCATCGCCGTGTGCTTGCCGGAGCAGTTCATGGTGATCCGCTCCCGCATGGCACCCGACGCCAGGTACGCCTCCGCCTCCATCGGGTCCAGCGGCAGATCGGGCGGGCACTGGAGCCGTTCGGCGCTCAGGTCGTGCTCCGACAGCATCCGCCGCACCAGCTCCCGGTGGAACGCCTCGCCCGAGTGGCTCGCGGCGGCGAGCGCCAGGCGCTCGCCCGCCAGCTCCAGGCCCGCGCGCAGCACACCGGCCGCCTGCATCGGCTTGTTGGACGACCGCGGGAAGACCGGCGCCCGCACATCACCGAGGGCCAGTTCCACGGAACCGTCCGCGGCCAGCAGTACGAGGCTGCCGCGATGCCGCCCCTCGACGAACCCGGAGCGCACCACCTCGGCGAGCACCGGGTGCGCGGAAGACGGAGCGGACAGGGTGGGCTGGGCTGACGTCGGCATGGGGCGGTGGCCTCCGGGACGGGGACCCGCCCCGGCGACGCCCGGCCCGGAGGGTCTCCGGACCGGCGCCGTGCACACCCGGGGCCCCGGGTTCGCCGGGACCCTCGCGTCACATGAGCAGGTCGTCTACTTGTGCTTCTCCTTCACGGTACCTGCGCGCGATCTCGGCACTGCAATCGTCCGCCGTGCGCTGCAACTGCTGCCGCCTCCGGGAGACCTGCCGCTCGTACCCCACGAGCCGGATCATCCCCGCGCCCAACTCCTCGTCCGTGCGCGCCTTGAGGTCCGACAGCTCGACCTCGCCCAGCATCCGGGACGCCAGCCGCCGGTACTCCTCTCCGTGCGGTGTGCCGACTGTCACATGGCGGGCGGAGGAGCGATGGCGGGCGGGCTCGTCCTTGAGGATCTCCGCGAGCCGTTCCATGACGTCCTCGGGGGCCGCCCGGCCGCCACGCCGGGCCAGCTCCGCCCGGAGGATGTCGATACGGCCCTGGAGCAGCCGCCGTACGTAGCTGAGATCGGCCTCGTCCCGCTGGGCGTCCCGGCGCAGCGCACGCAGCTCGGTGAGCCGCAGCGCGGGCAGGTCGTGCCCGGGCGGATCGGCGGCCAGGGGGCTGTCCGTGCGCTGCACGGGCGGCCGGTGCTGCTCCAGGACTCCCGACAGGGCGGGCCCGACAACCCCGGGCGGCCGCCCGGTACTCGATGTGCTCATGTACCTCTACCGTCCCCTCGACCGGCGCGGCACCCCCCACGGATGGGCCGCGACAGACGCATCGTGCCACCCCGCACGGCCGTCGCGTGACCGAGTGCCACCGATCTGCCCCGGATGGAGGTGTTAAGGGGCAATAAGAATGCCCTCATAAGAGATCACCGGTCCGGTCAGCCGCGGGTCCCGGGACGCTCGAGCGGGCGCCCGCGAGGGCGTTCCGGCCGCACGGCATCATGGACACCATGCGTGCGGTGGTGCAGAGAGTGGACGGCGCGAGTGTCGTCGTGGACGGCGAGACGGTCGGCGAGATCAGCGGCGAGGGGCTGTGCGTGCTCGTCGGGGTCACGCACGAGGACACCAAGGAGAAGGCCGCCCAGCTCGCCCGCAAGCTGTGGTCGATCCGCATGCTGCACGACGAGAGGTCCTGCTCGGACATCGACGCGCCACTGCTGGTGATCAGCCAGTTCACGCTCTACGGCGACGCCCGCAAGGGCCGCCGGCCCACCTGGAACGCGGCCGCACCGGGCGATGTCGCCGAGCCCCTCGTCGAGGAGGTGGTCGCGCAGCTGCGCGCGCTGGGCGCGACGGTGGCGACGGGCCGGTTCGGTGCGCAGATGCGCGTGTCGCTGACGAACGACGGCCCGTTCACCGTGCTCCTGGAGATCTGAGGCCCCGGGCGGTACGAGCCCTACGGCGATACGACGACCTCCTGCGCCGCCGCCGTCGAGTCGGCCATGAGGCGGGCGTCGACCGGCACGTTCCGCTTGACCAGGGCGAGGGCGACAGGGCCCAGTTCGTGGTGGCGCACCGACGTCGTCACGAACCCGATCTTGCGGCCTTCCGGGCCTTCGTCCGCGAGGCGGAGCTCCGTGCCGTGCGGCGGCAGATGCACCTCGCTGCCGTCGAGGTGCAGGAAGACCAGACGGCGCGGCGGCTTGCCCAGATTCTGGACACGGGCGACCGTCTCCTGACCGCGGTAGCAGCCCTTCTGGAGGTGCACGGCCGAGCCGATCCAGCCCAGCTCGTGCGGGATGGTGCGGTGGTCGGTCTCGAAGCCGAGACGGGGTCGGTGCTGCTCCACGCGCAGCGCCTCGTACGCCAGCAGCCCGGCCGCGGGGCCGTTCTTCCCGGCGTAGGGCTCCAGGTCCGCGCGCGGCAGGAAGAGGTCCCGGCCGTACGGCGTCTCGCGGACCATGACGCCCTCGGGGGCCTCGGCGATCGAACCGGCGGGCAGGTGCACCACGGCGAACTCGTCCGTACGGTCGGCGACTTCGACGCGGTAGAAGAACTTCATCGACTCCAGGTACGCGATCAGCGCGCCCTGGGTGCCGGGCTCCACATGCGCCCAGACCCTTTCGCCGTCGTCGACCAGGTACAGCGCGTGCTCGATGTGCCCGTGCGCGGACAGCACGAGGGCCTCGGTGGCCTGGTGCGGGGGCAGTTCGCTGACGTGCTGGGTGAGCAGCAGATGCAGCCAGCTCAGCCGGTCCTCGCCGCTGACGGTGACCACACCGCGGTGCGAGAGGTCCACGAATCCGGAGCCGTCGGCGAGGGCGCGCTGCTCGCGGAACAGTTCGCCGTAGTGGGCGGCGACACCTTCGTCCACGCCCTCGGCGGGGACGGCGCCGGGCAGGGACAGCAGAGGACTCTTCATGGACCCAAGCCTACGACGCGGTATTTGAACTCTTGAGGGAACAGTCCTCGCATCGGCCGAAGATCGCGAAGTGCTTCAGATCCGTGTCGAAGCCGAACGTCTCGCGCAGCTTGGCGGTGAACTCGGCGGCGATGTCGAGGTCGGCCTCGATCACATTCGTGCAGTCGCGGCAGACCAGGTGGATGTGACGGTGCCGGTCCGCGAGGTGGTACGTCGGCGCACCGTGCCCCAGATGGGCGTGGCTGACCAGCCCCAGCTCCTCCAGGAGCTCCAGGGTGCGGTAGACGGTGGAAATGTTGACCCCCGACGCCGTCTTCCTCACTTCCACGAGGATGTCGTCGGGGGTCGCGTGTTCCAGGGTGTCCACGGCTTCGAGCACAAGTTGCCGCTGCGGGGTCAGCCGGTAGCCACGCTGCCGCAGATCGCTTTTCCAGTCGGTGCTCACCACAGCACCCAGTGTAGGACCGGCGTCGTGAGCCCGGCCTACTTGAAGAAGGCGATCCCGTCGTCCGGGAGGTCCTCCGGAAGGGCCTTGGCCCAGCGTTCGACGTCCTCCGGAGTGACGACCTTCTTCAGGTGCGCCGACATGTAGGGGCGCAGCGGGACCTCGGGGGTCTGCTTCTCGCCGACCCACATCAGGTCGCTGTTGACGTACCCGTACAGCCGCTTGCCGCCGGTGTAGGGGCCCGAGGCCGCCGTCCGGGCCACGGCGTCCGTGGCGATGTCGACCTGCGGCTTCTTCTCGGCCAGCTCGCCGTACCAGACCTCGACGACCCCGTCGTCGCGGACCATGGTGACCTCGACCTTGCGGTCCTTGTCGATCCGCCAGAAGCCGGACTCGGACTCCAGCGGCCTGACCTTGTTCCCGTCGCCGTCCAGCACCCAGCTGTGGGAGTGGTACTCCAGGAAGTCCCGGCCGTCGTGGGTGAAGGAGACCTCCTGCCCGAAGTTGCACTTCTCGGAGCCGGGGAAGTCGTGTACGCCCGCACCCGCCCAGTTGCCGAGCAGGAAGGCGAGCGGGACGAGGTCCTTGTGGAGGTCGGACGGGATCTCGATCATGAGCTGCTTTTCGTCGTGTCAGTCGGGGATGCGGGGATCAGCGCTGGCCCTCGTACAGCTTCTTCACGGCCAGCCCGGCGAAGGCGAGCACGCCGACGCAGACCAGGACCAGCAGGGTTTCGAAGAAGATCTCCACGGGGTGCTCCTTGGTGAGCGAGGGTGGGTACACAGAGCCGGCTCCAAGCTTACGGGGCAGGGCCCCGGGGTTCTCGGCGAGGGGCACTCCCCCGGGCTCAGCGCTTGACCTCGTCGATGAAGCGGGACCATGCGGCCGCCTCGAAGAGGAGGGTGCCACGGGCGGGGTCCTTGCTGTCACGGACGGGGACGACGGAGGGGAGGTTCTGGGCGACTTCGACGCAGTTGCCGCCGTCCGGGTTGCTGTAGCTGCTCTTGCGCCAGGTCGCGGTGCTCAGGAAATCGTCTGAGACCTCGACGCAGGCGCCGCCGTCCGGATTGCTGTAGCTGCTCTTGCGCCAGGTCGCGGTGCTCAGGTCGATGGCTCGCACGGCACTTCCTCCAACATCCGCAGGACGAACTTCCGCGACTCGGCCGGATTCAGAGCCAGGTCGCGCATCGCATCGTACGCACGTTGCAGCAGTTCAACTGAGCTGTTTTCCTCCACCAGTTCACCACGGTGGGCGTTCTCCGTGTACGCCACCGTCTTGCCGTCCAGCAGTCGCAGGAACATCACGTCGGTGCCGACCAGGCCGTGCAGCCCAGTCTCCTGCGGCAGGACCTGGATCGTGATGTTCGGTTCCTCCGACGCCTCCAACAGGTACTCCAGTTGCTCCCGCCACTCCTCCACGTCGCGCTGGGGGGTGCGCAGCACCGCCTCGGCAAGGAGAGCACGGAACGGCGGGGTCTTGTCCCCCTCCAACAGCTTCCGCCGCCCAGTACGGGCTTCGACCTGCTGGTCCAGCACCTTGCCCTTGGCGCCGCCCAGTGCGAGGACCTCTCGGGCGTACCCCTCCGTCTGGAGCAGACCCGGAATGATGCTCACCGAGTACTGCCACAGGCTCACCGCCTCCGCCTCAAGCATCATGTACCGCCGGTACTGCTCCTTGAACTGCGTCGGGTCCCCCACCGCCAGTTCCCACAGGGCCAGCAGCAGTCCCGGAGTCCCGTAGTGCTGGTCCAGCGCCTGGACCACCTCGGGGCTGCCCAGGGTCTGTCCGCTCTCCATCTTTCCGAACAGGGACCAGTCCCAGCCCAGCACCTCGCCGAGCTTCCGCAGGCTGTCGCCCCGCTCGGTGCGCAGTAACCGGAGCTCCTCGGCGAGCCGCTTCCTCGGCTCCTGGCTGCGTCCAGTGATCACCCGTCGCGGTGGCATCGCGCTCCTGTCGTGAAGGACGGCTGTGGAAGGTGTGGAAGGAGTGCCGAGCAGCGGCGAAGGAGATCCCGTCCACGGCGTTCCGGCCCTGCTCAGCGGCCATGCTCGTACTGTCCGGAACACGCAGCGTAGTCCAACTGTCACGCCATGCGCAGGCCTTGGGCGGAAAGGAACGGCACCCCATGAACACGGAGTCCCCCGAGCGCGGAGCGCTCCTCTACGACCCGGCGACGGGCAAGGTCGGCGCGTACCAGGACCGGTCGGGGCCGTATGCGATGCTCCGCCCGGTCGGCGGGGGCCGGGAGTGGCAGGCCGACCCCGCCACGCTCCGCCCGGCCACGGCCGGGGAGCGGCTCAGCGCCGGAGTGACGGCGGCGAACCAGCGCACCCGGTCGGCCGGCGACACGAGCCGCCCGCCGCTTCCGGTCCGTGGCTGTGCCCTGTGCACGGAGCTGGACGGACTGCGGGAGGCCGCGCGGGCGGAGTGCGACGGCAGCGCGGAAACGGACGTCAACGTCCTGCTGCGGCGCCACCACAACCAGAAGCACCGCTCATGACCCCGCGGGGCTAGGCTGCGGGCATGGCGAAGAAGCTCGTGATCAAGGTGACGGCCGGGGCGGACGCCCCGGAGCGCTGCTCGCAGGCGTTCACCGTGGCGGCCGTGGCGGTGGCCAGCGGCGTGGACGTGTCGCTCTGGCTGACCGGGGAGTCGTCCTGGTTCGCGCTGCCGGGACGTGCCGCCGAGTTCGAGTTGCCGCACGCGGCGCCGCTGCCGGATCTGATCGACTCGGTCCTGGCGGCCGGGCGGATCACCCTGTGCACACAGTGCGCGGCCCGCCGCGAGATCACGGAGAAGGACGTCATCGAGGGCGTACGGATCGCGGGCTCGCAGGTGTTCGTCCAGGAGGCGCTGGCGGACGGCACGCAGGCACTCGTGTACTGAGACCAGGCCACCGAGACGCGGCCCTAGTGCCGTTTCTTCCCGTCCAGCTCGTCCCACCACTCGTCGGACTTCGGGTCCCCGGACGGGTCGTCCCACCAGCGGTCGTCGGGGCCGCGCCGGTTCGCCACCACCGCCGCCAGCGGGGGGATCACCATGGCTACCACGCACATCGCCACGGCCGCCGGAACGGACCACAGACGCACGACTCCCCAGGCCAGGACGAAGAGCACCAGGCAGGTGCCCATCATGGCGAAGTACACGTGACGTCGTCGTGCGTACATATCTTCACTATGCCCCCGGGCATGCGGAAGGACCGCACCCGAGGCGTCCAACCCGAGAGTGCGGCCCTTCCGGCCGTGCCGGTCCCGCTCAGACGGCGATCGCGACCTCCGCGAGACCGCCGTGCTGGGCAACGACCGTACGGTCCGCGGTGCCACCCGGCACCAGGGCGCGTACCGTCCAGGTGCCCTCGGCCGCGTAGAAGCGGAACTGTCCGGTCGCCGAGGTGGGGACCTCGGCGGTGAACTCGCCGGTCGAGTCCAGCAGGCGCACGTAGCCGACGACGGGCTCGCCGTCGCGGGTCACCTGGCCCTGGATGGTGGTCTCACCGGGCTTGATCGTCGAGGCGTCGGGGCCGCCGGCCTTCGCTCCACACATGGTTCTTCCTTCGGGTAGGTCCGGGGTCCGGGATTACTTGGCGGCGCCCAGCTCGATCGGGACACCGACGAGGGAGCCGTACTCGGTCCAGGAGCCGTCGTAGTTCTTGACGTTCGTGACCTCGAGCAGCTCGTGCAGGACGAACCAGGTCAGCGCGGAGCGCTCACCGATGCGGCAGTAGGCGATGGTGTCCTTGGCGAGGTCGACGTTCTCCTCGACGTAGAGCTTCTTGAGCTCCTCGTCCGACTTGAACGTGCCGTCGTCGTTGGCGTTCTTCGACCACGGGATGTTGCGGGCGCTCGGAATGTGGCCCGGACGCTGCGACTGCTCCTGCGGCAGGTGGGCCGGGGCGAGCAGCTTGCCGGAGAACTCGTCGGGCGAGCGGACGTCGACCAGGTTCTGCGCGCCGATCGCGGCGACGACGTCGTCGCGGAAGGCGCGGATGGACGTGTCCTGCGGCTTGGCCTTGTACTCGGTGGCCGGGCGCTCGGGCACGTCGGTGCCGTCGACCAGCTCGCGGGCGTCCAGCTCCCACTTCTTGCGGCCGCCGTCGAGCAGCTTCACGTTCTCGTGGCCGTACAGCTTGAAGTACCAGTAGGCGTACGACGCGAACCAGTTGTTGTTGCCGCCGTAGAGGACCACCGTGTGGTCGTTGGCGATGCCCTTCTCCGACAGGAGCTTCTCGAAGCCGGCCTGGTCGACGAAGTCGCGGCGGACCGGATCCTGGAGGTCCTTCGTCCAGTCGATGCGGATCGCGTTCTTGATGTGGTTCTTCTCGTAGGCGGACGTGTCCTCGTCCACCTCGACGATCGCGATGGTCGGGTCGTCCAGGTGGTCCTGAAGCCAGTCGGCGTCGACCAGGACGTCGCTGCGGCTCATGCGCTTTCTCCTCCGGGGCAGTTGCGGCGGGTGGTGCGGGTGCGAAGGGCGCGGGTACGCGGCCAAGCTGGGGCGTACGCGGCGCGGGATGGCCCCGGGTTCGGGCGCGGGGCCGGTGATTACGGGAAGGGGTTCCCGCTCAGAAGGGGCGACAGAGCATGGCGGCGACGCGGCACAGGTCTACTGCCCGCCGCTTCGTGAGATCCGCCTGTCGCTGCATGGGGTCGATCGTAGGGACGGATCGCCGGGCGTGTCACCGGCGTGTCGTATTCTGAGATGCGATCGTCCGGGATGTGGGAAACGATGTGTGATCCGACGGCCTTCGGGCGACTCCCGGCCGCCCGCGCCCGTCACGTCATCTGCGGTACGGACGAACCGTCTCGCTCCTCGGACACCCCCGGTCCGGGCACCTGGAGCCGGGACCCTCGGCCTGGGCCCCTCTGTATGGGCCTCCCTGGGCCCCTCTGCATGGGCCTCCCGACCTGGGCCCCTTGCCCTGGGGCCCCTCGCCCTTCGGGCCGGAGCCGTCTTCGTGCTACCCCGCCAGACTGACGTCCGAACCCTTCGCCGTGATCTCCACGCCGTCCTTGGTCGCCTGCACCCGGTCGAGGCGGATACCGCCGGGCAGCCGGGCGATCCCCTGCTGGAAGTCGGCGACGGTACGGAACCGGTTCTCGAGGAGCTGGATCCCGGGGAGCTGGGGCAGCCCGTCCGCGTGCACCTGGACGGTGTTGCCGCGGACCGTGGCCGAGCTGAGCACGGAGATGGGCTTCGACGTCTTGTCGCCGGGGGCCTGGAACGTGAGCGTCACCTTGATCTTGCCGTTGCCGCCGTCCGACAGACCGGTCACCCGGGCCATCACGCCGAGCCCCACGTCGGTGGGCTGCGGCTTGGCCTTCCTGAGCAGCTCGTCGTAGGTGATGAGCGCCGTACCGGTGGCGTCGGCCGCGGTGGCGGAGCTGTAGTCGCCGGAGAACCTGACACCCTTCATGTCCGCGTGGAGGTCGTCTATACGGACCCGCTCGCCGCCGTTGCCGGTGGCCGCCTCGTAGTCCTTGATGCCGATCTCGACGTCGTCCAGCTCCCCGTCGGCGACCTGGGTCAGGAAGGGAAAGCCGTTGATGGACACGTCCGGGGTGGTGGCCAGGTTCTCGGTGGTCTTCAGCTTGTCGGCCACCTTCCCCTCGGCGAAGTGGACCGCCACCCGGTCCACGATCGTGAAGAGCCCTCCCAGGATCACGGCGACGATCAGCAGTATTCGCAGTGCGCGCATGCTCGGTTTTCCCCCACCTCGGCAGTCGTCCACGACAGGTCACTGACGACCGGGTGGCCGCCGAACGCGACTGTAACCCCGCGCGCTGCGGCGGCCACCGGATTGTGGATCACCTGTGACACCTGCCGAAGGTGCCGCTAGCCGAGAGCTCGCCCCAGCACCCAGACCACCGGTGCCGCCGCAGTGAGCGGCAGGGCGACGCCCGCCGTGAAGTGGACGAAGCGGGACGGGTAGTCGTAGGAGGCGGCCCGGTGGCCGATCAGGGCGCAGACGCCCGCGCCGAGGCCCAGGAAGGCACCGGATGTGCCGAGGCCCGTCGCCCCGCCCATCGCGATGCCGGCACCCGCCGCCGCCAGCAGGGCCACGACCACCGAGGCCGCGGTCGGCAGCGGCAGCGCACGCGCCAGAACGGCGGCGGCGACCGCGAGGGCGCTCACCGTGACGGCGTGCGGCGGGGCCGCGAGGTGCCCGGCCGCGACGATCGACAGCGCGGCCGAGGCGACCGTCGCCATCAGGCCGTACATCCGTGTGTCCGGATCGGCGTGCGACCGCAGTTGCAGGACGAGGGACAGCAGCACCCAGACGCCGAGGGTGCCCAGGATCGCGGCGGGCGCGTTCTCCCGGCCCGCCACGAGCAGCGCCACGTCCGCCGTGACCGCGCCGAGGAACGCCAGAGCGATGCCCTGCCGGGCGGGCCACATTCCGTTCAGCCGGAACCATCCGGCGGCCGTCACGGCCTGGAGTACCACGAGCGGTACGACGAGGGCGTAGATCCCGAGAGCCGCGGCACCGGCGATCAGCACCGCGAGGCCCGCGGTGAGCGCGGCGGGCTGGAGTCCGGGCTCGATGATCGGCGAACGGCCCTCGAGCCGGGCCCGCTGGTTCGCGGGAAGCGCGGAGAGGTCGACGGCCGCGGGGTGCGCGGCCGTCGCCGTGGCGGCGTGACCGCCGGTGTCGGGCACCGCGTAGCCGTGGGACTCGTACACCGGCGCCTCCTGCGGCAGCGGCTGCCCGTAGGCCGGTCCCTGCCACTGTCCGTCCCACTGCTGCTGCTGCGGCTGCTGCGGTTGCTGCTCAGGGTGCTGCTGGTGCTGCTGCTGCGGGTACGGCTGCTGCTGGTGGGGATACGCGGCCGCGTTCGGGTCGTACCACCCCTGCTGCTGCGCCTGCTGGGGGTATCCCTCCTGCTGATATCCCGGCTGCTGACCCGCCTGCTGCTGGTATCCCGGCTGCTGCGCCTGGTGCGGATAGCCCTGCTGCTGACGCCCCTGCTGCTGATGCCCCTGCTGCCCGTAGGCGTCGTAGCCCGGGTCGTACCCCTCATGGGGCTGGTTGCTCATCGCTCATCCTCCTGCGAACGGCGGGAGCACCTCGACCGTGCCGCCCTCGGCCAGCCGTACCGTCTCATGCGCGCGGGTCCCGACGGGGTCACCGTCGACGAGGAAGGAGCATCGCCGCAGGACACGGACGAGTTCGCCGGGGTGTCGCTCGCGGGCCGCGTCGAGCGCCCCCGCGAGCGTGGTCGCGTCGTACGGCTCCTCGGCGGTGCCGGCCGCGGCCTTGGCGGCGGCCCAGTAGCGCACCGTGCCCTTTGCCATCTGCTTCCTCAGCTCGGTCGTGGTGAACACCGTCAGGCTAGCCCGCGCGCGAGACCGCCCACGCCCCGATCCGGGCCATCAGGGCGTCGTCGCTGGCATGCTCGGCATGGCCCATGCCGGGCTCCAGCCACAGTTCGGCGTGGCCGGGCGCGGCGTTCGCCAGCATCCGCGGGTGGTCGACGGGGAAATAGCCGTCCCGGTCGCCGTGCACGATCAGCAGCGGGGTCGGCGCGATCAGCGGGACGGACTCCACCGGGGAGAGCGGAACCGGGTCCCAGTCCCGGTGGTGGATACGGGTACGCAGGCCGTAGCGGCCCACCAGGCGGCCCGCGGGCCGGGTCACCAGCCAGTGCAGCCGCCGCATGGGGGCCGTACCGCGGTAGTACCAGCGGGCGGGGGCGCTGACGGCCACCACCGCGTCCGGTTCCGTGCCCTCCGGGTGCTGCGCCGCGTGCCGCAGCACCACCGATCCGCCCATCGAGAAGCCGACGGTGACCACCCGGGAGTGCCCCAGCTCGCGTGCCCAGCGCACCGCGGCCGCGAGGTCGTGCACCTCCCGGTCGCCGACCGTCGAGCGTCCCCCCGACGCCCCGTGCCCGCGGAAGGAGAAGGTGACCACCGCTCCGTGACCGGCGAGGACGCCCGAGATCCGGCGCACATGAGGCCGCTCCAGATCGCCGGTGAAGCCGTGCGCGACGACGAACACAAGATCCTTCAGATGGCCGGCGGATGTACGTCCGGAGTCGTATACGGAGGAGCCCGGATTGTGTGCGGCATCGATCGAGACCCCGTCGACCGTGCGCAGAAAGGTTCGCGAAGGCAGTCGATGCGCCGTCTCGGAGTCCGGACGGACCCGGAATCGTGCCGTGTGACCTGCCCGACCAGTGCTCATGTGGGCTATTCTGCTGGGCAGAGGACTCGGGCAGTGTAGCCCCCGGGTCCTTTTGTGCTTTCGGAAGCGTTGTATACGAAGCGGGAAACCGCAGGTGTACGGGTTGTCGAACGCATAGCGGGCCCCAGTGCGCGGGACTCGCACCGTACGAAGCAGTGCCGCATACGTCCTCGAAGGGACCGAGGAGGAACCAGACGTTATGGGCGAGCGAACCGTGCACGGACGTATGACGACCAAGGCGGGAGAGGCGCGATGAGTGCTCTGCTGCTTCTGACCAATGCACTTCAGCCGTCGACGGAGGTGCTTCCCGCGCTCGGCCTGCTCCTGCACAACGTGCGAGTGGCTCCCGCGGAAGGCCCTGCTCTCGTCGACACCCCGGGCGCCGACGTGATCCTGGTCGACGGGCGACGGGACCTCCCGCAGGTCCGCAGCCTGTGCCAGCTGCTGCGCTCGACCGGCCCCGGCTGTCCCCTGGTCCTCGTCGTCACCGAGGGCGGTCTCGCCGCGGTCACCGCCGACTGGGGCATCGACGACGTCCTGCTGGACACCGCGGGACCGGCCGAGGTGGAGGCGCGGCTGCGGCTGGCCATGGGCCGCCAGCAGATCGTCAACGACGACTCCCCGATGGAGATCCGCAACGGCGACCTGTCCGTGGACGAGGCGACCTACAGCGCCAAGCTCAAGGGCCGGGTGCTCGACCTCACCTTCAAGGAGTTCGAGCTGCTGAAGTACCTCGCGCAGCACCCGGGCCGCGTCTTCACCCGTGCCCAGCTGCTCCAGGAGGTCTGGGGCTACGACTACTTCGGCGGTACGCGCACGGTCGACGTCCATGTACGACGGCTGCGCGCCAAGCTCGGCCCCGAGCACGAGTCGCTGATCGGCACCGTCCGGAACGTCGGCTACCGGTTCGTGACTCCGGAGAAGGCGGACCGCACGGCCGAGGAGGCGAAGGCCAAGGCGGGCCGGGCGAAGGCCACGGACACGGGCGACACGGCTGCCGTGCCCGCGGCCGAGGTCACGGCTGAGGCATAGAACCGCGTAAGCCCTGCCCAGAGGCGTTCCATCCGCGTAGACTCCGCGCGTGGCCAAGGTGACTCGGGACGATGTGGCGCGGCTGGCTGGAACTTCCACGGCGGTCGTGAGCTACGTCATCAACAACGGACCCCGGCCGGTCGCCCCGGCCACGCGCGAGCGTGTCCTCGCCGCGATCAAGGAACTGGGGTACCGGCCCGACCGGGTCGCCCAGGCGATGGCGTCGCGGCGCACGGACCTCATAGGCATGATCGTCCCCGATGCGCGCCAGCCCTTCTTCGGCGAGATGACGCACGCGGTCGAGCAGGCCGCCGCCGAGCGGGGAAAGATGGTGCTGGTCGGCAACACCGACTACGTGGCCGAGCGCGAGGTCCACTATCTGCGGGCCTTCCTCGGTATGCGCGTCTCCGGGCTGATCCTGGTCAGCCACGCGCTCAACGACCACGCCGCCGCCGAGATCGACGCCTGGGACGCCCGGGTGGTACTGCTGCACGAGCGGCCCGAGGCGATCGACGACGTCGCCGTCGTCACCGATGACCTCGGCGGCGCCCAGCTCGCCGTGCGCCACCTGCTGGAGCACGGCTATGAGTACGTCGCCTGTATGGGCGGCACCGCGGAGACCCCGGCGGTCGGCGACCCGGTCTCCGATCACGTCGAGGGCTGGCGGCGAGCGATGCGGGAGGCCGGGCTTCCGACGGAGGGCCGGCTGTTCGAGGCGCCGTACAACCGCTACGACGCGTACCAGGTGGGCCTGGAGCTGCTGTCCGGGCCGAACCGTCCGCCGGCCATCTTCTGCTCCACCGACGACCAGGCGATCGGCGTGCTGCGCGCGGCGCGCGAGCTGCGCATCGACGTGCCGGGCGAGCTGGCCGTGGCGGGCTTCGACGATGTCAAGGAGGCGGCGCTCACGGATCCGCCGCTGACGACGGTGGCCTCGGACCGGTCGGCGATGGCCCGGGCGGCCGTGGACCTCGTCCTCGACGACGGCCTGCGCGTGGCCGGCTCACGCCGCGAACGGGTCAAGCAGTTCCCGTCGCGGCTGGTGGTGCGCCGGTCCTGCGGCTGCCACGGCTAGCAGCCCGATCACGGGGGACGGCGGGTCAGGCCCCCACACCTCGGATGACAGCCCGTCCTGCCTCCGGGCCCCGGGAGACGGCACACCATGCCTACCAGCCCCGGAGACGTCCGGTCCTGCCCCGGGAGACGTCCGGCCCTGACACCGGACCATGGGAGCCCGCCTGCCTCCGGACCACGGGAAACGGCCCGTCCTGACCCCGAGGGCCGGGGACGGCCGGTTTGACCGCCGGTTCTCGCGAGGCAGCCCGTCCCCGCGCCGGGTGCCGGGTGCCGGGAAGGCGGCGGCCCGCCGGATCGCCGGCGGGCCGTCGCTCATGCGATGATGCCGAGGCTGCTCAGAACAACAGGTTGTACTGGTTGTAGTCGGTGCCGAGCTTGATCCGCGAGCCGAACGGGGACGAGGACGCCTGTCGGTGCCGGGGTACAGCCACAGCGTGCCGCCGGAGTCGCGGGTGATGACGTCGGCGATACCGTCGCCCGTCACATCGCCGTTCGCGACGTTCGAGGTGAAGTTCCAGCCCGTACGCGCCTTGATCCTGGTCGACCACGGGGTGCGCTCCTGCTGGGTTCCCCGGTACAGCCACAGGGTGCCGTCGGTGGAGCGGCCCAGCATCGCGGCCGCGCAGGGCACGTAACACTCAGGGCTCCTGGGTGTGTCGTAGGCAAGGGCCCGGGAACGGCGTACGACGCACCGGCCCGACGCGGCGCGGCAGGAAAACCGCGCAGCACAGTCGGGCGAAACCGCGGAGCCCCGCTCCGGTGGCCGTGATCGTAGCCTTGGGCGCCCTTCCGGCACACCGGCCTCACACGCCTCAGACAAACGTTCGGCCTCCGCTCCCCGTACCCTCGCCTCAGGGACACCTGAGGTTTCCTTTGCCCCTCTGGCCCCTAAGCCCTCTGGCGCCCCTAGCCCCTCGACCCCCGAGGCGTCTTTATAACGGGCATACGCGGTTCTGTCGGGCTTCTCAGCGGCGACTCAGCTGGCTCTCATGATCGCGGGACACTCTCTCTTACATGACCGAGAGCTTCCGCCGCAGCGGCGAGGACCAGTACCCCCAGGGTGACGGGCACCAGTCCGCGTACCCCCGGCAGCAGCACGTCTCTTCCCCGGTGAACTCCGAGTGGCCGCCCCCGCCGGCGTTCGGGCCGGGCCCGTCGGCCGCGCCGAGGAAGCGTGCGAAGGGGCCGCTCGCCCTCCTCGCCGCCGTGGCGATCGTCGCCGCGGCCATCGGGGGCGGCACGGCGTACGGCATCCAGGAACTCACCGGCAAGAACACCGTCCCCTCGAGCTCGACCAGCACCACCGTCGTGCCGTCGAGCAAGAAGGGCACGGTGGCGGGAGTGGCCTCCGCGGTCAGTCCGAGCATCGTGGAGATCAGCGCCACCTCCAACACCGGCGAGTCGACCGGCTCCGGCGTGATCGTCACCGGCGACGGCGAGATCATCACCAACAACCACGTCATCGCCGGCGCGTCCTCGATCAAGGTGACCACGAGCAGCGGCAGGTCCTACACCGCCCAGGTCGTCGGCACCGACAGCAAGAAGGACCTCGCACTCATCAAGGCGGGGGGCGCCTCGAAGCTGAAGGCCGCCACGCTGGGCAACTCCGACGGCATCCAGGTCGGCGACCAGGTCGTGGCGATCGGTTCCCCCGAGGGCCTCACCGGTACGGTCACCAGCGGCATCGTCTCCTCCCTCAACCGCGACGTCACCGTCTCGACCGAAGAGAACCAGGGCCAGGGCAACGGCCAGTGGCCGTTCGAGTTCGGCGGCCGCCAGTTCAACGGCGACACCGGGCCCTCCACCACCACGTACAAGGCGATCCAGACGGACGCGTCCCTCAACCCGGGCAACTCCGGCGGCGCCCTCATCGACATGAACGGCAATGTCATCGGCATCAACTCGGCCATGTACTCCGCCGGTTCGGACTCCACCTCGTCGAGCGCCGGCAGCGTGGGCCTCGGCTTCGCCATCCCGATCAACACCGTCAAGTCCGACCTGGCGACGCTCCGCTCCGGATCCCGGAGCTGAGCGGGCGCCCGGTAGGGCGGCTGGTAAGGAGCACGACATGATCAAGCAGGTACTCCACGAGACGACCGCCCCCGTCGGCCCCTCCGGGGTCTCCCTGGCCCTGGCCGTGGCCTTCGAACTCCACACCCCGGCGGCCCCCGCCCCGGAGGCGTACGAGCTCCGTACCGTCGTGAGCTTCACTGCGCCCGCGTGGAAGACGTACGAGCTGCGCGCACCGGGCACGCGGATCCCGGTGGTTCCGGTCCCCCAGCTGATGGGTCTGCGGCGCACCAACGCCGTGCGCCCGCACCGCAGCAAGGTGGTACCGCTGAGCCGTCTCACCCTGGCACTGAACTGACCCGCACACCGCACAGCCCCCGGCGCCGGCACCCGCCCGGTCCACCCCCACCGCACCCGCAGCCGAACCCCCACCCCCACCGCACCCGCAGCCGAACCCCCACCCCCACCGCACCCGCAGCCGAACCCCACCCCCACCCACACCCGCCCTGTCCACACACGCAGCACATGCCCCGGTACCGGCCCTGGCCATCCGTACGGCGTACGAACCCGGCGTCGGCACCCGTCCGGCCCTTTCCGTCCCCGACGGGAAACGTGCGAGGCTGAAGACGTTCAGCCCCCGTCCCGTCGCACCCCTAGGAACTCACTCCATGAGCCCCGCCGAAGGCGACCGTGAACTCCAGCGCATCCTGATCGTCGACGACGAGCCGGCGGTCCGGGAAGCACTCCAGCGCAGCCTCGCCTTCGAGGGCTACGAGACCGAGGTCGCCGTGGACGGCGCGGACGCGCTGGAGAAGGCGACGGCGTACCAGCCCGATCTGGTCGTCCTGGACATCCAGATGCCCCGGATGGACGGTCTCACCGCCGCCCGCCGGATGCGCGGGGCGGGCACCACCACCCCCATCCTCATGCTCACGGCCCGTGACACGGTCGGCGACCGTGTCACCGGTCTCGACGCCGGAGCCGACGACTACCTGGTCAAACCGTTCGAACTGGACGAGCTGTTCGCCCGCATCCGCGCCCTGCTCCGCCGCAGCTCCTACGCGGCCACGGCGGTCGGCAGCCCGGACAACGAGGCACTGACCTTCGCCGACCTCCGGATGGACCTGGCGACACGCGAGGTCACACGCGGCGGGCGGGCCGTGGAACTGACCCGCACCGAATTCACCCTGCTGGAGATGTTCATGGCACATCCGCGCCAGGTGCTGACCCGTGAGCAGATCCTCAAGGCGGTCTGGGGCTTCGACTTCGAGCCGTCGTCGAACTCCCTCGACGTGTACGTCATGTACCTGCGCCGCAAGACGGAGGCGGGCGGCGAACCCCGTCTGGTGCACACGGTGCGCGGTGTGGGGTATGTCCTGCGCCAGGGCGGCGCCGAGTGATCAAGCGTTTCCGCTCTCTGCCGCTGCGCTCCCGGCTCGCCCTGCTGGTGGCGGCGGCGGTGGCGTTCGGGGTGGCGGCGGTGTCGGTGAGCTGCTGGTTCATCGTCCAGGGCAAGCTGTACGGCCAGGTCGACAGCGACCTGAAGAATTCCAGCGGGCCGATCCGGCCGGGGGGCCTGGCGCGCGTCCTGGGCGACTGCTCGACCACGCCCTCCCCGCCGGACGACCGGGGCCCCGAGCTCAGCACCCACTATGTGCAGGTGGTCAATGCCGAAGGCCAGGTGTGCATCTTTCCGAACTCGAGCGGCCTCGTCAGACCCACCCGCGACGACACCGAGATCGCGCGGAACCCGATCCGCGGCGTCCTCCACAACAGCGTCGACAGCAAGGGCCAGCCGGTACGGGTGCTGACGACGCCCCTGCTCGGCGACACTCCGGGCGACCCGACGGTCTACCAGGGCTACGCCCTGACCCTGGCGTACCCGCTGAAGGACACCAACAAGACGCTCAACGACCTCGCCGTGATCCTCCTCATCGTCTCCGGCCTCGGCGTCGTGGGCGCCGGTGCCGTCGGTCTGGCCGTGGCCCGCGCGGGTCTGCGCCCCGTCGACAAGCTGACGGAGGCCGTCGAACACATCGCCCGCACGGAGGACCTGACCACACGGATCCCGGTGGACGAGGAAAGCGAGGACGAGATCGCCCGTCTGTCCCGCTCCTTCAACTCGATGACCTCGGCCCTCGCCAGTTCCCGCGAACTACAGCAGCAGCTGATCGCGGACGCGGGCCACGAGCTGCGCACGCCGCTCACCTCCCTGCGGACGAACATCGAACTCCTCACCCGCAGCGAGGAGACGGGCCGTCCGCTGCCCGCGGAGGACCGCAGAGCACTCCTCGCCTCGGTGAAGGCACAGATGACGGAACTGGCCTCGCTGATCGGTGACCTTCAGGAGCTGTCCCGTCCCGAGAAGGGCCTGCACGCCGGCAAGACCCAGGTGGTGGAGTTGCAGGACACCGTCGAGAACGCCCTGCGCCGCGCCCGGCTGCGCGGTCCCGAGCTGACGATCACTGCGGGCCTCCAGCCCTGGTACGTACAGGCGGAGCCGTCCGCGCTGGAACGGGCGGTCGTGAACATCCTCGACAACGCGGTGAAGTTCAGCCCCGCGGGCGGCACGATCGAGGTCGCCCTCACGGACGGCGTGCTGACGGTCCGCGACCACGGCCCCGGCATCGCGGCCGAGGAACTCCCGCACGTCTTCGACCGCTTCTGGCGCTCCCCCTCGGCCCGCGCGCTGCCCGGCTCCGGCCTGGGCCTGTCCATCGTGGCCCGCACGGTCCAGCAGGCCGGTGGCGAGGTGTCCCTGCGGCCGGCGGAGGGCGGGGGCACGGTGGCGACGGTACGGCTGCCGGGGGCACCGACACCGCCGCCGAGTCCGGGCGGGTAGACGGCCGGCCTCACCCGCCCAGGGGTCCTCGGAACCGGGCGACCACCCCGGTCTTCCCCGCCTCGGCCGGTTCCGCCTTCGATGGATATCTCCTCCCTTCCTCCATCTCCTCCCCTCCCCCCGGCCCGCCCCTTACCCTCGTATCCATGACCAGCGACGACGCCGCCCGCCCGGCACTGACCCGCTCCATGGAGACCGTCACCGCACTCTCGCCCACGCAGGCCGAGGCCGTGCTAGAGCTGCTCGCCGACGCCGCGCGGGTCGACGGACAACAGGCGGTGTCCGAGCAGGGGCGGTTGCAACTGCGCGGCGGTGAGCGTGAGGGCGTCTCCCATCTGCTGCTGACGGTCGGGGAGACACTCGTCGGATACGCCCAGCTGGAGGACACCGACCCGGTGGAGGCCCCGGCCGCCGAAATGGTCGTGCACCCCTCGCACCGCGGTCATGGGCACGGCCGGGCGCTGGGCTCCGCGCTCCTGGCCGCTTCCGGCAAGCGGCTGCGGGTATGGGCGCACGGCGGCCACTCGGCGGCCCGGCACCTCGCCCAGGTCCTCGGCCTCACCCTCTTCCGTGAACTGCGCCAGCTGCGCCGCCCGTTGGACCAGCTCGAACTGGTCGAGCCGAAGCTGCCCGACGGTGTCACCGTCCGTACCTTCGTCCCCGGCCAGGACGACGCGGCCTGGCTCGCCGTCAACGCCGAGGCCTTCGCCCACCACCCCGAGCAGGGCTCCCTCACCCAGCGCGATCTCGACGACCGCAAGGCCGAGCCGTGGTTCGACCCTCGGGGCTTCTTCCTCGCGGAACGCGAGGGCGAGCACGGCCTCGAACTCATCGGCTTCCACTGGACCAAGGTCCACGCCGAGGAACAGCTCGGCGAGGTGTACGTCCTCGGCGTCCGGCCCGGCGCACAGGGCGGCGGCCTCGGCCGTGCCCTGACCACGATCGGCCTGCGGTACCTGACCGCCCAGGGCCTGCCGACCGCCATGCTCTACGTCGACGCGGACAACGCGGCCGCGCTCACGGTGTACGAGCGGTTGGGCTTCTCTACGTACGAGACGGATCTGATGTACCGCACGGAGACCTGAGGGGCCCGAGGGGCCGCAGGGACCGGTGAGGTGGGCCGGTGGGGTGGGCCGGGGAGCTGGGATCCTGCCGGGGGTGACCCGCTCAGTGACGGGGCCGGAGTGCCGGCCGACGCCCTCTGCGCAGGGGTTCCGGCAGCAGTGCCGTCCCCGCCGCCACGGTCAGTGCCAGCAGTGCGGCCCACCGCTGATGCGCCACCGCCCAGTCGGGGGAGGCCGCCGCGACGAACAGGGCCCAGCGCTCGGGAAGCAGAAACGCGAGCGCCGCACCGGCCAGCGGCGTCACCGCCACGGCCGCTCCCGGCTGCGGCTCATCGGTGTACCGCACGGCGGCCGCGGCGCCGGCGAGCGCCAGCGCCGCGAGCAACGCCGCCTCGAGCGTGACGTCGCCGGCCGGGGGCCGTATCCGGCCCGGTATCAGCAGCAGGGCCACCGTCCAGCACACCGCGGCGAGCGGGACGACCAGTGCCATCCTCAGTCCGGTCCGCACCGTCCGCCGGGTCGGCACTGCCGCGGTGACGTGCCGTGCCGGATCGTCCAGCAGGAACGCCAGGCCCAGCGCGAAGGCGACCGCGGCGCACCGCAGCAGGACCAGGGCGAACGCCGAGTCGTGCCCCCCGGGCACCAGCCGTGCGACCGCGGCAGGAGCCAGGCCCGCCCCGGCCGCCACACCCAGCACCCGCCAGGGCAGAGCGCGCCACACCGGCGGGAGAAGGACCCGGACCCGCCGGCACCTGTCGGCTAGTCCTGACACCACTCCCCCTTGCCGGCACCTTCGTCGGCACCCTTGCCGGCCCCGTTGCGAGCCCCTTCGGCCGCCCCCGGCACACCCAGCAGTTCCGCCACCCGGGCCTCCGACGTCTTCGGGGACGTCAGCTCCGTCCAGTGGGCCTTCACCCTGGCCGTGACGCTGTAGCGCGGCTGCTTGAGCAGTTCCCGGACGATCCGGGTCTGTTCGGCACTCATGGAGACCGGTTCCGTGAGGGCCAGCGCGAGAGCGGAGCCCGACGTGCTGTCGCCCAGGCGGACGTCGCGGAACGCGGCCGCCGGATCGTCCTGAGCAGCCAGCGCCAGCCACATGACGGTGACCGTGCGGGCGTCGCACATACGGGACACCGTCCGCTCGTCCCCGGCGACAAGGACCGCCGCGACACCGACGGCGAACTCGGGGATCCGGTTGCCGCCCCACCGCGTGCCGACGGTCACCTCACCCGGAGTGCTCAGGGGCGTCAGCGCGGCATCACTGCTCAGGTCGTAGATCAGGGGTATCCGCTGCCGGACCGTCAGCCGTTCCCCGCCGGCGCCGCCGCCCGCGAGACGCTGGACACGGTCGGCGACCCGCGCCCAGTCGTCCCGCCAGCCGGTCCACTCCGGGAACGAGCAGTACGTCGAGCGGCCGTACACCACGCACGACTGGAACCGCGCCGGCGTGCGGTTCACCTCCGTGCGCGCCGCGGTCAGCCCGGCCTCGTGGCCCGGGGACTGACCGGCGATCCCCACGGCCGTGGCGCCGAGCGCGACCACCGTGAGCGCCTTCAGCAGGCGAGTGCGTCCCCCGCTCACCAGCGCGGCGGCACACAGCAGCAGCGCGGTAAGACCCGCCAGGTACAGAGCGTGCCAGGCGGCCGGACGGCCCAGGAGATCGGAGGGGATCGGATCGGCGCCGTTCTCGGAGACGACCGGGTACAACCAGTTCAGCCAGTGCTCCTTCTCCCCCGTGACCGCGGAGGCGACCAGGAGCCCGGCGAATCCGACGACTATGAACAGCGGACCCCCGACGATGCTGGGGCAGAGGCGCGCGATCAGCACCCCCAGCACCCCGGCCAGCAGCACCACCAGCGGTCCCACCGCCAGTTCCGCCACCGATCCATGACCCGCCGCCCCCGGCTTCAGGGCCGCCCGGCCGAACTGGACGGCGACGACCAGCGCGGTGACCGCCGCGAAGGGCACCACGGACAGGGCGTGCGCCACCGTACGCCGCCAGGGCTCCATGACCAGGACGTCGAAGTGCCGGTCCGTTCCGTGGCGCCGGGAGCGCAGGGCGGCGACGTTCACACACATGAGGACCGCGACGGCCAGGAAGGGCAGGACGGACTGGGAACCACGGTCGGTGCTCTGCAGGACCGGATAGTCGTCCATGCCGTCCCCGGGCAGGAACAGCTTCCACAGGGCGTGCCCGATGTACAGCAGGAAGAACACGAACACCGGGATCTGGAGCAGGAGTTCGCGTGCCTCGAACCGGGCGAGCGCCAGGACGGCTGCGGCCGAGTGGCGGCCGGTCCGCACGGGCGGGGCGACCGCCGGGGCCTTGTCGATGACCGTGCTCATACGGACGCCACCTCCGCCGGCTCGCCGTCGAGGACCAGCAAGTAGCCGTCCTCCAGGGTCGGTTCGAGAAGGTCGGCGCCCTTGGGCGGGTCGCCGACATTGCGGAACGTGCCCATGCCCGTACGCCAGCCGGCGCGGGCGCCCGGGTCACGCTCCGTACTGCTCCACACCCGGCCCGCGGCTCGTGCGGTCAGCTCGGCCGGGGTGCCCTCGAAGCGGATCCGGCCGTGAGCCATCACGATCACGCGGTGGCAGAGCATCGCCACGTCATCGGTCTGATGGGTGGACAGCAGCACCGTCCGGCCCTCACCCGCCACGGCGATCACCTCCCTGAAGCGCATGCGTTGTTCGGGGTCGAGACCGACGGTCGGTTCGTCGAGGAGCAGCAGGCGCGGGTCGCCGACGAGCGCCGCGGCCAGGGCGACGCGCTGGCGCATACCGCCGGACAAGCGCTTGATGCGTCTGCCCCGTACATCCGAGAGACCGACGGCCTCGATCACGCGCCGCACCTCCCGGTGCCGTCCGGCCCGGTCCGTGAGCTCCTTGAGGATCGCCACGTAGTCGACGAACGCGAAGGCCGTGAAGTCCGGGTGGAAACCCGGGGTCTGCGGCAGATAGCCGAGCCGGCGCCGCACCTCCTGACGGCCGGCTGCCGTGCCCGGGTCGTGCCCGAGGACGGTGAACGCGCCGCGGTCGGCGGGCACGGCGGTGGCGAGCACCCGCAGCAGGGTCGTCTTGCCCGCGCCGTTGGGCCCGAGCAGGCCGGTGACGCCCTCATGGAGGCGCAGGGAGACGTCGTCCAGAGCGGCCGTGCCGCCGTAGCGCACGGTAAGGCCGGCGGCCGAGACGGTGGGTGCGGTCGTCATGGGGTGCTCCTGTGGGCGAAGTCGGTGAACGGGGCGTGGGCCGGCGAGGCGTCGAAGCGGTCACGCAGGCGGTGCAGCAGGACGGCCGAGACGACCGCGACCACCGCGGCCACCCCCTGGCCCGGAGCCGTGAACGGCAGGGGCGTCCCGTGAACGGTCGCCTCGGCCACCACCAGCAGGGCGACCCAGGCGCCGCTGACCAGGGCCGGGGCAAGGACCGGACCCAGCCGGGCGGTCAGCGCGAGCCCCGTCGCGGTCAGGGCGAGGCCGGGCAGCAGCCAGGACAGGGCACGCACTCCGTAGACCGGGAGGGCGAGCGTCGCCAGGCCGTTCAGCCCGAGGCTCGCCACCAGCACCGCGACCGTGCGGATCATCAGCAGGCGGAAGCCGTGCAGCGGGGCGACCACCGTCATCTCGTAGGTCGGGTCGAGAGCCGGCCCGTACGACAGGGCGACGCCCGCGAGAGGGAGCAGCGGTGCCAGGGCGAGGAACACCGTCGGCGAGTCCATCGCGTACACACTCGCCACGGTCATGACCAGGACCAGCATGACCGCGCCGAGCCAGGAGGCGCGCAGCACGGGGGTCGCGGCGAGCAGCCGCGCGATGTGGTCGGCCACCCCGAACCGGGTCAGCAGCGCCTCGAAGAGGCCCGGCCGGGGTGCGTCCAGCTCGGCGTCGAGCCGCTCCCAGCCGAGGTCCAGGGCGAGCGGGTCGCCGGCCTCGGCGAGTGCCTGGCGGCAGAGTGCGCAGGCGGCCAGGTGCGTGTCCACGGACCACAGCCGGGGCGCCTCCAGCTCTCCGCGCGCATAGGCGCGGAGGTCCTCGGCATCCGCGTGCCATGTGGCGCCGTCGCTCTTCGCATCCCTCATGCCAGCTCCTCCCGCAACCGCTTGCGCGCCCGCAGCGCCCGTGTCTTGACCGTGCCGGGGGGAATGCCGAGCAGGACGGCCGCCTCCCTGGTCGTGAGTCCGTCGATCACCGTCGCCTGGAGAACGGCCCTCAGCTCGGGCGAGAGCCGTATCAGTGCTCCCGCCAGGTCGCCGTGCTCCACTCCGGCCAGGACCCGCTCCTCCGCGGAGGCCTCGTGCCGGTGGCGCAGCCGTGCCAGCGTCTGACGCAGCCGGCCGCGTGCGCCGTCGCCGCGCAGCGCGTCCACCAGCCGTCGGGCGCCGATGCGCCAGAGCCAGCCGGCCACGTCGCCGTCCTCGCGGTACCGCGCGGTGCCGTGCCAGACCGCCAGGAACGTCTCCTGCACGACGTCGTCCACGACCCCGGGGTCGGCGCAGCGGCCGCGCAGCCGTGCCGTGAGCCACGGCGCATACCGCCGGTACAGCTCCTCGAAGGCGCGACGGTCCCCGTCTGCCGCGGCACGCAGCAGCTCCCCGTCACTTCTCGTTTCCCTCACGCCCCTTCATCGGATGAGCTCTCGCGAACGGTTCACACCCCGGCAGAAATTCTCAGCGAGCCCGGCAGGCCCCTGGTCAGCCTCCCGCCCGCCGGTCCGTGCCCGCCTCCGCCCACCGCCCCGGCGTCAGCCCTCCTCGCCCACCGCCCCGGCGTTAACCCGCCTCCGCCCACCGGCCCGGCGTTAACCCGCCTCCGCCCACCGGCCCGGCGTCAGCCCGCCTCCGCCCACCGCCCCGGCGTCAGCCCTCCTCGCCCACCGCCCCCACAGCCCTCCTCCGCCCCCACAGCCCTCCTCCGCCCCCGGCAGCCCTCCTCCGTCCACCGCCCCAGCAGCGCTTCGCCACCATCCGCGGCCATACCCGTAGCCGTCCGCCCCCGGCCGTCCCCGCCGCAGTCCGCCTCCCCGGACAGCCCGCCGCCACCCGTCCCCCGGTCCCCGACGGCGCACACGCCCCGTCCAGCCCCCTCGCACGCCGCCGCGCTCCGTGCAGACGTCCGCGAGCCTCCCCCCGCTATCCCGCACGTCATGTCGCCGTAACCATTGATTCAGAAGAGCTTGCGACGCTCAGCCAATGAACGCCGCCCTGCCTGAGCCGCCACCGCCGCCTCGCAACGGGGCCGGTGCGGAACGCGGGCGTCCGTCCGCCGCGCCGCTGCCCGCGGTCTCCGACGCGCCCGTCACCCGATTGGCGCGGAAGAATGGATTCATGAGCCAGCAGAACGCCCAGGCACCGGCCCACCCCTCCCCCGCCACTCCCCGTGAGGGAGAGCCCACGGGTCGCGCAAACGTGCAGAATCAGCAGCCCTCCGTGGGTTCCATCGCCGCGCACCGCCCGCACACCGTGGCCGCGACGGTCTCCGAACTCGAACCCGACATCGATGCCGACCTCGACGCGTACGAGGTGAGCGAGGGCGCCCAGCTTCCACAGGGCCGCTTCCTCGACCGGGAACGCAGCTGGCTCCAGTTCAACGAGCGCGTACTCGAGCTGGCCGAGGACCCGAACACACCCCTCCTGGAACGCGCGAAGTTCCTGGCGATCTTCGCCAGCAACCTGGACGAGTTCTTCATGGTCCGGGTGGCGGGCCTGAAGCGCCGGATCGCCACCGGTGTCGCCACCCGCTCGGCGTCCGGTCTCCAGCCCCGCGAGGTGCTGGAGATGATCTGGGCCCGCTCCCGCGAGCTCATGGCCCGCCACGCGGCCTGCTTCCACGAGGACGTCGCCCCCGCGCTCGCGGAGGAGGGCATCCACCTGGTCCGCTGGAACGAGCTGACCGACAAGGAACAGGCGCGCCTGTTCACGCTCTTCCGCCACCAGATCTTCCCGGTGCTCACCCCCCTGGCCGTCGACCCCGCGCACCCCTTCCCGTACATCTCGGGCCTCTCGCTCAACCTCGCGGTCGTCGTGCGCAACCCGGTCTCCGGCCACCGCCACTTCGCGCGCGTCAAGGTGCCGCCGCTGCTCTCCCGCTTCCTGGAGGCCTCCCCGCAGCGCTACGTCCCCATCGAGGACGTCATCGCCGCGCACCTGGAGGAGCTGTTCCCGGGCATGGAGGTGCTGGAGCACCACGCCTTCCGCATCACCCGCAACGAGGACCTCGAGGTGGAGGAGGACGACGCCGAGAACCTGCTCCAGGCCCTGGAGAAGGAGCTCATGCGGCGCCGCTTCGGGCCGCCGGTGCGCCTGGAGGTCGAGGAGTCCATCGACCGGTACGTGCTCGACCTGCTGATCCGCGAGCTGAAGATCTCCGAGGCCGAGGTGTACCCGCTGCCGGGTCCCCTGGACCTCACGGGCCTCTTCGGCATCGCGAACCTCGACCGGGCCGAGCTGAAGTACCCGAAGTTCGTCCCGGTCACCCCCCGTGACCTGGCCCAGGTCGAGTCGGCGTCCGCACCCGACGTCTTCGCGGCGATGCGGGACCGGGACATCCTGCTGCACCACCCGTACGACAGCTTCTCCACGTCGGTGCAGGCGTTCCTGGAGCAGGCGGCGGCCGACCCGGACGTGCTCGCCATCAAGCAGACGCTGTACCGGACCTCGGAGACCTCGCCGATCGTCGACGCGCTCATCGACGCGGCCGAATCCGGCAAGCAGGTCCTCGTACTGGTCGAGATCAAGGCCCGCTTCGACGAGCAGGCCAACATCAAGTGGGCCCGAAAGCTGGAGGAAGCGGGTTGCCATGTCGTCTACGGACTCGTCGGTCTGAAGACGCACTGCAAGCTCTCGCTGGTCGTGCGGCAGGAAGGCGAAACGCTCCGCCGCTACAGCCATGTCGGCACGGGCAACTACCACCCCAAAACCGCCCGTCTGTATGAGGACCTGGGGCTGCTGACCGCCGATCCGCAGGTCGGAGCGGACCTGTCCGACCTCTTCAACAGGCTCTCGGGCTACTCCCGCCGTGAGACCTACCGCCGGCTGCTGGTGGCGCCCAAGTCCCTGCGCGACGGTCTGATCTCCCGGATCAACCAGGAGATCCAGCACCACCGGGCCGGCCGGCCCGCGTGCGTCCGCATCAAGGTCAACTCGATGGTGGACGAGGCGATCATCGACGCGCTCTACCGCGCGTCGCAGGCGGGCGTGCCGGTCGAGGTGTGGGTGCGCGGCATCTGCGCGCTGCGCCCGGGCGTCACCGGCCTGTCGGAGAACATACGGGTCCGGTCCATCCTCGGCCGCTTCCTCGAACACTCGCGCGTCTTCGTGTTCGGAAACGGCGGTGAGCCCGAGGTGTGGATCGGTAGTGCCGACATGATGCACCGCAACCTCGACCGCCGCATCGAAGCACTCGTCAGGGTCACCGACCCGTCGCACCGGGCGGCCCTCAACCGGCTCTTCGAGACCGGTATGTCCGACTCCACGGCCTCCTGGCACCTGGAACCGGACGGCGAGTGGACCCGGCACGCGACCGACGCGGACGGCCACCCCCTGCGGAACATCCAGGAGATGCTCATAGACGCCCGGAGGCGCCGGCGTGGCACAGCAACACCTTGATCCCCCCACCGACCCCACGGCCGGGCCCACCGGGGACGCCCTCGCGGGCTATCTGCGGGCCCAGGCCACGGAGTTCCTCCGCTCGCTGCGGCAGCACCGGGAGACCGGTGCCGGTGGGGGCACCCCCGCTCGAGCCGAGTCGAGAGTGGGGGAGAACGGCGTGGACGACTCCGGCGACGCGGCTCTCGCCCTGCGCCGCTCGGCCCGTCGCATCAGCGGCACGCTCCACACGTTCCGTCCGCTCCTGGACACCGACTGGTCGGAGGGGATGCGTCCCGAACTCGCCTGGCTGTCGGGCACCTTGGCCCGCGAGCACGCGTACGCGGCCCGGCTCGAGCGGCTGCTGCTGGCCCTGCACCGGCTGTCGGGCTCCTCGGTCTTCCCCACGCAGCCGGGGGGCGCGGGGAACGCCGGCACCGGTCCGCGCAGCCAGCCCGGTGTCCCGGAGCGGGGCAATCTGACCGTCGGCGCGGCGAAGGCGGGCGCCCTGCTGGAGCGTCAGCTGACCCTGGCCCGGACGCGCGCCCACTCCGCGGCCCTCCAGGCCCTCGGCTCCAGCCGCTTCCACGCGGTGGCGGACAGCGTCGCCGTCCTCGCCAGCGAGGTCCCGCTCACGTCCGCCGCGGCCACCGCCGACCTGCGCCCGCTGGCCGCCGCCGCGGAGGAGCGGCTGTGCGACGCGGTGGCCGCGCTGCCGCTGATCACCGCGGGCCACCCGTACAACGCGGAGGCCCTGATCCACGGCCTCTCCCCCGACCCGGCCCCGCACCCGCAGGACGGTCCCTGGCACCAGGTCCGGCTGCTGCTGCGCCTGCACCGCTACGCCCGGGAGGTGCTGTACGGGGAGGACGCACCCGTCGACGTACGGCTGCTGACGGCGGGCCAGGCCCTGAACCGGCACCGGGACGCCTCGGAGGCGGCAGCGGCCGCCGCGGCGGCGGCGCGCACCCCGCGTATCGCCCCGGCGACGGCGTACGCGCTGGGCGTGCTGCACGCCGACCAGCGCCACGAGGTGGAGGCGGCCCGCTTCGCGTTCCAGCAGTCATGGCAGAAACAAACGGTGGGTACTCCGTAGGCGCCCGGCGACGGGCACTCGTACGACGGCACGGCACGGCATCGCGCGGAACGGCACGGCAGGCACGACCGGACGCGCCACCCGGCCCGCGAGCGGTGCCGTGCGGCACGGGAGAGGAGCCGGAGCATCCGATGAGCGACGACGACACCATCCTCGCGGCGGGCTGTGTCCTGTGGCGCCGCTCGCCCGTCGGCGGCGCCCTGGAGATCTGTCTGGTGCACCGGCCCAAGTACGACGACTGGTCCCACCCGAAGGGCAAGCTCAAGCGTGGTGAGGACCCACTCGCGGGTGCGCTGCGCGAGGTGGAGGAGGAGACGGGCTACACCGCCGTCCCCGGCGCGCACCTGCCCACCGCCTGGTACGAGGTGGCAGGCCGCCCCAAGCGGGTCCACTACTGGGCGGCCGAGGCGGCGGAGGGCTCCTTCGCGCCGAACCGCGAGGTCGACCGCATCCTGTGGCTTTCGCCTGCCGGGGCCCGGGCCCGTCTGACCCAGCCACGCGACAGGGAACTGGTCGACGCCTTCCTGAACGTGCTTAATCTGACATAAGCATTGAGATCTTCTATAAGCATCGATATCCCTCGAAAGGGGCATCCGGTATACCGGGCGGCACACGTAACGCGAGAGGCGTGAGAACCCGCGTGATCAGCCCGAGGCAACCCACCATTGACCGAAACCCGCAGGCCAGCCGCCCCTTGACGTGACTCGGCAGCCGGAATGCCCTCGTGTCCGAGACGTAAGCGTTCCGTGACCTAACCACACAGACCGCAGGGGTTCACCTTCCGTTCACTCTCGACCATCGGCAGCTTCACCTGTTCTGCCTAATTTCGGCCGTACAAGGTGCGAAGCGCGCATGAGGCGTGCTGACGCACTTCCCAGCACGGCAGCCCTGACGGGCTACCGCACCCCTCGCACGCCGCCACGGACGGCGGCTCCTGGAAGGAACTCCCGAAAGTGATGCTTCAGCGCAAGAACCGGCTTCGCGCCCTTTCGCTCGGTGCTGTCGCCGTCTCCGGCGCCCTGGCCCTGACGGCGTGCGGCTCCGATGACACGGGCAAGAGCAGCAGCGGCGGCAGCTCGGCCTCGGCGTCCAGCACCTCCTCCATCAAGTGCGACAACGCCAAGGGCCAGCTCCAGGCCTCCGGCTCTTCCGCGCAGAAGAACGCGATCGACGCCTGGGTCAAGCAGTACACCCAGGCCTGCCACGACGTGCAGATCAACTACAACCCGACCGGTTCGGGCGCCGGCGTCACCGCGTTCCTCGGTGGCCAGACCGCGTTCGCCGGCTCCGACTCGGCGCTGAAGCCCGAGCAGATCGCCGACTCCAAGAAGGTCTGCTCCGGCGGCCAGGCCATCGACCTGCCCATGGTCGGCGGCCCGATCGCGGTCGGCTTCAACGTTCCGGGCGTGGACAGCCTGATCCTCGACCCCTCCACGATCGCCAAGATCTTCAACGGCAAGATCAAGATGTGGAACGACACCGCGATCAGCAAGCTGAACCCGGGCGTCAAGCTGCCGGCCCTCAAGATCCAGGCGTTCCACCGCTCGGACGAGTCCGGCACCACGGACAACTTCACCAAGTACCTGATCGCCACCGCGAAGAGCGACTGGCCGTACTCGGGCGGCAAGGCCTGGCAGGCCAAGGGCGGCCAGTCCGCGCAGGGCTCCTCCGGCCTCGCCCAGCAGGTCAAGCAGACCTCGGGTGCGATCTCGTACTTCGAGCTCTCCTACGCCGCTGACGGCATCAAGACGGTCGACCTCAAGACCGGCGCCTCCACCCCGGCCAAGGCCACCGTCGAGAACGCCACCAAGGCCATCGCGAGCGCCACGGTCGCCGGCACCGGCAAGGACATGGCCCTGAAGCTCAACTACCAGCCCACCGAGGCCGGCGCCTACCCGCTGACCCTGGTCACCTACGAGATCGTCTGCGACAAGGGCAACAAGGCCGACACCCTGGCGGCCGTGAAGTCCTTCCTCTCCTACACCGCGTCCGAGGACGGCCAGAACCAGCTGGCCGACGCCAAGTACGCGCCGATCCCCGCCGAGATCAACTCCAAGGTTCGCGAGACCATCTCGAGCCTGAGCTGACCCGATGTGCGGCCCGCCCCCTCATGGGGCGGGCCGCACCGTCCGGTGCACCGCCGCCTGGAGCCGACACCCGCCACGGCTCCGCAGACCGGAGATCCTGATGGACATCACTACACAGAACACTGACGCGCCTCCGCCCGCTCACCGGCCCTCCGCGGCCGGGCAGAAGCGTGCCGGCCGCGGCGCCACCCGCCCCGGGGACCGGATCTTCCTGGGCCTTTCCCGCGGGTCCGGAATCTTCCTCCTGGTGATCATGGCCGCGATCGCGGGCTTCCTCACCTACCGCGCGAGCATCGCGATCAGCAACGACCACGGCAACTTCCTGACCACCTTCGAGTGGAACACCAACCTGACCCCGCCGGTCTTCGGCATCGCGGTCCTGGCCTTCGGCACGGTCGTCTCCTCGATCATCGCCATGGCCATCGCGGTCCCGGTCGCGGTCGGTATCGCGCTGTTCCTCACGCACTACTCGCCGCGCAGGCTGGCCGGGCCCATCGCCTATGTGATCGACCTGCTCGCCGCCGTGCCCTCCATCGTCTACGGCCTGTGGGGCGCGCTCGTCCTCGTACCGCACATGGACGGTCTGTTCGGCTGGCTGAACGACTACCTCGGCTGGACCGGCGTCTTCTCCTGGCAGGGCGGCGCCTCGCGCTCCCTGGTCACCGTCGGCATCCTGCTCGCGATCATGATCCTGCCGATCATCACCAACGTGAGCCGTGAGGTCTTCCGGCAGGTCCCGCAGACGCACGAGGAGGCGGCTCTCGCCCTCGGCGCCACGCGCTGGGAGGTCATCCGCATGGCCGTGCTGCCGTTCGGCCGCTCCGGTGTGATCTCCGCGTCGATGCTCGGCCTCGGCCGTGCGCTCGGCGAGACGATGGCCGTCGCCACCGTTCTCTCCCCGACCTTCGACATCCAGACCAGTCTGCTCGACCCGGGCGGCGGCACCTTCGCCCAGAACATCGCCAGCAAGTTCGGCGAGGCCACCGACCAGGGCCGTGACGCCCTCATCGCCTCCGGTCTGGTCCTCTTCGTCATCACCCTGCTGGTCAACGGCGCGGCCCGCGTGATCATCGCCCGCCGCAAGGAGTACTCGGGGGCCAACGCATGAGCACCGCAGCCGTCACCGAAAGGCGCCGCAGCACACTGCGCGGCGCCAGCCTGCCGAAGTGGTCGCCCTGGGCGATCGCCGCGGGCTCGATCGCGGCGGGCCTGGGCATCAGCCTGGCCGCCGGCCTCGACAGCAGCATCCAGTGGGCCCTGATGGCCGCGGTCCTGTTCGTCCTCGGCACCTACGTCATCGCCGCGCGCGTCGAAGGCCGCCGGCAGGCCAAGGACCGGGTCGCGACCAGCCTCGTCTGGGTCTGCTTCCTCCTCGCCGTCATTCCGCTGGCCTCCCTCATCTGGGAGACCCTCAAGCGCGGTGTGAAGGTCTTCGACGTCTACTTCCTCACCCACTCGATGGGCGTGGTCGCCGACACCGAGACCGGCGGCGGTATCTACCACGCGATCCTCGGCACCCTCGAGCAGGTCGGCCTCGCCACCGTGATCGCCGTGCCGGTCGGTGTGATGACCGCCGTCTACCTCGTCGAGTACGGCCGTGGCAAGCTCGCCCGGGCCGTCACCTTCTTCGTCGACGTCATGACGGGTATCCCGTCGATCGTCGCCGGTCTGTTCGTCCTCAGCTTCTGGATCCTCATCCTCAAGATGGGCTACTCCGGCTTCGCCGGTTCCCTGGCCCTGGCGATCCTGATGATGCCCGTGGTGGTCCGCTCCACGGAGGAGATGCTCAAGCTCGTCCCGAACGAGCTGCGCGAGGCGTCCCTCGCGCTGGGCGTCCCGAAGTGGCGCACCATCCTCAAGGTGGTCCTGCCGACCTCGATCGGCGGTATCACGACGGGTGTGATGCTCGCCATCGCGCGTATCACCGGTGAGACCGCGCCCGTGCTGCTGCTGGTGTGGGGCACCAACTTCATCAACAGCGACCCGTTCAAGGACCCGCAGGCCTCGCTGCCGCTGTACATCTACCAGCAGTACGCGAACAGCGCCGGCTCCGGCGCGGCCTACGACCGGGCCTGGGCGGCGGCACTCGCGCTCATCGCCTTCGTGATGATCCTCAACCTGGTGGCCCGCGGCATCGCCCGCTGGAAGGCCCCGAAGACCGGTCGCTAAGGCGACGATTTCCGGCTCCGCCGGTCGGGGCCCACAGCGACTGATACTGGAAGTGAAGTAGTCATGGCCAAGCGAATCGACGTAAGCGGACTCACCGCCTACTACGGCTCCCACAAGGCGATCGAGGACATCTCGATGTCGGTCGAGCCGCGATCGGTGACGGCGTTCATCGGCCCCTCGGGCTGCGGCAAGTCGACGTTCCTGCGCACGCTCAACCGTATGCACGAGGTGACGTCGGGCGGACGCGTCGAAGGCAAGGTGCTCCTCGACAACGAGGACCTGTACGGCGCCGGGGTCGACCCGGTCTCCGTCCGCCGTGAGGTGGGCATGGTCTTCCAGCGCCCGAACCCCTTCCCCACGATGTCGATCTTCGACAACGTGGCGGCGGGTCTCCGCCTGAACGGCAACTACAAGAAGTCGGAACTGAACGACATCGTGGAGAGGTCGCTCAAGGGCGCGAACCTCTGGAACGAGGTCAAGGACCGCCTGAACAAGCCGGGCTCCGGCCTGTCCGGTGGCCAGCAGCAGCGTCTGTGCATCGCCCGCGCGATCGCCGTGGAGCCGAAGGTCCTGCTCATGGACGAGCCCTGCTCGGCCCTTGACCCGATCTCCACCCTCGCGATCGAGGACCTGATCGGCGAGCTGAAGGAGCGCTTCACGATCGTCATCGTGACGCACAACATGCAGCAGGCGGCGCGTGTCTCCGACCGCACGGCGTTCTTCAACCTGGCGGCCGTGGGCCAGCCGGGCAGGCTGATCGAGATCGACGAGACGGAGCGGATCTTCTCCAACCCGTCGGTCCAGGCGACGGAGGACTACATCTCGGGTCGCTTCGGCTGATCCGACACCGGTCCCAGGACCCCTCGCGGTGCTGCATGGCGGTGCCACCGCGAGGTAGAAGAGGGCCCGCCCCTGGCTCCCGGGGGCGGGCCCGTTCGCGTCATGCGGCGACTCGTCCGCGTCACTCGGCGACTTCCGTGCGTTCCCACCACTGGTAGACGGTGACCTGCCCCTCCTGGCTGTTCTCGTGGCGCGGGGTCATCCTGTAGTGCTCGTATCCTCCGTGATGCGGAATCTTCAGCTCTTTTCCGGGCGGGACGATCGGCACGAGTTTGCCCGCGAGATCGTCCGGCCCGCCTTCGAGGAGTGCCTTCGCAGTCATAGCTCCAGTGTTCTCACGCCTCAGCGTCCCGCATCTCGAAGCGGCCCGGTACGGCGACCGGGACGTGGACCAGGACGACGGGGACGGGAACCAGGGACCACGGGGACGTGGACCGGGTACGGGGCACCGGCGACAGGGCGCAAACAGACCACCCCCCTCTCGCGCCCGGCGGCTTCGGTGGAGCCGCGCCGGGCGCGAGAGGGGGGTGGAGAAACGTTTCTGCAGGCCCCGAGGGGCCCTCCGGCCGGTGGGGCTACAGGAACGCCAGGTGAATCAGTCCGTAGGCGCACGCCGCCACGGCGGCCGCCGCCGGCATCGTTATGAACCAGCCCAGGACGATGTTCTTGGCGATACCCCACCGCACGGCGTTCACGCGCTTCGTAGCGCCCACACCCATGATCGCCGACGTTATGACGTGCGTCGTCGAGATCGGTGCCTTGAACAGGAACGCCGTCGCGAACATGATCGAAGCGCCCGTGGTCTCCGCCGCGAAACCCTGCGGCGGGTCCAGCTCGATGATCTTGCGGCCGAGCGTGCGCATGATGCGCCAGCCGCCCGCGTACGTCCCCAGCGACAGCATCGCCGCGGAGACGAGCTTCACCCACACCGGGATCGGGTCGCCGTACTTCTCGACGTCGGCGATGACCAGCGCCATCACCACGACACCCATCGTCTTCTGCGCGTCCTGGAGGCCGTGGCCGAGCGCCATGCCGGCCGCCGAGACGGTCTGGGCTATGCGGAAACCGCGCTTCGCCTTGTGCGGATTGGCCCGGCGGAAGATCCACATGATCGCCGTCATGACCAGGTAGCCGACGATCAGGCCCACCACCGGGGACAGGAACATGGGGGTGACGACCTTGTCCAGCACCCCGGACCAGTACACCGTCGTGCCGCCCGCCAGCGCCGCGCCCACCAGTCCGCCGAACAGCGCGTGCGACGAGGACGACGGCAGGCCGAAGTACCACGTGACCAGGTTCCAGACGATGGCGCCGAGCAGTGCCGCGAAGAGGATGCCCATCCCCGTGCCGCCGGACGGCGTCTGGATCAGGCCCTCGCTGACCGTCTTCGCCACCCCGCTGCCGAGGAACGCACCGGCGAGGTTCATCACCGCCGCCATCGCCAGCGCCGCGCGCGGCGTCAGCGCACGCGTCGACACGGAGGTGGCGATCGCGTTCGCCGAGTCGTGGAAGCCGTTGGTATACGCGAAGAACAGGGCGACCAGGATGGTCAGAATCAGAGCGAAGGTGTCCATGGACGCCTCAGGACTCCTTGACCGCGATGGTCTCCACGGTGTTGGCCACGTGTTCGAACGCGTCCGCCGCTTCCTCCAGTACGTCCACGATCTGCTTGAGCTTGAGGACCTCGATCGCGTCGTACTTGCCGTTGAACAGATGGGCGAGCAGTTTGCGGTGGATCTGGTCCGCCTGGTTCTCCAGACGGTTCACCTCGATCCAGTACTCGGTCAGGTTCTCCAGCGTGCGCAGGTGCGGCATCGCCTCGGCCGTCAGCTCGGCCGCCCGTGCCAGCACCTCGATCTGCTGCTCGACCCCCTTGGGCAGCTCCTCGACGTTGTAGAGGACGACCAGGTCGACGGCCTCCTCCATGAAGTCCATGATGTCGTCGAGGGAGGACGCCAGGGAGTAGATGTCCTCACGGTCGAACGGCGTGATGAACGAGGAGTTCAACTGGTGGAAGATCGCGTGCGTGGCGTCGTCACCGGCGTGTTCCGCGGCCCGCATACGCTCTGCGATCTCGGCCCGGGCGGAGGAGTCCGCCCCGAGCAGTTCCATCAGGAGTTTCGAGCCCGTGACGATGTTGTCCGCGGACGCGGCGAACATGTCGTAGAAGCTCGTCTCCCTGGGGGTCAGACGAAAGCGCACGTGGGATCCTCGGGATGCTTCGGTTTCGGTCAGGCTGATGCTAGGCGCATCATCCGGCCACGGCTAAGGGGCCGTCCTCCAGTGTCGCCCATTGGACACCGTGGTCAGCACGGGGGCGGCCAAGGCCCTGGCCAAGGGCCCTATACCCAGCAAAGTTCGTTACCATATACCCGCCAGGGGTATGTGTCCCGCGCCGGGGAGTGCAGGATCCGCCACAGCGGGTCGCCCGTCCGGTTCCGCATCCCCCGGCGGCTGTCGACAGGAGGACGCGATGACGACCACCGAGGCCGGCGCGGCGGTGCCCTCCGAGGGCGCCGGGGCCGTGGTGACCGACCACGACCGGGGCGTCCACGGCTACCACAAGCAGAAGGACGAGCACCTGAAGCGGCTGCGCCGCATCGAGGGCCAGATCCGGGGTCTGCAGCGCATGGTCGACGAGGACGTGTACTGCATCGACATACTCACCCAGGTCTCGGCCTCGACCAAGGCCCTCCAGTCCTTCGCGCTCCAGCTCCTGGAGGAGCATCTGCGCCACTGCGTCGCGGACGCCGCGCTCAAGGGCGGCACGGAGATCGACGCGAAGGTCGAGGAGGCCACAAAGGCGATCGGCCGTCTGCTGCGCACCTGACGGCCGTGAGGGAACGGGGCGTCCGCCGCCGTGCGGCGGATCACGGCTCACTCGCCGGTCGCGTCCCGCTCCTCGGCCACCTTCAGCACCTCGTCGATGCTCTCAAGACTGAGCCGGTCCTCGTGTGCGGCCGACGCCGCGATGATCAGGTCACCGCACAGCTCGATCTCGGCGAGGGCCACGTGGTCCTGAACTGCCGTACCGCCGACCGGAGCCACGTGCATCACCTCTTTCTGCCGTCACCGACTTCCTAGAGTAGGGAGCGGCCTACGGGCCGCGCATGGCACGGACGGACCATTTCCGGCCCCTCGGCCGCGCCACTTCCGGCCTCCCCGCCCCGGCGACGCCCGGGCCCCTCACGGACCCCTCACCGCTCGGCGATCTTCCCGGCGAAGATGTCCCCGGCCGCCGGCAGCCGTACGTCGACGGGGGCCCCGAAGCCGTACAGCAACGTCGTCGACGCCACCGCGACCGTCGTCTTCTGCCGGCCGTTGACGAAACTGAACCGGTGGCGCACCTTCCGCAGCCGCCCCTGGTCGTCGAGGTAGGCGTCGAACGGCACCTCGACCGTGGCGAACCCTTTCGCCGCCGCCCGGAACGGCTCCCTGTCCGCGGCCGGAGCGCTCCGTGCCGCGAGCCCGATGTCGGCCACCCCCCGGTAGTGCCGCACGGGGATCCCGGCGACCTCGGCCCTCCCCACGTACCGCGCGCTGCGGGCCCCGTGCAGCAACTGGGCCGCGGCGTACGGGTCGGTGGCACCGCCGGTGACGAGGTTGCCGTCGGAGAGCGTGGCCGTGTCGACCCGCACCCACTTGTCGGCCGGCACCCCCGCGCCCCGGTTCTTCATGAACAGTGCGCCCGGGGCGAGCAGTTCGGTGATGGGGCGGTGCTCCTCGGTGCCCGCGGGGTCCCGGGGCAGCAGAACCGTCAGCCGGCCGAGCCGGGCACGGAAGTCGTAGACACCCTCGCCGCGGATGGTGACCCGGGTCCCGCCGGTGGCCATCTCCATCGATGTCCGCGTTCTGGAACTGCCCGCCCGCACCAGGGCCGCGGCCGCCCCGTGCAGCGCCTCGACGGCCTCCGTGCCGGAGCGCGCGTCGTCGGCGACGGCCCCGCCGCCCGCGCATCCGGTGGCCGAGGTGCCGCAGACCAGCAGTCCCAGCGTCGCGACGACCGCCGCACCGACCCGACCGTGCTGCCGCACCACCATCGTCCGCCTACCCCCAGCCGGTCCGTCCCGGTGTCCCTCCTGTCGTTCCGGTTAACGACCAGTAGGGAGACCCGTCACGCGCCTTGCGGGGCGGACCACTTGCCACTGGCCGCGGGCACACCCTGCCTTGGGTAACCTTGCCGGAGTGGAACAGGAGGACATACGCACCGGCCCGGAGGAGCACCGCACGACGACGGTCGAACAGGGCCGGTTCTGTGTGGCCCGGTGCACCTGCGGCTGGCGCGGGCCGGCCCGCAGAGCCCGCAGCCTGGCGAGGTCGGACGCCGAGGGGCATGCCACCGGCTGAGACGGCCGACCGATCGCGCCATAAGCGAACACAACCGCCCGATCCGGTCACAACCGGGCGTAACTGCCCCCCTCTGTAGCGATTCTGTGGCCTTTCCCCGTGCAACCCGCCGCCCTGCCGGGCCGTCTCGTTCCACGGAACCCAAGGGAGGCCCACATGCAACGGCGTACGTTCATCGGCGGAACCACCGCCGCACTCGCGACGGCGGTCACCGCCGCGTGCTCCGGCGGCACCAGCAGCTCCGCCGCCGCCGCGAACCCGGCGAGCGCCGCCGGCACGTCGATGCGTACGGCCACCACCGGCACCCGCGCCGCCGCCGACTGGACGGCTCTGGCCAAGGACCTGGCGGGCACCCTGGTCCGCCCCGGCGACCACGCCTGGCCGACGGCCCACCAGCTCTACAACACCCGCTTCGACTCCCTGAAGCCCGCGGCGGTCGCGTATGTGGCGCACGCCGACGACATCCGCACCGTCATGGCGTACGCCCGGGCCCATCACGTCAAGGTCTCCATACGCAACGGCGGCCACTCCTACGCCGGCTGGTCCTCGGGCGACGGCCGGCTGATCATCGACGTGTCGAAACTCAGCAGGATCCGGGCGAGCGGCAACGAGGCGGTCGTCGGCGCGGGCTCCAAGCTGATCGACGTCTACCGCGCGCTCACCGCGAAGGGCGTGACCATACCCGCCGGCTCCTGCCCCACCGTCGGCGTCTCCGGACTCACCCTGGGCGGCGGCCATGGCGTGGTCTCCCGGGCGTACGGGCTGACCTGCGACAGCCTCACCCAGGCGACCCTGATCACGGCGGACGGCAAGCAGCTGGTTGCGAACGCCACCGAGAACAAGGACCTCTTCTGGGCCCTGCGCGGCGCGGGCAACGGCAACTTCGGCGTCGTCACCGAACTGCGGTTCAGGACGCACCCGGCGCCCCAGGCGGTGTCGGCGTATCTGAGCTGGCCCTGGGCCAAGGCCGCCGCCGTCCTCAGCGCCTGGCAGGAGTGGGGCCCCGGCCAGCCCGACGAGATCTGGTCCTCCTGCCACCTGCAGAGCGCGGCCGGCGGCACACCCACCGTCTCGGTCTCGGCATTCTCGCTGGGCACCTACGGCGAACTGCAGAACGCGGTCGACCGCCTGGCCGCGAAGGTCGGCGCCCCGGCGCGCACCGTCTCGCTGCGGCGGAAGTCGTACGAGGCCGCGATGGAGGCGTACGCGAACTGCTCCTCCTTCTCCGCCGACGCCCAGTGCCATCTGCCGGGCTCGACCCCGGGCCGCTCCCGGCAGGGCGCTCTCGGCCGTGAGACGTACGCGGCGCGCTCGGACTTCTTCGACCGTTCGATCCCGGCGGCCGGCATCCAGACGATCCTGCGGCAGATGACGCAGGTCCGGGGCGGCGCGGGCAGCGTCGCGTTCACCGCCCTCGGCGGTGCGGTCAACCGGGTCTCGCCGACGGCCACGGCGTTCGTCCACCGCCGCTCCCGCATGCTGGCGCAGTACATCGCGAGCTGGCGCGCGGGCACCTCCGGTACGACGGCCCAGTCCTGGCTGACGTCCGCGCACGCGTCCATGCGCGGTTACGCGTCCGGGGCCGCGTACCAGAACTACACGGACCCGACCCTGACGAACTGGCGGAAGGCGTACTACGGGGACGCGGCCGCCCGCCTCACGCAGCTTAAGCACCAGTACGACCCGAACGGGTTCTTCACGTTCCCGCAGGCGCTGTAGCGCACGCCCGGCTGCCCGGGGCCGCCCCGCCGAGCGTGGCTCCGCGGCGGCCCAGCAGCCCCGCACAACCCGTGGTGAACCGGCGTTACGCCGCCAGGTCCCTTTCCTCCGCCGTCCGTTCCGAGCGTGCCTCGGGGACCACGGTCCGCGCGGCGCGGGCCCCGCGGGCCCGGATCAGCCGTCCGGCGCGGGGCGAGCGTTCGACCGCCTTCATGAGCGGGGTGAGCAGCGCCATCGCGAGCGGGGAGAGCAGCAGGGCGACGGCCGTGCCGAGGGCGAAGCCCCCGACGACGTCCGTCGGGTAGTGCACCCCCAGGTAGACCCGGCAGAAACCTTCGAGCAGCGCGAGGCCCAGACCGATGAGCCCGAACTTCCGGTTCGCCAGGAACAGGGCGACCGCCGCCGCCATCGTGAGCGTGGCGTGGTCGCTGACGAACGAGTATCCCGTCTTCCCGGTCACGAGGACGTCGAGTCCCTGGTGATCGACGAACGGCCGGGGGCGCTCCACGAAGCCCCGGATCGGCACGTTCACGAGCACCGCGAGACCGGCGGCGAGCGGGGCCCAGACCAGCGCGGCGACCGAGGACGCCGCATCGGAATCGCCCCGCCTGCGCACGCTCCACCAGCACCACAGGACGAGCAGCACCATGGCGAGCAGCAGCCCGTACTCGCCGAGGAACTCCATGCCACGGTCGAACCAGTGCGGCGCGTCCTTGGCCAGGCCATTGATGTCGTACAGCAGATCGACGTCAGGGTTCGACCCGGATTCGGCGAGTGCAGCCATCGTGCGCGGCCCCTTCGTCCTCTGTCGCCTTGCTTGCACGGACGCACCGCTGCGCGTACCGCTCCACCACCCCCGTGGTCGTAGATCCGCTCCACGTCAAGCCGGCTGCCGTACGTCAACGCTCTACGTCAGAACTAACGCACAGCCCTGTCGCAAGCGTTCCGCACTCCACAGAATGATCACGCAGACGTTATCGAAGAGAGACTCGTCTTCGCAGCTCAGGGGGGTGGCGGTGACGGAGAGTTCCGGTCGCCGGGGGCCCCTGCGCATGCCCTTCACATCCCGGTTCACACCGGCGTGGGCAGCGCTTTCGCGCCATCTTCGGTGACACGCGTCGCCCCGAAGTAGTCAGGGGTGTCGATCGGGTCGAAGCGGATCACCGCGCCGGTCCTGGGCGCGTCGATCATGTAGCCGCCGCCGACATAGATGCCGACGTGCCGGATGGCGCGGGAATTGGTCAGGTCGTCCGAGAAGAACACCAGGTCCCCCGGAAGGAGTTCGGCCCGTTTCGGGTGAGGCCCGGCGTTGTACTGGTCGTTGGCCACGCGTGGCAGCGTGATGCCCACGCTCTCGTACGCGGCCTTGGTCAGTCCGGAGCAGTCGAAGCGCCCGCCCTGTTCGGCGGTGCCTTCACCGCCCCAGAGATACGGGGTGCCGAGCTTCTTCTGCGCGAAGTAGATGGCGCCGGCGGCCTGCTTGGACGGGTCGACCCTGCGGACGGGCGCGGCGAAGCTCTCCGCCAGGGTCGTGATGGTCCTGACGTAGTTCCGGGTCTCCTTGTACGGCGGCACGCCCCCGTACTTGATGACCGCGTACGCCCCGGCGTTGTACGCGGCGAGCATGTTCGCCGTCGGGTCTCCGGGGGCGTCCTTGACATACGAGGCGAGCTTGCAGTCGTACGAGGCGGCCGACGGGATCGCGTCGCGCGGGTCCCAGACGTCGGCCCGTCCGTCGCCGTTGCCGTCGATGCCGTGGATGGCCCAGGTACCGGGGATGAACTGCGCGATCCCCTCGGCCTTCGCGGGGCTCCTGGCGTTCGGATTGAAGCCGCTCTCCTGGTACAGCTGGGCGGCGAGCAGCGCGGGGTTGATCGCGCCGCACAGGTTGCCCCACCTCTGCACGAGCGGTGCGTACGCGGCGGGCACGGCGTTCTTGGCGAGCCCGACGGGTCCCCGCCCGAGGCCGTTCGCCAGGTTTCCGGCCACCACATAGACCCCGACGACGAGCAGCATCACGAGGCTCAGCGCGGCACCGACGGCAACGGTCGCCCAGATCCACGCCTTACGCACCGTCAACCGCCCCTCAGCGCCCGGGAGTCCGCCGAGGGTCAGTGTAGAGGCGCGGTGCCGAGGGGGAAGAGGAAAAGAGCTGGTCCGGCCACCACCGCCGCACAAGACCGGCCAACCCCGGGAGCCGGTGACGGCATGTCGTGCGGCAGGGCCCTACGGCCCTCCGGTGGGCGCGCCGGAGGCCGGGGTCACTCGCCCGAGGCGGTCCGGTACAGGGCGGCGGCCTCGTCCTTCAGAACGACGCTGTAGGAGACGTCTTCGGTGGAGCCGCCTTGTTCATGGCCGCCGAGCACACCGACGACCTCGCCGTCGCCGTCCACCCAGGGGCTGCCACTCGTCCCGCTGCTGAAGTCCGGGCAGTCGATGCGCTGTTGTGTGGAGCTGTGGACGGTCGGCTTGTTGACGCAGCGTACGGGGGTTTCCCGGGAGTTGGGGTATCCGGTGACGGTCACGGCGGTGGCGCCGGTCTTCCGCCCCGTGACGAACCGGTTGCCGCCGACGAGGTCCTCGACGTCGACACCGCCGACGGCCCCCACGGCGGCGAAGGCGACGTCGCTGTCCTCGTCCTGGTCATCGTTCCAGCCGTCGCCCACGTAGGTTCTGGTGACCTTCCAGACGCCGTACGGGGCCTTGCCGTCCCGGTAGCCCGGGGCGAACCAGACGGTTCCGCCACCCAGGCAGTGCGCGGCGGTCACGATCACGTCGTGGCTCTTGCTGTGCACCACGGAGGCGGTGCAGAAGTGCCCGCCCTCCAGCGCCCCGCCCGGACCGAAGAGCGCGCCGACCCGGGCACTGGCCGCGTCGGTCTCGGCCTCCGTGGTCACGCCCAGCGGTCCGGGACCGCCGTCGGCGGCGGCCACGGACGAGGCCGTGACGGCCAGCACCACGAGAGCACAGAGGAACACGTGCCGGCGGTTGCCTGGGAGGCGTGTGATGTGTGTCATCACCTTCCACTCTGACCCACGAAGGTGAGAAAAACCCTGTGAGCAGCCTGAAATTAACCTATGAGGAACCATTGCCGCAGGTCAGCGCGTGCATCCGGACCACAGCGGCATCGCCTCTTCAGCCGCACGCCTTCCCCGGGAACGCATACCCGGCAGTCGGCCCGGCGATACTCAGTTCGTCGTTCACCTGAACGACGATCTTCCGTTCGACGACCGCGGCAGGCGGACGGACACCGACCGACCGGCCCTGCGAGCCCCGCGCGTCCCGCCGAGCGACCGCCGGGCCCGAGGGGGATAGCCTTCCGCTCGTACGGGTGACCCCCGTACAGAACGGACCGGCCGAACACGTCACCCCGACGCCCGGCCCGACTCCGCGCGGGACGAAGGGGGTTAACGACAGAACCGCACGTCAGGTTCCGCTTCGACTTCATTGCCCGCCATGACCTGCCGTGATACACACAGTGACCGTGTACCCCTTCCGATACCGCCCCGTGCCCCCATGAGGGGCCCCTGGGGGCCGAAGGCAAGGGACACATACGAAACCCGCCAACCAATGACGCCAAGTCGACATACGACGGCGTCGTTGTCGGCGAGAATGACCGTGACCTCTGCGCGCGTGCCAGGGGCTACGGAACTACCCACCAGGGGCGGTGACTTACATGCAGCTCGCGGCCGCAAAAGGCGACATCAACACGATCATCGGCGGTATCGCCCCGGACTGGGGCCCGTTCGGCAGCCTGGGCAACGAGGCTCGCGTGATGGTCGAGGTGGTGATGGCCATCGCCATCCTGCTCTGCCTGGCCATCGCGATCTGGGGCGCGGCCAAGCAGCGCATCGGCGCGACCGCCCTGCGCGACACGTTCAGTGCCGAGCAGGGCAAGGGCCTGATCATCGCGGGACTGACCGGCGTCTTCATCATCGGATCGCTCGGCACGCTGTTCACGATCGTGTACGGCATGGCCGTCTAGGGCGGTCCCGGACCGCCACGACCCGCCAGGCGCGCCGTCAGTCCCGTGCCGGACCGCCCGGCTTGCTCCTTCGACCCATCCGTCCGTCGCGCCCACCGGCTGAGGTTGCGTTTCCCTGATGTCGAGTCACCACACCGCGCCCGCGCGGGAACCAGCACGGCTACCGTCGTACTTCTACGCGTTTCCGCACAAGCGCGGAACGACCACGAGTTCGAGGGGGCGTACGCGGCGTGAGTCCCGGTGACGGTGCCTCCGGCGGGGGCGAGGGAGAGTACGGCGGCGTCGGGCAGACGCGGACACGGCTGCCCGACCGGGCCGGTGACGTGTACGGGGGCGCCCGGCGGGGCAGGTCCTCCTCACGCAGTCTGGTCACGGTCGTCGGGGTGGTCGTCCTGCTGATCGCCGCGATCGCCTTCGCCAACCGGGGGGGCGACTCCTCCTCGGACGGCAAGAGCGACGACAAGGCGGGCGCGGCCCCCACGGCAGCGACGGGCACCCGCCCGGTCCGCTCGACCCCGGGCAGCATCCCCTCCGGCTACCCCCAAAACGAACAGGGGGCGCAGTCGGCTGCGGCTAACTATGCGGTGGCTTTGGGTTCCACGGGAATGTTCGGCGCGAACGAGCGACACGCGATCGTCAATGCCGTGTACGCCCCCGCCGTCGCCGCCGCCCGGCAGTCGGATCTCGACAAGGCGTACTCGAGCGAGAAGTTCCTGACCAACATCGGCCTCAACAAGGACGGCACGGCACCCAGCGGCGAGAATTTCGTCTCACGCATCATCCCGGTGGGGACCAAGATCACTAAGTACAGCTCCAAGAACGCGGTCGTCGAACTCTGGTACACGTCGCTGTTCGGGCTGTCCGGCGAGAACTCCACGAATCCGGTGTCCGAGAGCTGGTACACGACGACATACCAGCTGACGTGGATCAACGACGACTGGAAGGTCACCGACTTCACGCAGAAGGACGGGCCCGTTCCAGTCGGACGCGACCAGAAGGCATCTACCGCCGACGACATGACCAAGGCCGTCGAAGAGTACGGAGGGTTCACCTATGCCCGCTAAGGATCGCGTACTCAAGATCGTCGTCGCGGCCACCGCCATGCAGACGGCCATGGTTCTGTTGGCCACACGCGCCCTAGCCGCTCCCAGCCCCACCCCCTCACCGTCCACAAGCAACGACCCTTGCGACCTCATCCGGGGCCCCGCCAAGGACTACTGCGAGAAAGGCAACTCCTCCGGCTCCGGCGGCCCCTCCAGTGAACTCCCCGGCAGCCTCGACCCCCTCTCCTCCCTCGCCAAGGGCTGTGCAGACGCCGCCTCCTGGACCGTCAACAAGCTCAGCGAGGCCGTGAAGCAGACCGCCAGCGTCGACTTCACCAACCAGGCCTTCCTGCACCAGTACGAGATCGTCTTCGCCGCCTCGGCCATCCTGACCCTCCTGCTGTGGCTCCTGGCCGTCGCCAAGCGGGCGGTCCGCGGTGTCCCCTTCACCACCGCCGTGTCCGAAGCCGTCGGCTTCCTCTGGCTCACCGTGCTCGCCTCCGCCTTCACCCCGCTGATCCTCTACACGGTCGTCTCGGCGACCGACGGCGTCAGCGAGGTCCTCGCCAAGACCACGGGCGACCAGACCCAGACGTTCTTCGGCGCGTTCTCCGGCGCTCTCAGCAAGGGAACGGACATCGGCGGCGGCCCCATCATGCTGATCCTGGTGTCGCTCGTCTCGATCCTCGCCGCGGGCGTCCTGTATCTGGAGCTGTTCCTGCGGGCGGTCCTGCTGTACGTCGGCGCCCTCCTCGGCGTGGTCGTCTACTCGGGCCTCGTCGACAAGAACCTCTGGGGCCACGTCCGCCGCTGGGCGGGCATCATGATCGCCGTCATCCTGGTCAAACCGGTGATCGTCATCGTGCTCGGCCTCGCCGGCGCCCTCGCCACGGACAAGGGCCCGGACTCCCTCGCCGCCGTCGTCTCCGGACTCGCCATCATCCTGCTCGCCATCTTCGCGAGCGCCATGATCTACCGGTTCGTCCCCGGCTTCGGCGACGAGATCGCCGCCTCCCGCAACAACCGGGTCATGCAGGGCGCCGAGCGCAAGGCCGCGGCCGTCATCAGCTCCCCGGCCACCCTCGTCGCCCAGGGCATCAAGACCCACAGCAGCCGCGCCGACACCGGCGGCGGTCAGGGCGGCGGCCAGCCGCCCCGCCCCGCCAACCCGGTCACCGGCGGCGTGGCCGCGCACAGCACGCGCGCCCCGGGCGGCGGACCCGTCACCGCGTCGGCGCCCCCGCCGCGTAGCAGTCCGGCCGACACCCCGCATGCCGGCAGCACCCGCAACAGCAGCACCAACCGCACAGGAGGTGAAGGGCGTTGACGACCGAGTCCCACTTGTCGCATCCGGTCACGCCCCGCCGGACCTATCTGATCGGCCGCGCCCGGCCGAACGCGATCGTCGGCCGCAACCGCGAGTCCGGTGAGATCGTGCTGATCATCGCGGGCGCGTTCCTCGGCATGATGTGCGGACTCCTCGTCCCGGTCCTGTCCCTGCGCATCGTGCTCCTGATGGGCTTCCCGCTGCTCGCGCTGGCCGCCGTGTACATCCCGTACAAGCACCGCACCTTCTACAAGTGGTTCGAGATCAACCGCAGTTACAAGCGGAGCCTGCGGCAGGGGACGACGTACCGCAGCGCCGTGATGGAGGCGGGCACCGGGCTCGACGGGCGTGAGATCGAGGTCGGGCCGCCGCCCGGCATCGGTCGGATCACCTGGCTGGCCGCTCCCTTCGGGCCCGACGAGATCGCCGTACTGCTGCACGCCGACCGGCGCACCGTCACCGCCGCCATCGAGATCGAGGGCCCGGGCGTCGGCCTGCGCGACAGCGAGGACCAGGAGGCCCTCGTCGACCGCTTCGGCACGCTCCTGAAGCACGTGGCGAACGGCGACGGCTTCGTCACCCGCCTCCAGATGCTCGCCCGCACCCTGCCCGCCGATCCGGACGCACACGCCAAGGACGTCGCCCAGCGCGGCGACGACCGCTCACCGGCCTGGCTGCGCCAGTCCTACGACCAGCTCCAGTCCATGGTCTCGACGAGCAGCGAGCAGCACCGCGCCTACCTCGTCGCCTGTATGCACTACACCCGCGAACTCGCCGCCGAGGCCCAGGCCATGGCCCGTGCCGCGCGGCCCCAGGGCGGCAAGAAGGTCGACCGGGACGCGGGCCTCGCGGTCGTCATGGCGCGCGAGCTGACCGACATCTGCTCCCGTCTCCAGGAAGCCGACATCCGCGTACGGCAGCCGCTGGGCCAGGGCCGGCTCGCCTCCCTCATCCACTCCATGTACGACCCGGACCACCCCATCGACCACATCCAGGCGATGACCAAGCGCAACGCGTGGCCCGCCGAACTGGACGCCATGGAGGCCACCTACCTCCAGGCCAAGACCCGGGAGTCGTCGACACGCGCGCCCTGGTGCCATGCCACCGCCTGGGTCAAGGAGTGGCCGATGACCCCGGTCGGCGTGAACTTCCTGGCGCCGCTGCTCGTCCACACCCCGGACGTCATCCGGACCGTCGCCGTCACCATGGACCTCGAGCCCACCGAGGTCGCCATCGAGCGCATGCTGACCGAGAAGACGAACGACGTGGCGGAGGCCAGCCGCGCCGCCAAGATGAACCGCACCGTCGACCCCCGTGACATCGCCGCCCACTCCCGCCTCGACCAGCGTGGCGAGGACCTCGCGAGCGGCGCGGCAGGCGTCAATCTGGTCGGCTACATCACGGTCTCCGCCCGCTCGCCGGAGGCCCTGGCCCGCGACAAGCGGACCATCCGCGCCTCGGCCGGCAAGTCGTATCTGAAGCTGGAGTGGTGCGACCGCGAGCACCACCGGGCCTTCGTCAACACACTCCCCTTCGCCACCGGCATTCGGAGGTAAGGCCCTGATGCGGGATCCGCTGTCCGTCCTGACCGACGCCTTCACGTCCTTCCTCTTCGGCAAGGTCGAGACGACCCGGCTGCCCGTTCGCACGTCCACGGGCCAGGCCCAGGCCGTCTACCTGCCCACCGCCGCACCCGGCCTGGGCGACTCCGGCGTGATCATCGGCCGTGAGGTCTACTCCGGGAAGGGCTACATCTACGATCCCTTCCAGCTGTACGGCCAGCAGCTCCCGGCGCCGCACTGGCTCGTCCTCGGCGAGTCCGGCAACGGCAAGTCCGCGCTCGAGAAGACATATGTGCTGCGCCAGCTCCGCTTCCGCGACCGGCAGGTCGTGGTCCTGGACGCGCAGGGCGAGGACGGGGTCGGCGAGTGGAACCTCATCGCCCAGGAACTGGGCATCACCCCCATCCGCCTCGACCCGACGGCGGCCCTGAACCACGGAATCCGCCTCAACCCGCTCGACCCCTCGATCACCACGACCGGCCAGCTGGCACTGCTGCGCACGATCATCGAGGTCGCGATGGGACACGGGCTGGACGAGCGGTCCGGCTTCGCACTGAAGGTCGCACACGCCTACGTCAACGAGACGATCGTCGAACGCCAGCCGGTGCTCACCGACATCGTCGACCAGCTGCGTCACCCGGAACCGGACTCGGCGGAGGCGATGAACGTCGCCCTGGACGACGTACGGGCCTGGGGCCTGGACGTGGCGCTGGTCCTGGACCGCCTGGTCGACGGTGACCTGCGGGGCATGTTCGACGGGCCGACGACGGTCGGCATCGACCTGGACGCGCCGCTGATCGTGTTCGACCTGTCCCACATCGACCGCAACTCGATCGCCATGCCGATCCTGATGGCGATCGTCGGTGTGTGGCTGGAGCACACCTGGATCCGCCCCGACCGGAAGAAGCGCATTTTCCTGGTCGAGGAGGCCTGGCACATCATCAACAGCCCGTTCGTCGCCCAGCTGTTCCAGCGGCTGCTGAAGTTCGGCCGAAGGCTCGGTCTGTCCTTCGTGGCGGTGGTGCACCACCTCAGCGACGTGGTGGACGGAGCGGCGGCGAAGGAGGCGGCCGCGATTCTGAAGATGGCGTCGACCAGGACGATTTATGCCCAGAAGGCGGACGAGGCACGGGCCACCGGCCGGGTACTCGGTCTGCCGAGGTGGGCCGTGGAGATCATTCCGACCCTGACGCCCGGCATCGCGGTCTGGGACGTCAACGGCAATGTGCAGGTGGTCAAACACCTGGTCACGGAGACGGAGCGGCCGCTCGTCTTCACCGACCGCGCGATGACGGAGTCGGCGAGCGACCGTCAGGCGGACGACGCGCTGCGCGCCGCGGAGCTGGAGGCGGAGGAACGGGCGGCGGCGTTCGTGGAACAGCGGATGGGCGACCTGGACGGCTCGTCCGAGTCCACGGTGGCTTGAGACTGGGGCCCCTATGAGACCAGGCACGGAGCGGCAGGAGCAGCAGGACGGACAGGGAGGCATCCCCGACGGCCTGTTGGTGGGTGTGCTGGCCTTCCTGCTGGGTGTGACGCTGATGGTGTGGACGGCCACAGGCCTCGCGGGCTGGTTCTCGCAGGGCTCCTGGCCGCATGGCGTCCGGTTCAGCCGTACGCCCGTGGCCATGCGCCATCTGATCGCGCGGCCCCACGACATCCCGGGCGCATGGCCGGACGCACCGGCCGGCCAGCTGTCCGGGTACGGACTGTTCTGGGGCCTGTTCATAGGCGAACTGATGGTGATGTTCGTGGTGACCGTGTTCGCGATCGGCACGGTGGCGCGGTGGAAGACGGTACGGGCGCGGAAGAAGGCGGTGGCCGCGGCGGGCGGCGCGGACGCCGGTGCTCCGCACCCTGCGTACACCGGCACTGCTCCCCCTCCGGCCCCGGCCCCCCGCCTCGCAGGTGAACACCCGGCAGAGCGGCCGGCAGCGGGGCCCCCCGCGGGACAGGAGCACCCCGCCGTGGAGCACCTCGCGGCGGACTCGCCAGCGTCCCGGCCGCTCCCGCTCACGGCCGTAGCGGAGCGAAGACCTCCCGCCCCGCCGATCGGTGCCGGCCCCGAACGGCCCGGCTCCACCGCCGCGCGCACCGTCCCGGGCACTTCCACGTCCGTGGTCCTGGGCACCTCGGACATCCGGCACCCCGTGGCCGCCCAGGCCGTCCATGACGCCGCGGGCCCCGCTCTCGTCATCACCTCCAGCCCCGCCCTGTGGGCCGAGACCAAGGACGCCCGCGCCAAGCTCGGCCCGGTCCTCCTCTACGACCCCTCGCACCTGTGCGACACCCCGGCACGGCTGCACTGGTCTCCGTCCTCCGGCTGCGAGGACAAGGCGACCGCCGCGGCCCGTGCCGCCGCGCTGCTCGCGCCCGTACGCCCCACGGCCCGGATCGACCAGGCGGTCGCCGATACGGCGGAAACGCTCCTGCGGAGCTATCTGCACGCCGCCGCGATAGACGGCCGCACCATCCGGCACATCCACCGCTGGGCCCAGGGCAACCAGGTCCAGGAAGCGGTACGGGCGCTGCGTACGCACCACAAGGCGTCCTCCGGCGCGGCGGGGGAGCTGGAGGCGGCCCTCACCTCGTACCCCGAACGTCGCGACATGGCCCAGGAGTTGACCGCGCGCGCCCTGTCCTCCCTGTTCACGGTCAATATCCGAGAGGCATGCACATCCAACCGAAATGACACCCTCGCCTTGGATTCCTTCGTCAACGAAGGGGGCACGCTTTATGTGGTCGGTGAATCCATCGAGGACCCGAGACAACAGCCCGGCGCGATGCCGCTCCTGACGGCTCTCGCCTCCAGCGTGGTCGAGCGCGGCCGGCGCATGGCCGAACGGTCATCCTCCGGTCGGCTCGACCCACCACTCACCCTGGTGCTGGACGACGTGGCGGCCGTGGCCCCTCTGCCCCAGCTCCCGGAACTGCTCTCCACCGGAGCGGACCGCGGTCTGCCCACCGTGGCCCTGCTCCGCTCCCGCGAACAGGCCCGGGCGCGCTGGCCGCGGGACGAACTGCCGGGGTAGCGCCCGCTAGTCCCGCTCGATCGCCATCTCCAGCTCGGAGTCCCCCGAGTCCTCCGCCAAAGGGACGGTGAGCCCGGTCGGCACGAACCCCATCTTGCGGTAGAAGGCCCTGGCCCGGACGTTGTCCTCGTGCACGATCAGCCGCACCCGCTCGGCGCCACGTCCCCACGCCCACTTCAGACCGGCCTCGAACAGCTCCTCGGTCAGCCCGCTACCCCGGTGCTCGGGCCGGACGAACACCCCGACGACGTGCCCCTGCCTCCGCTCGACGGGGAAACCGGCCCAGTCCTTGCTCCCGGCCTCTTCGACCAGAATCGTCAGGGTGCCGGCCCAGTGTCCGTCCGAGCCCTCCGCGATGAACTGCCGGGCGCCGGAAGCCCCGTCGGCACTGTTCGCCGTCCGCTCCCGCCAGAAACTGTCCGGCCTGACCGAGGCCTGCTCGAAGGAGTCGAGGAACGCGATGTGCGCGACCGGGTCCTGAAGCGCGGCAAGCCGCAGCTCCTTCACCGCGGGCCACTCGTCGGGGCGTATGGACCTGATCTCATAAGGCATACGGGCCACAGTAACGACCGGACGCGACAGGTGCGGCCCCATTTTTTTCCGAGCGCCGCCACACCCACCCACCGGCCGCAACTCAGCGGGCACCCACCAGGTCACCAGGGTCAGCCGTCCAAACGCAGAAAGCCCCCGTGCCGAATGGCACGGGGGCTTTCTCAAGAATTGTTCGGCGGCGTCCTACTCTCCCACAGGGTCCCCCCTGCAGTACCATCGGCGCTGTAAGGCTTAGCTTCCGGGTTCGGAATG
>NZ_JBEYWX010000030.1:0-79772 GCF_040644655.1 Streptomyces sp. NPDC046931
AACAACTCCTCGCCCGCGCCGTGGCGAACTGGGCGTTCCGCACCTACCGCCGCAAACCCCTCATCATCCCCGTCATCATCGACGCCTGAGCCACAGCCCGGCAGCACGGTCGCCGTTCCGGTGGCGGCCCGAGCAGCCGGGATACTCCGCCGGGCTCGACGAGGCGGATCGCCTCGCCGTGGGCGGCCGGCAGGTCCGCGAGGGAGTCGGTGTTGCGGACGACGGCCCTGTCGCCGCGCTCCAGGGCCGCCTGCGCGAACCAGCGGCCGAAGCCGCGGGAGGAACCGGTGACATGGCGGCGGTGCACCCCGCTCAGATGTTGCACCAGATCGGACAGCCTCCACTCGGGGCAGGTCGGCACCTGCACGTCGTGGCTGGGCACGAAGGCGACCGCTGCCCGGAACGCGACCGTCTGTGTGTCGATCAGCCGCAGCAGGACGGGGAACGAATGTCCTTGCCACGCGGATGCCTACCGTCACCCCGGACAACCGCAGTCGATTTTCACAGCGGTACAGGGGCACGCAAGGCGCGCAACACCGGCCGCGTACCCTCGGACCTCGGACAAGGCAGTGCCCTCATCCCGGAATTCCAGTTCGGCGGCGCCACCGACCCGAACCAACCGCATCTGGGCCATTCCCCCAGGCGAGTCCGCCGGCTACGCCCCGCCCGCAAAGCGCGCACGGGCATGCGCACGTCGCGGGCCACTGCACGGGACGCGCGAGTGGATAGCGCGAGTACCGGTGAAGGCGGTTAAATCGCGGGACTCGTCGACTCAGCCGCCGCTCTTGCGCCTGAACGACCGCTGGCTCGCAGCCGGGCCGTGCGCCGAACGCACCTTCGACGCATCGGACTTGGCGGCAATATCAGCGGCGTCCGCCTGCGCACCGCGCTTGCGCGCCAGGGCTTCGCGGAACTTGCGCTTGAGGTCGTAGTTGCCGTCGCTGTCCGGCTCCAGAGGGGACGTCTCGGGGGCAGCCGGCTCCGAACCTTCCGTAGATAGGGGCTCTGCGGTCATGGTGACCTCCTGGGTTCGGGGGTGGGCAAGCACAGCTTGTCATGCTGGGCGCAGTGCGAGGCGCCGGCAACGTCATCCTGCTCCGTTTCGGCGGGTATCTCTCTCGCGGCCAAAGGCGTTGACTTCGTAGGTGAGGCGCACAGCACGGCTTCGGGCCGGGCCGAGGGTTGTCGATCCCGTGGCCCGGCTGCCAGGGCAACGGCTCTCAGCCGTTGCGACGCACGAGGGCGGCCCTGCGGGCCTCGGCCAGCTTGCGGGCCTCGCCGGCCTTTCGGGACTTGCCGCCGGCGCCGCGGGAGGTGTCCTTGCTGGTGCCGAGGCCGCGGAAGGGAGCGTTGGTGTTCTTGGGTCGGGGGACGGCGGGCCCGCCGTCCAGCGGGATCCCGGAGGGAGTCTTGGCGCCGGTGATCCGGCTCAGCTCCGCCTCGCCCGAGCGCACCTTGGTGACGGTCGGCTCGATGCCGACCCCGGCCATCATGCGGCTCGTCTCGCGGCGCTGGCCCGACAGCACGAGCGTGACCACGCTGCCGGACTCACCGGCGCGGGCGGTGCGGCCCGCCCGGTGCACATAGTCCTTGGCGTCGGTGGGCGGATCGACGTTGACCACGAGATCGAGGTCGTCGACGTGCAGGCCACGGGCCGCGACATTGGTCGCCACTAGAACGGTGATCTGGCTGTTCTTGAACTGCGCCAGGGTCCGTGTGCGCTGTGGCTGGGACTTGCCGCTGTGCAGGGCCCCGGCCTGCACCCCGCTGGCCCGCAGATGCCGGGTGAGCTGGTCGACGGCGTGCTTGGTGTCGAGGAACAGCAGTACGCGGCCGTCGCGGGCGGCGATTTCCGTGGTGACGGCGTAGCGGTCAGGGCCGTGGACGACCAGAACGTGGTGCTCCATCGTCGTGACCGTGCCCGCGGCCGGGTCGACCGAGTGGACGACGGGGTCGTGGAGGTAGTGGCGGACCAGTTGATCGACGTCGCGATCGAGAGTGGCCGAGAAGAGCATCCGCTGACCGTCGGGGTGCACCTGGTCGAGCACGTCGGCAACCTGCGGCAGGAATCCCAAGTCGCACATCTGGTCGGCCTCGTCCAGCACGGTGATTCTCACCCGCCCCAGGCGGCAGGCGTTGCGCTCGATCAGGTCCTGCAGGCGTCCGGGGGTGGCGACGACCACCTCGGCTCCCTGGCGCAGCGCGGTGACCTGCCGGCCGATCGACGTTCCGCCGACGACCGTGGCGATCCGCAGCCGCAGTGCCTCGGCGTACGGCGCCAGCGCCTGGGTGACCTGCTGGGCCAGCTCCCGGGTGGGCACAAGGACCAGAGCGAGGGGCTGCTTCGGTTCGGCGCGCCGCCCGGCTGTACGTGTCAGCATCGGCAGGCCGAAGGCGAGCGTCTTGCCTGATCCGGTGCGCCCGCGTCCCAGGATGTCGCGCCCCTCCAGGGCATCGGGCAGTGTGGCGGCCTGGATCGGAAAGGGTTCGCGCACCCCGAGTTCGCTCAGTGTCCGCAGCACCTTCGTCGGCAGTTCCAGACCGGCGAAGGTGACGGCCGGGAGCAGCGCCGGGGTCGTTGCCCCGGGCTGGGCGGGACTGCCGTGGGCGATGCCGGAGTCATTGGGATGCTTCATAAACAGCCTTCCGCAAGGGAACGTACCGAGGAAGGCCCGGCAGGTTTGAACAGCCCACGCACACGCCGAACGGAACAGGCAGCATCGCCCACCGCGACGACCACGCAAACGCGTAAGACTAACACATGGAACGGTGCGGGCGTGCGGCGATCCCGTACCTGCAGAACCGACAGGCGTTCAGCGGGTTCCCGGCCCCGTCGTGGCGGATGCTGGACGGTGACGGTTCTTCGTGACCCTGCCGGGGTTCGAGCACTGCACGTCAACTGCGACTACCTGCGCATGGAGGAGAATCGGCTGACGTTACTGAGCGTCGGCAGGTGAAGTAGGAAGGGGGGCCGGCTTGCAGGGGCCGGTCCCCTCTCGTCGGTATGTGAGCCGGTCAGGGGCTGCCACTGGTCTTTGAGCGAAGGGTTGAGCCTTATGCGCCACACCAGCGCCCCACCGATCAGACCTCGACTCGCCGCGTACGTCCGCCCCGACGGCCTGCACACCGCCTTCGACTTCGACTTCCTCATGGCCGGCTGGGACGCCAAGGACCTGCGTGCGGCCATCGACGACTCCCTCGCCATGCTCTCCTCCGTGGGCGCAACCGCCACCTGGGTGCTGTCCAACCACGACGTCATGGGCCACACCAGCCGCTACGCCCGCCCGAACGTCAAACGCTGGATACCCAACGCCCCCTACCTCCCCGACGGCCCCGCCGACCCGGAACTGGGCACCCACCGCGCCCGCGCGGCAGCCCTCCTCATGCTCGCCCTGCCCGGCGGCGCATACATCTACCAGGGCGATGAACTCGGCCTCCCAGAAATCGAAGACCTGCCCGAGGCCGTACGCCAGGGCCCCGTCCGGGAACGCTCCGCCCACACCAACCCCGGCCGCGACGGCTGCCGCGTCCCCATCCCTGGTCCGGCGACGCGCTCCCGTTCGGCTTCAGCCCCGCCGACACATCCGCCGCACCCTGGCTGCCGCAACCCCCGGACTGGGGTAGCCGCAGCGTCGAAGCACAGACCGGCGACGAGACGTCGATGCTGGAGCCGTACCGCACCGCCCTGAAACTCCGACGCGACCACCCCGCCCTCGGCGACGGCACCATGACCTGGCTCGACGCCCCCGCCGGCGTCCTCGCCTTCCACCGCGAACCCGGCTTCACCTGCGTGGTCAACCTGTCAGATGAGGCGTACCAGCTGCCTGAACACACCGCGACCTTGCTGGCCAGCGGCCCGATCACGGACGGACTCCTGGAACCGGACCACGCGGTTTGGCTCAACGTCTAACGATCGCCCCCAGGGACAACTGCCCCTCTCAATCCGCCAGGGCCTCTCCAGTGTCACTCCCCGCTGACCGGAGAGGCCCTGGCCCATTGGACAACGGACAGTTGCAAACCCTGTCCATAACTTGGGCTCACCCGCCCACCCCGGCAGCAGCGCAGGGTCGGACACAGGGGCGGCGAGCATCAGTTCCGGCAGTGTCCACGTCACAGCCCACGCCTTCCACCCAGCCCGCCCGTCGGCAAACCGAGTGCGCGTACGCACCCGACTACCGGCCCGACCACGGCAGGTCAGCGCACTACAACACCTCGCCGGGGGCTGTGCTGAGCTCCTGGCGCACGTCCGGGCAGCGCAGCCGGACACCGGGCTGCCCGGATCCCGTGTCGTACGGTCTGATGTCGCGGTCGCCCACTGTCCGCAACCGATCTCAGCGAACCCGGCGGTGCCGCCGGTACGGCCGAAAGATCTGAACCAGTACCAAGGATCAGGCCGCGACGAGCTCCTGCTCGCGGTCCGGCGTTCTGACCTCGTGCTTCTTGTTCGGCAGCGAGAGCCGGAAGACCTTGCGCCACGCGGAGAACACCTGCTTGGGCAGCGGTCCGGTGACGTACTCCAGCTCGTACTTCTCGAACAGCGCGCGCACCTTCACCGCGACCTCGGCGTACCGGTTGCTCGGCAGGTCCGGGAACAGGTGGTGCTCGATCTGGTGCGACAGGTTGCCGGTCATGAAGTGCATGGCCCTGCTGCCGCTGATGTTCGCCGAGCCCATCATCTGGCGCAGGTACCACTGGCCGCGTGTCTCGCCCTCGATCGACCGGCGCTCGAAGACCTGCACGCCCTCGGGGAAGTGCCCGCACATGATCACCGAGTGGGACCAGATGTTGCGGACCAGGTTCGCGGTGAACGTGGCGGCGAGCGTGGGGAGGAACGACGGGCCCGACAGCAGCGGGTGGATCACGTAGTCCTTGAGCACCTGCTTGCGGATCTTGCGGCCCACGGCCTTGGCCCGCGCGCGGAACTCCGGGTTCTTGCGGCGGCGCTTGTTCAGGTTCTTGCCGAGCTCCAGGTCGTACGCTGCGATGCCGTACTCGAAGAAGCAGGCGTTGATGAGGTTCCACAGCGGCTGGCCGAGGTGGAACGGGTGCCACTTCTGGTCCTCGTCGACGCGCATGATGCCGTAGCCGAGGTCGTTGTCCTTGCCGATCACGTTGGTGTACGTGTGGTGCAGCTCGTTGTGCGAGTGCTTCCACTGGTCGGCCGGCGAGACGTGATCCCACTCCCAGGTGGTGGAGTGGATCTTCGGGTCTCGCATCCAGTCCCACTGGCCGTGCAGGACGTTGTGGCCGATCTCCATGTTGTCCATGATCTTCGCCACGGACAGACCGGCGGTGCCGAGCAGCCACGCGGGCGGGAAGATCGAGAACAGCAGCACGCCCCTGCTGACCAGCTCGAGCTTGCGCTGCGCCGAGATGACCTTACGGATGTAGGCGGCGTCTTTCTCCCCGCGGCCGGCGATCACCTCGTCGCGGATCGCGTCCAGCTCGCGGCCGAGGTCCTCGATCTGCTCCGCGGTCAGGTGGTCGGTGGGGTCGATGGCGGTCAAGGTGCTCCTACCGTTCGATGTCGCAGGGGCCCGCCGCGGCGGACACGCAGGTCTGGATGAGGACGCCCGGCTCGGCCTCGGTGATCTCGCCGGTGCGCAGGTCGCGGACGGCACCCGCCTTGAGCGGCGTGATGCAGCCGAAGCAGATGCCCATGCGGCACCCGGAGGGCATGAGCACGCCGGCCTCCTCGCCGATGTCCAGCAACGGCGTGGCGCCGTCCGCGTCGACGGTCTTGCCGGTGGCGCTGAACGTGACCTCGCCTCCGTCGCCGGCGACGACGATGCCGGGGCGGAAGCGTTCGGTGTGCAGGCGCTGTTGTACGCCGTGCTCGCTCCAGTGCTTTTCGGCGGCGTCGAGCAGGCCCGCGGGCCCGCAAGCCCAGGTCTCGCGCTCGGCCCAGTCGGGCACGAGTTCGTCGAGACGGGCGATGTCGAGCATGCCGTCTGTGGCGGTGTGCACCTCGGTGAGCCGCAGCTTCCCGGCCGCGACCAGGTCGTGCAGCTCGCTGCGGAAGATCACGTCTTGCGGCTGGGGTGCGCAGTGGACCATGACGACGTCGTCGAACTCGGTGTCGCGCAGCATGCCCATCACGGGCGTGATGCCGCTGCCGGCCGTCAGGTAGAGCACTTTGGCGGGCTTGGCCTGCGGCAGCACGAAGTCACCGGTCGGCTGGTCGAGCTGGATCAGCGTGCCCGGTTTCGCCCTGCGGACCAGGTGGTTGCTGACCTTGCCGTCCGGGATCGCCTTCACGGTGATCGTGACGCGGCCGTCCTGGCGGTTTGTCGGCGAGGTGATGGAGTAGGCACGCCACAGTCGCACCCCGTCGACGTCGACCCCGATCCGCACGTACTGACCGGCTGTGTGGCCGCGCCAGCCCCGTCCCGGTCTGATCACGATGGTCGCGGCGTCACCCGTCTCGGGGTACACGGCCTCGATGCGCCCACGCAGGTCAGCGCCCGCACGCAGTGGGCTGACCAGGTCGAGGTAGTCCGACGGCAGCAGCGGCGTCGTGACCATCTCCAGCAGTTTCCACGCCCTGCTGCGGAGGGCTGCACTCGTCATGACTCCAGCTTGCTGCGCCTCAAGGCGTAAAGTCCTGACCGCAGGACGTAAATCTGGTCGGCTGAATTGTTCGCAGGGAACAAAGACGTGAGCCATGCAATCCGGAGGGCCAGCGAACTGGCCCTGGATGAGACGACGGTCACCGCACTGAGGGCCGCGCTGAAGACCACCGCCGACGAGGTCGTCCAGGCGATCATCGACGAGGTCCCCTCCTACGCCAACGCCCTGTCGGGCCACATGGGCGCCACCATCCGCCGAGCCGTCCGCACCGCCCTGGGGCACTACCTGGACCTCGCGAGCGGGAACGCCACGGGCGGCGACGCCGGTGACGCAGCCTACGAGCTGGGCCGCGGCGAGGTGCGCGACGGCCGTTCGATGGACGCCCTGCTCAGCGCCTACCGCGTCGGCGCCCGCGTGGCCTGGCGATGCCTGGCAGCGGGTGCCGTACCCGCAGGTCTGCCCGCTGCCGAGGTGGCCAAGTTCGCCGAGCTGACCTTCGCCTACATCGACGAGCTCTCCGCCGCGAGCGCCGCGGGCCACGCCGACGAACTGGCCGCCCGGGGCAGGGCCCACGAGCGCCACCTGGAACACCTGGCCCGCGATCTCCTCGCCGGCGCGAGCCCGGACGTGTTGCTGGCCTCTGCTCAACGGGCCGGGTGGCAGCCTCCGGTTTCGGTGACCGCGGTCCTGCTGCCCGCCGCCCAGGCCCGGCCTGCCTACCGCGCGCTCGACCCGGGCACCCTCGTCCTCGACGATCTGCCGGACGCCACCGGTGTGCTGCTCGTCCCCGATGCCGACCGATCACATCTCTTGCGGCAGCTGACCGACCGCACCGCCGTGGTCGGCCCGGCCCGGCCATGGACTCGTGCGTCCGCCTCGTACGCACGAGCCGTACGCGCGCGCTCCCTCTCCTCTGATATTCGCGACACCGAGGACCACCTGCCCGAGCTGGTGCTGAGCGCCGACGTGGACGCGTTGGCAGACCTGCGTGCCCGAGCCCTCGCACCGTTGCACACCTTGCCTGTCGCGACCGCACGGCGGCTGGAGGAGACGTTGCGGGCGTGGCTGCTGCACCAGGGCAGGCGGGACGAGGTGGCGGCAGCGCTGTTCGTCCATCCCCAGACAGTCCGGTACCGGATGTCGCAGCTGCGGGAGCTGTTTCCGGATCTCGCATCGCCACACCGGGTCCTTGAACTGACGCTGGCGGTCGGTCTTCGGGTCAGCTGACGCCTACTTCGACCGCCCACGACCGCCTCCGCCAGCGGTCACCCTCAGTCACGACGGCCGAGTGTCCCGGGGCCGATCACGGCCACCGGTCGGGTTGCGTGGTCGGTAGGCAGGGTGATCGGCGTTTCCTGAGGCCGGGCTCTTCCTTGCCCGCGGCATCGACGTGGCGGGGCCGGCTGATCACCGGGCTGGCGCGAGGCCTGGACAGCGCTTGAGGCCTGGACAGCGCCATTCGGCCTCAGCCTGGGCCGCGAGTCGAAATCCGGCAGCGCAAGGCGGCAAGCCCTCGACGCAGGGCGCCCCGGGCCCAGGCGGTGACTGGAACCGCGATGTCACCGGTCCTCGGCCGGCGAAGTGAGGGGGAGTCGGGTTCCGGCCGTGTCGCCTCCCGTCCTGGAGACGGAGGGGATGCGCTTGCTCAGGGTGATGAAGAAGAGCACGAGACCCACGGTCAGCAGGATGTGCCCGAGCCCGGACGCTCCCGAGATGGCCTCACCGCTGGAATGTCCGAGCACCGTCAGGGTCCCGTGCAGGGTCATCATGGCGACGGTCAGCGCCAGGCCGGCGTTGTAGGTCCAGAAGAACCAAGCGAAAAGCCTGATGGAGGTGAGGGTGAACAGTTTCTCCAGCGCCAGGACGATAAGGAAGAACATCATTCCGAGGGCCAGAACGTGGGTGTGCACAACGGCGAGTTGGGTGTCACCGGTGAAGTTCTTCGCTTTGGTGATTTCGCGGTAGTACAGGCCACCGACCAGCCCGACGATCATGTAGATGTGGGCTGTGTTGAGAATCTTCCTCATGCGTGCTTGCCCCCCCGTTCAAGTCGATCGGTGAGGCCCAAGCCTTGCAGACGGCTCGCCCGGTCATCAACGATGAATCCGGCAATGATCCATGCCTCCCTGGTCCGGCCACGGGTAGAGCCCGCGGCTCCGCGGCGACTGCGACACGCCCCACCTGGCCGGTGCACCCTGGTCTGGCGCACCAAGGGGTTGCCGGACCGGGCTGAAACAGGGTTCGCACACGGCCACTTGGCGACCTTGTGTGCGGGGCGTTACAGCCAGCCGCGTTCCTTCGCGCGCAGGGCCGCCTGGAAGCGACTGCTCGCGCCCAGGCGGCTCATCAGGTCGGCCACATGCGTGCGGTACTTGCGAAGAGACATGTTCATGGCGCGAGCGGCTGTCTCGTCCTTGCTGTGCTCCGCGAGCGCACGCAGGACCCGTGCCTCCGTCGCGGTGAGCTCGAGTCCGTCGAGGTCCGCAGCGCGCGACCACAGTCCGTCGAACAGTTCCACCAGCACGGCCACGATGCCCGGTTGACGGATCATCAGTGTGGGAGCCTCGACACTCGGTTTGCCTGGTACAACACGAACGAAGGCGACCCGGCGGTCGATGATCAGCAGCGGTAGGTACGGCTCGGCGGACACTCGGTGCAGGTCGCCCAGGCTGTGCATCTGCCGTGCGTAGGCCAGCTGTTCGGGCAGGTCGAGGGCCGCGGTGCCGATGATTGTCCGGCTGACCAGCCCGTCGGCCAACTGCCGGCGGTAACGGCGCGCGTACTCGTCGGAGTAGGTCACGCTGCGCGGCAGCGGCTTGGCGTGCATCGTCTCGGAGCGGTCGAGCATCGCACTGACACGACGATTGACCTCCAGGCCGTCGGGGAGGCGTTCGACAAGTTCGACGGCCCGACCACGCCGCGCTTCCTCGGCGAGGTCACGCACGACGTCGAAAGCCGCATCCATGCGCGCCAGTTCGCGGGAAGCCTGCTCCATCCTCCGGCGGACCAGCACGTCGACAGCTGCGGCCGGCGGCAGTGGTAGCAGCAGTTCGTCGACCAGGCCCAGGGCCCGCAGCTCGTCGAGGACCATGCGCACGCCAATGCCCAGTTCCGTCTCGGCCACTGTGGGATCGGCGCGCGGCGTCCGCAACAGATAGCGATAGAGATTTTCTTGTTCAGGCGTCAGACCCAGGTTCTGCAGGCTCATCGGCACCCCCGTCCCGTGCAGTTTCCTGCACTGAGTCTTGCACTTTATCCGGGTGCTGAAGTGCCCGGATGATCACCAGGCTGGTGAGCACACCCACACACGAGTCGAGAGGAGACCACCACCGTGGGCTACATCCGCAGCTTCCTCCCGTGGATTGCCGTCGCAGCGCTCACCGGTACGGTCGATCTGCGCTGGGCCGTGCTCACCGGCCTTGTCCTGGCCGCAGGTCTGGTCGTGGTCCAGCTTCGTTCCGGCCGCGGCTGGGACGCCCTGGTGATCGAGTGCAGCGCCGTGGTGTTCTTCACCGCCTACGCCGTCGCCGCGTTCGCGGCGCCGGACTCCGCCGCCCTGGCTCACTACGGACCGCCGCTGTCCTCGCTGTGGCTCGCGGCGACCGCCTGGGGCTCACTCGCCCTCGGCCGTCCTTTCACGCTCGGCATCGCCCGCACCCAGGTCCCCGGGCACCTGTGGCACAGCCCGCTGTTCCTGCGCATCAACCGCCACATCACCATCGTGTGGGCGAGCGCGTTCACCCTCTCCGGTATCGGCGGGGTGCTGCTGCGTCACTACGCTCCGGACGCGGGCACGGCCCGCACGCTCCTGACGGTCGCCACATTCGTCCTCCCCGTCATGTTCACGGTCCGCTACCCCGACATCGCCCGCGCCCGGCTCGCGGCCGTGCGGGAGGGGGCCTCCCGGTGACAGCCCCCGCCTTTCAGCTGGTCGCCAATCACGGCTCCGTCGCGGCCGAGCCGCTGCCCCGGGACCGGACGTGACGTGCGGGGCCTGGACCCCCCGCTGCGCCGACCGCGACGGTGGCGTGCAGTCGTATGGGCAAGGTAGTCACAGCACCGGAGCCAAGGACCGCGTCACGCGTGGTCCTGGACACACATCATGTGGTGAGCCGGCACCACGGGATCACCGGGTAGCGGATCGACCCCGCGGACCCGTACGGCCACGATATCCGTGGGGATGTGTGCCCGGCCCCGCACCTTCGTCAAGCGCCGGCGGTAGGGCTCGGGGACGTCCTTGGCTGGGAGTTCAACCATGGCGGGACCGACCCATCGGTCGTAGTTTGGTGGGCCTACGCCCACCGGACACTGCCCGGCATCGGCCACGACGTACAGCAGGAAGTACCTGAGGCCTTCGCCCAAGCCGTCGTCGACGCGGACAGGCTCTGCCGTCCCGGACCGCCGGACTGCGGCTCCGTCGGCTCGGCATCCGTCCAACCGGCGTATCCGTCCAACCGGCGTACGCCACTGTGCACTTCGCGTGGGGTACCGGTCCGCTCCGCCGGATTCACGGCCAGCGCCCGCGCGTCGCGGCCCCGATACGATGCCCCCTCGGCGTCCCCCTCAGTGACCCGCAGGCGCCTCCGCCCGCCGCTTGCGCGCGCGGTACGCGGCCGCCTTGAGCTTGTTCCCGCAGGACTCCATGCCGCACCACTGTCGGCGCGTGCCACGTGACCGGTCGATGAAGACCCGGGTGCACTCGGGATTTGCGCACTCCTTCATCAGCGGCACATCCGGGCCGCTCAGAAGCTCGACAGCATGGCGGGCCACGGTGGACAACGCTTCCTCCGGCGTCGCCTCCGTCCACCTCCCCGTTGCGGTGAGCTGCGGCGCCACCGGAGGCTTCCGGGCCGCGCCGTTCACCACCGCGAGCGCCTTCCTGTCGAACGGCTCGCCGGCCAGCCGAGCCGACACCAGCGCGTAGACGGCCTCGCGAACCGTCACCGCCTGCTCGACGCCGGACTCGCGGCTAGGAGTGACGGCGTCCACGATCCCGGACTCGAGGTACCAGGCGTCCAGCCGCTCCGGCGACACGAACATCTCGAACCGCACCGACCGGCGGGCTCGAAGCGTCGCAGCGAAGTCAAGTGCGGGATTTCCGCACGTAAAGGCGTGCTCCAGATTCGCGTCACCATATTGACAGGTGACGCTCACTGCCGAACGACCAAGCCGGAGCGGGGGCAGAACGCTTGACACCTACAAGACGACCGGTCACATTGATAGGGAGGAGTGAGGAGTCGCAGATGCCGAGGCCGAGCGTACGCGAGCAGTTGGTCGATGCCGCCGCGGAATGCTTCCACGAGCGCGGGTTCAACGGCATCGGGGTCCAGGAGATCACCCGTGCCGCGGGCGTGCCGAAGGGGTCCTTCTACAACCACTTCCCGAGCAAGGAAGCGCTCGCGGTCGAGATCATGCGCCGCTATGCGGTGACCCGTCGGCTGGACATGCTCGAGGATCAGACGCTCGCTCCGGCTCCGCGCCTGCGCGCGCACTTCGGTTACCTGGCCGACGACCTGGAGCGGTTCCAGTTCAGTCGGGGCTGCCTCTTCGGCAATTTCGGTGCCGAACTCTCCACACAGAGTGCGGATGTTCGCAGTCAGGTGGAATCCGGGCTGGACCGCTGGACCGCCCTGGTGACGTCTGCGCTGGAGGAGGCCCGCAGCGCCGGGACACTCAACAGCACTCTGGATCCGGAGACGCTGGCCGGCTTTCTCGTGAACGCCTGGGAAGGTGCCGCGCTCCGGGCCAAGGTGACCCGGAGCAGAGAGCCGCTGGACGACTTCCTCGCCCTGTTCGACTCACTCGTGGCCTGAGTTCCCGGACTTCCGCTGCCGGCCGCCGTGGACCACTGTCGCGCCGGTCAGGAGAACGAAGACGGCGCTTGCGGCGGCCATCAGGGCCCATGCGAGGGCCTCACGGCCGGGTACTACCGCCGCGTACGCCCAGCGGACGAGGAAGTTCGCGGTGGCGGCCACCGGGAAGCTGAAGATCCACAGACCGGTGTGGAAGGACCGCCGGCTCATCGTCGGAAGCAGGAAGGCGATCACGGCGAGAGTGAAGAACAGGATTCCGGAGAACCCGTAGCCGACCCCGTCCAGGCGGCCCCGGTGGGCGGCGAGCCAGGCGATGCCGCCGGTGGCCGGCGGGATGATCAGGACGGTGAGGGTGGGCCGGGCCGGCGCCGGAAGCGGGCTGCCGGTGATCAGACTGCCGAGGATGACCGCACCGAGGGCCAGCCAGTACAGGACGCCTACGGCGAAAGCCGCCGCCGCGACCTCGGGGAGGTGCAGCGTCGACGCGGTGGCACTCGCGATGAACGGTGCGGAGGTGACCGGCAGCAGGTAGCCGGGGTGCAGCGCGGTCTCACTCAGGGCACCGGTGAGCCAGTGGGCGAGCAGATGAGCGGCGACCAGTGCGGACGCCACCAGGAACACGGCGTAGGCCCAGCGGGCGCCTTCCTGGCCGAAGCGCGAGAAGTGACCGCTGATCAGCATGCCGATGATGGGAACGTAGGCGAGGGCGAACCCTTGGCCCGGATGGCGCAGATCCTCACGCAGATTGCGCCATCGCGCTCCGCCGTGCCGGACGTAGGCGCCCAGGAGCACGACCCAGACCAGCCCGGCGGCCGTGAACAGGACATCGCTGATCTGGATGGGGGCGGACACGAGATTCGCCGCCGCCTGCCAGGCTCCCCCCAGGCCCGCGGTGCCCAGTGAGATCGCCAGGAGACTGACACTCGCGCTCCGCGGCGCGTGGGAAACAGGGTCGTGGCGCGGGGCGGATGCAGGTGAGGCGACGGCGCCGGACGTGTCCGGCAGGTATCGAGCCGGCTCCGAGCGGAGATCCGTGCCGTTCTTGGCAGACATGAGCTGTGTCCCAGGGTTCGAGGCGGCCCACGCCGCGGGCGTAGCGGCGACGTGATCCCTGGCACGCGCGGCGGGGTACGGCCGGGTGCTTCAGGTGCGGAATGCCGCGGCTCATCCGCGGACATCCTTCAATATGACCAGTCGTCTTAGCCTTGTCAAGGCGAGTGGATCCGGGATTGCGCCGCCTAAGACGGTCGGTCATATTGAGAGAGACGACCGGTCGCATTGAAAGTCGCGCCGCAACGGAGGAGCAGCTCATGACCACGTACCGAGCCTTCGAAGTCACCGGAAACCGGACCTTCCGTCTGGTCGATCGGGAGTTGGCCGACCCCGCGCCGAACCAGGTGCGGCTGCGCGTCGAGTACTGCGGGGTCTGTCACTCCGACGTGCTCGCCGCCGAGGGCCGGCGCGCTCATCCCGAGCAGCCGCTGGTCCCGGGCCACGAGATCGTCGGCGTCATCGACGCGGTGGGCCCGGGAGTCACCGCCTGGCACGTCGGCGAGCGCGTCGGGGTCGGCTTCCTGGCCGGTCACTGCGGCGAGTGCGATCCCTGCCGCCGTGGCGACTTCGTCAACTGCCGCAACCAGCAGCAGACGGGCACCACCACGGACGGCGGCTACGCCGAGGTCGCCTACGCCCGTACCAGCGGCCTGGTCCGTATTCCGAAGGAGCTCCCGCCGGCCGAGGCCGCCCCGCTGCTGTGCGCCGGCCTCACCACCTTCACCGCGTTGCAGCAGATCGGCTCCCGCCCTGGCGCCCTCGTCGCCGTGCAGGGCATCGGCGGACTCGGGCACCTTGCCGTCCAGTACGCACGCAGCCTCGGCTACCGGGTGGCCGCCGTCGCCCGCGGCACCGAGAAGGAGTCTCTCGCCCGGCAACTGGGCACCCACCACTACATCGACAGCAACGGGCAGGACATCGCCGACGCCCTCCAGGACCTCGGCGGTGCCGCCGCAGTCATCGCCACCGCCTCCAGCGGCTCGTCCATGAGCCCCCTCGTGGCGGGACTCGCCCCACGCGGCAAGCTCATGGTCGTCGGCGCGGCCCCCGACCCCATCCAGGCACAGACCGCAGAGCTGATTTTCGGCACCCGCACCATCCAGGGCCACCTCACCGGGACCCCGATCGAGAACGAGGACAACCTCGCCTTCAGCGCCGCAAACGGCATCAAGCCCCTGATCGAGACCTTCCCGCTCTCCGAGGCCCCCAAGGCGTACGAGCACATGCTCTCCGGTCGGGCCCGCTTCCGCGCGGTCCTGGACGCCGCCGCCTGACGCCAAGCACACATTGACAAGCCCCCGGTGGAGACCTTGGAGACCTTGCGACCGAAGCGACCGTCTCCTCCGGGGCTTCGGCTCGAGTACCGGAGTGCACCGCGACTTCCCATGGCGCAGGTCCGATGGTGGCCCGGGCTCGAAGGCGTCGGACCGCGTGGATCCGCAGCGCGCGACGACAGAACCTTTCCGCAAGGAACTCGCTGCGCAAAAGGACGAGTTGGGGTTGCCGCCAACCATGCGCGACATCCCTCCGGACTCGACATGGAGGCCGGGACTCCGGGGACCACCAGCGACGGTGGGCGACCTGGCCGAGGCAGGCGCCCTGACACTGCGCGCCGGTCGGCAGCCGCCGGAGACGGTGACACGACGCGCGGCCGGTGTGCCGCTCCTCACCATCACCGACCTGATGCACGACGGCACTCCCGGCGGACTGCTGTCGACCGCCTGGGAATGGTTCCGGCACCGCGGACGGCCGGAGAGCGTTGTCCAGGCGCCGTCGCAGCCGTGCCGATCGTCGATGCGCGCCCAGATTCCGACCGCCTTGACCCCGTTTGTTCACCAAAAAGCCATCGAACGTATGCGCGTACGGCACCCATCACGGAAGAAACGGCTGCATGGTCGGATATCGGACATCCGCAACCGAGTACAGAAAGTCAGTCGACATGGGCGAGATTCTTGTAGCCGTGGCCACGAAGATCGGTCTCGCGCTGGCCGAGGCGATCGTCCTTCGTGTCGCGTGGCAGCTGTGGGCCGCTTACTCCCGCCACCTGCGCGCCACCGTCATACCGGCCACCGCCTGATACATATGCGCTCATGCGCCCTCGCGCACGCACCCTCGCGCACGCGGTCTGCTTTTGTCGATGTATCGATGTATCGATACCACGATGACTCGATGTCGCGACGCGCGACGTTTAAGGTGCCCACCCCCCAGGGGCACCCGGCGGCCCCACACACGCGGCACGCACGGGCGCTCCGCGTCCGCGTGCCCGGCGCGGCGCCGGCGACGCCGCGCGCCGTCAGATGACAGCGGCCTCCGGCCTCAGCTACCGGTCCCCGCCACGCCACGGCCCTGGCCGTAGCGCTCGGTCGCCGATCCGGCGCCTTCTCCCCGCTTCTTACCGCTGCGCAGCAGCCAGGTGGCTCCGCCGACCGCCAGTGCGATCGGCCACTCCAGAGCCCCCGCCACGGCCATCGCGCCGAGCCCTCCGTAGAACAAGACGTCCTTGCCGGACGGCACGCCCGGCACCCGCGACGTCGCCGCCCTCGCCGTACTCGTCACGTCGTCCCTGGTGATGTAGGGAAGCTTCAGCGACGGGTGCAGCGTGAGCGTATGGAGGTGCACGCCGACACCTTCATGCGCATGGGTTTCCATGTGCTGCTTCTGGGACGTCTCCTGCTGGGGAGCGGTCCCCACTGCCTTGGCCATCCCACTGCCTTCCTCTCCGAGAGATATCTGTTTATTCCATTTTCACCCCCTTGGGGGAGTGTGAGAGCTCTTGCCGGATTGAAACCTACGATGTGTGGCTACTCGTGCCACGGGGAGTCAACCACCGTGGCCCGGGAGCAGGTGATACGTGGTGGCACTGCCGGGAGGCGCGCTGCTGCGGGCCGTTGTGTCCTCGGCCTACGCCGTACTCGGAAGCGGCAGGCGAGAGCGCGTACGGCACTTCGACGGACGCGCACACGTGGCCGTACGCGGGCTGCGGGAAGGTGACCTGCCTCGAGCCAAGGCGAAGAAGCTCGCCGAGGAGGTCGAGCGGCGGATCGCCGAGGTGCCGGGGGTGGCCTGGGCGGTGGCCAACACGGTGCTCGGGCATGTCATCGTCGCCACCGAGGGCGGCTCCGAGGTCGAGGACATCGTCGAGGCCCTCACCGAGGCGGTCGAGACGATCGAAGAGGCTCACCACATCGACCTCACCCTGCCCGACCACCCCTGCTCCGGCGAGAGGGCACGGCGCGCGGGTTCCGCCGTGGGGCTGCACCTCGCGGCCGCGCCGCTGGCCGCCGCGGCGGGCCTGGTGCGACGCGCTCCCCTACCGGCCTCGGTCGCGGCCCTCGTCCCGCTCGTCGACAGCAACCCGCGGCTGCGGTCCCTGGTGGACCGGGCGGTCGGCAGCAACAACGCCGGACTGCTCATGGCCGCGCTCACGGCACTGGGCCAAGCGGGCTCCGGCGGGCTCCTCGGCGTCGCCGTGGACACCGTCCGGCACGGTCTGCGGGTGATGGAGGCGAACGCGGAGTGCGACGCCTGGACCGCGGCCGAGCCGCGCCTCACCGGCAGCGCGGAGGCCGGAGCCCATCTCGGGCAGCCCCCGCTCCCCCGCGAGACCCCGCTGAGGCACGGTCCCGTCGAGCGCTACGCCGACCGGGCGCCCCTCGTGGGAGCGGCGTCCTTCGCCGGATCACTCCTCGTCACCCGGCGCCCCGGCAAGGCGGCCGGCGGCGCGCTGGCGGCCATCCCCAAGGCGCCGCTGCTGGCCCGTGAAGGCTTTGCCTGCGCCCTGGGCCGGGGCCTGGCACTCAAGGGGATCCTCGTGGCCGACCCGCGAGCCCTGCGCCGGCTGGACCGGATCGGCACGTTGCTCCTCGACACGGATGTCCTGGCCGCGGGGTCCGACGTCCTGGCCGATCTGGTGACCCTTGACGACGACGCGCCCGGCGGTGAACTCGCCGCGAGGGCCCACCGGCTCTTCGACGGCTCCGCGCCCGAGCGGCTGTCCCGGGAGGGCGAGTGGACGCTCGGGCCCCTCGACGAACTGGCGCTGGACGGACCCACGGCGGCGCGGGCCCGGGAACGGCTGGAACGCGACGGCGCGCGGCTCGTGCTCGGCCTGGCCCACGGACGCCGGCTGCGCGCCCTGGTCAGCCTGGTGCCGCAGATGCACGACTCCGCCGGGGCCTTCGTGCCCGCCGCCCACGCCGCCGGACTGACCGTCGTGGCCACCGGCGGATACACCCGCGACCCGGTGGTACGGGAGGCCGACGCGGTGCGCAGCCCGGGCGAGAAGGTGCTCGACGCGGTACGGGACCTCCAGCGCGACGGCAGCGGCGTGCTGCTGGTCTCCGCCGATCCGTCCGCGTTGCGGGCCGCCGACGTGGGGGTGGGCGTCGCCGGCCCCGGGAGCTGCCCGCCCTGGGGCGCGCACGTGCGTGTGGACGGCGATCCGGCGGCGGCCGTCGTCCTTGTACGGGCCTGCCGCGGCGCACGCGACAGCGCGCAGCGCGGGGTGCGGCTCGCGCAGGCGTCGGCGGCGGTCGGAGCGACGGCGTCGGTGGCCGGGCAGTCGCGGCGGGCGGCGGCACACAGCACGACGGCGTTCAACGCGGCGGCCGCCCTGGGAACGGCCGTCGGTGTCTGGTCGGCGGTGCGGCTGCTGCGGCGGCCCCTGCCCCTGACCGCCGAGTCCCGGCACCCCTGGCACGCCATGGACCCGGCCACCGTGCTCGCGAGGACCGGGAGCAGGGACGAGGGCCTGACCGCGGAAGAGGTACGGCGGCGGGGCACCGCTCCCGACGAGGAGAGCGGGGCGGTGTCGCTCGGCCGGGCCTACCTGACCGAGATGGCCAACCCGCTCACGCCCGTGCTGGGCGCCGGCGCGGCCATGTCCGCGTCCGTGGGCGCCGTCCTCGACGCCGTCGTCATCGTGGCCGTCACCGCGCTGTCCGGGCTCTTCGGCGGCTTCCAGCGCCACCGGACCGACCGGGCGGTGGCCCGGCTGCGGCGCGAGTCGGCCGTCATGGCGAAGGTGCTGCGGAGCGGCACGGACGCCACCGTCCCCGCGCAGAACCTGGCCGTGGGCGATGTGGTGCACCTGAACGCCGGTGACGTCGTGCCCGCCGACGCTCGGCTGCTGGAGGCGCACCACCTGGAGACCGACGAGTCGGCGCTGACCGGCGAGTCGCTTCCGGTGGCCAAGGATGTGGCGCCGGTACTGGCCTCGGACCTCGCGGACCGTACGTCGATGGTCTACGAAGGCACCACGGTCGCGGCCGGCCGCTGCCGCGCGGTCGTGGTCGCGACCGGCAAGGCGACCGAGGCGAGCCGTGCAGCGGCGATCGGCCGGGGCGCCGCCCCCGCCGTCGGGGTGGAGCGCAGACTGGCCCGGATCACCCGCGGCACGCTGCCGGTGGCACTTGGTTCGGCCGCGGCGGTGATGGCGGCCGGCACGCTGCGGGGACGCCCGGCCCGGGACACCGTCGGCGCCGGGGTGGGGCTCGCCGTGGCGAGCGTTCCCGAAGGGCTGCCGTTCCTGGTGTCCGCCGCCCAACTCGCCGCAGCCAGAAGGCTTTCCGCGAGAGGTGCCCTGGTCAGGGACCCCCGCACCATCGAGGCGGCCGGCCGCACCGACGTGCTGTGCTTCGACAAGACCGGGACCCTCACACACGGGCGTATCTCCCTCGTGGCCGTCGCGGCGGACGGCGACAGCCGGCCCCTCGATGCGCTCGGCGAGGAGCAGCGCTCCGTGCTCGCCGCCGCGCTGCGGGCGACACCGCGCCCGCACGGCCCGAACGGGCTCGAACACGCCACCGACGGTGCGGTCACCTCGGGGGCGGAGGAGGCGGGGGTGCAGCGGACGACGGGTGCGCCGGGCTGGCAGCGCCTGTCCGGCCTGCCCTTCGAACCGAGCCGCGGCTTCCACGCCACCCTGTGCCGGTCCGAAGGCCGCCGGATCCTGTCGGTGAAGGGAGCCCCGGAGGAGGTGGTCGGGCGCTGTGCCACCCGCGGCGGCCGGCCGCTGGAAGCCGAGGGCCGCGCGGAGATCCTCGCCGCCGGGGAGAGGCTGGCGGCCGAGGGCCACCGCGTGCTGGCGGTCGCCGAACTCCGGGATGCCCCCGAGGGGGAACTCACCGACGAGGCCGTGCGGGATCTGGACTTCGCCGGGTTCCTGGCGTTCGCCGACCGTGTGCGCAAGACCGCCGCGGCCGCGGTGCGTCAACTCGCCGACGCGGGCGTGCACATCGTGATGATCACCGGTGACCACCCGGGCACCGCCGGCTCGACGGCCGCCGAACTGGGCGTCCTGGACGGCAGACGTGTGGTGACGGGTGCCGAACTCGACGAACTCGACGACCCCGCGCTCGACGCGCTGCTGCCCGACGTCGGCGTCGTCGCACGGGGCACCCCGGTGCACAAGGTGCGCGTAGTGCAGGCGTTCCAGCGTCTCGGCCGCACGGTCGCGATGACCGGCGACGGCGCCAACGACGCGCCCGCCATCCGGCTCGCGGACATCGGAATCGCGTTCGGGACCCGGGCCACGCCGGCCGCACGGGCGGCGGCCGACCTGGTGGTCACCGACGACCGGCTGGAGACGGTGCTCGCCACCCTGGTGGAGGGACGCGCCATGTGGGCCTCGGTACGCCAGGCCCTGGCGATCCTGGTCGGCGGCAATCTCGGGGAGATCGCCTTCACCGTGCTCGGGGCGGCCGCGACCGGCATCTCGCCCCTGACGGCCCGCCAGCTGCTGTTGGTCAACCTGTTCACGGACCTCGCACCGGCCATGGCCGTGGCCCTGCGCCCGCCGCCTCCCGAAGCCGCCGAACGCATGCTCCACGAGGGTCCCGAGGTCTCGCTCGGTTCGGCGCTGACCGAGGAAACCGTGTACCGCGCCGTGGCCACCACGCTCGGAGCGACGGCCGGGTGGCTGGCCGCGCGGTTCACCGGGCGCGGCACCCGCGCCCGTACCGTCGCCCTGATCGCGCTGGTGTGCTCCCAGCTCGGCCAGACGCTTCTGGCCGGGGGCCGGAGCAGGTCGATCGTGGTCTCCTCCGTGGGCTCCCTGGTGGCGCTGGCGGCCGTCGTCCAGACCCCGGGGCTCAGCCAGTTCTTCGGCTGCACGCCTCTCGGCCCGGCCGCCTGGGCCATCGCCCTGTCCGCGGCGGCCGCGGCGACGGCGGTCTCACCGTTCCTGCCGCCTGTGGTCCACCGTCTCCGCGCCTCCGTACCGCGACCGCAGCCGCGTCCGGCCACCGTCCCCGCCTAGCCACCGATCGACCGCGTCCCGCCCCCTCACCGGGGATGGGATACCGCCACGCCGGGCGGAGACCGCCACGCCGGGCGGAGACCGCCACCGGGACGGAGACCGCCACGCCGGGCGGAGACCGCCACCGGGACGGAGACCGCCACGCCGGGCGGAGACCGCCACCGGAGCGGAGACCGCCAAGCCGGGCGGAGACCGCCACGCCAGGCGTCCCGTGCGTCACGGCTGCTCCGGGGCCGCCCCGCGCAGGGCCGCGATGCAGGTGCCGATGGCCGTCCGGAGCTGCTCCAGACGCTGGAGCATGTCGTCGTCGTAGAGGTCGTCGAGGTCGTCCGTGTCGTCCAGGGTGAGTTCCTCGAAGACCTTCGTGGCCCGCTGGAGGCTGCCGTAGAACTTCGTACGGCGTTCCTCGCGGCGCAGTTCCGGGTCGGCCTCGACGGCTTGGACCACGAGTTCTTTCACCGTGTCGTACGCCTCGGCGGCCCACTGCCCGGCCTGTTCGCCGTCGTCCAGCTCATCGATGAGGGACAGATGGCGCTCGGCCTGAGCACGGAGTTCGGCGGGCGCGTCGATCGTCTGCCCGGCCGGCGTTTTGACCTGCCCGTTCTCCGCGATCTGCCGTACATAGCCGATACGGTCCGCGGCCCGGTTCTCGGTGGCCACCGCCTTCTTCAGCGCGTCCGTGCGGGCGACGTCACGGGCCAGCTCGGTCTGGAGAACCGGGTCCTCCTTGAGCCGGTCGAACAGCGCGGCCCTGGCGGTCCGCGCGGTCGCGGGATCGGCGAGGATGGCGGCCCGCAGCGCGGTGGGGTTCTCGGCGACCTCCAGCGCCTTGGTGGGCCGGATGCCCTCGGCCTCGGCCGCCGCGGCGATCGCGGTCCCCCGCTCGGAGGACGCGCTGGAGCGCGCGGTGTAGTACGAGAGCCATACGTCGGAGTCCGGCAGTTCGATGTCCTGGCCCGGGACCAGGATCTCGAAGTGCGGGACCAGACCGTCGTCGGCGGCCTTGTCCCAGGCCTTGTAGTAGCGCATGATCCGCTCCGCGGAACACCCCGCCAGCTCGGCGAACCTCTTGGCGGAGATCTTGGGCGTCTCACCCGCCGGCTGTCCGCCGGGCCGCACGCTGCGCGCCACCTTCAGCGCGAACGTCCAGCCGCCGGTCCGGGCGTACACACCGAACTCGCGGGCGTCGCGGGCCACAGCCTCGGCCACCTCGGGCTCCCCCGGCACCGGGGCCGCCTCCTCGGCCGCCGCGGGCTCCACCCAGAACCCGTCGCCGTCGGGGGCCGGCGCAGCCGCGGGCGCGTCGTCGGCCGGTGTGCGGGGCGCGGGCCGGTCGTCGGGCGAACCGGCCGTGTCGGACGGGGGGATCGCTACGGTCACAGGGGCTCCCGGGCACTCGCGGACTGCAAAACCGAAGAGAGCAGCCTATATGACCCCGTTGCCCCGCCTTTGCGTCCCGCTCCCCGTTGTCCGCGCTCCTTACCCCGCGCGCGGCCCCCGGGCCCAGCGCCGCGACCCGTCACTACACACCCGCGAGGTCGAGCGCGGCGACGTAGCCGAAGGTCATGGCCGGACCGATCGTCGAACCCGCTCCCGCGTAGCTGTGCCCCATGACGGCGGCGCTGGCGTTGCCCGCCGCATACAGACCGGGGATCACCGTCCCGTCCGCGCGCAGCACCCGGGCCCGCGCGTCGGTGCGCAGTCCGCCCTTGGTGCCCAGATCACCCGGGACGATCTTGAAAGCGTAGTACGGCGGCAGCCACAGCGGCGCCAGACAGGAGTCGGGGAAGACTGCGGGGTCGGTGTAGTAGTGGTCGTAGGCGCTGTCCCCGCGGTGGAAGTCGGGGTCCTTACCGCTCCTCGCGAGGGAGTTGAAGCGGCTCACGGTGGCCCTCAGCGCGGCGGAAGGCACCCCGATCCGCCCGGCGAGCGCATCCAGGGTCCAGGCCTTGTGCGCGGCGCCGGAGTCGTACCAGGCGTCGGGGAAGGGCAGAACGGGCGCGACGTCCTTGAAGAGGTAGCGGTTGCGGTAGTTCTGGTCGACGATCAGCCAGGCCGGGATGTCCGGGTCACTCGGGTTCCGGTCGTACATCGTGTGCACCACGTCGCTGTAGGGGGCGGCCTCGTTGACGAAGCGGGCACCGGAGGCGTTCACCAACAGGCCTCCGGGCAGGGTGCGTTCGGCGAGGCAGAAGTACGGCTGGTCCGGCAGCGGGATCGCCGGGCCCCACCAGGCGTCCTCCATCAGGTCGAGCGCGGCGCCGGCCCGCTCACCGGCCCGGATGCCGTCACCGGTGTTCTCCCGGGCGCCCACGGTCCAGTCGGTGCCGATGGGCCCCCGCTGGTACTGCGCACGCATGGCCGCGTTGTGCTCGAAGCCCCCGGAACCGACGATCACACCGCGCCGGGCCCGGAGCAGTCCCGGCGTACCGTCGCGCGTCACCACGGCGCCCGTGACCGCACCGCTTTCGACGCAGAGATCGGTGAGCGGGGTGTTCAGCCACACGGGCACACCCGCGGTGAGCAGTCCCGCGCGCAGCCCGGCGGCGAGGGACTGCCCCATGGTGAGAGGTTTCTGGCCGAGGAGGGCGGCCTTGGTGCCCCGGGCGAGGCATTCGGCGGCGACGGCGACTCCCTTGGCGCTGACGGCGGCGAGCGTCAGCCACTTGTAGTCGGCGCTGAAGACGACCATGCCGGCCGGGATCGCCATGTACGGCGGGTTGAGGTGGGCCAGTTCGGCGCCGAGGAGGTTCCCGTCGAGCTGGTCGGGCTCGATGGAGCGGCCGTTCGGCAGTCCGCCGGGCAGCTCCGGGTAGTAGTCGCTGTACCCCTCCATCCAGCGGAAGCGCAGCGGGCTGTGGGCCATGACGAAGGAGATCACGGCGGGGCCGTGGTCGAGGAAGGCCCGCTGCCGCTCGGCGGACACGTCCGGGCCGACGACCGCCGCGAGGTAGGCGGCCGCCTTCGCCGGGGTGTCGGGGACGCCCGCCGCGAGGAGGACGGGGTTGTTCGGGATCCAGATGCCGGCTCCGGAGCGCGCCGCCGAACCGCCGAAGGTGGCCGCCTTCTCCACGACCACACAGCTCAGCCCCTGGTGGGCGGCCGTCAGCGCGGCCGTCATGCCCGCCGCACCGGAGCCGATCACCACGACGTCGTACGTGCCGAGCAAGGGCAGGCCGGCCGCGTGTGCCACGCCGGCGGTCCCCGGCAGCCCGGCCGCGAGGGCGAGCCCGGTACCGGCCGCGCCGAGCACCTGTCGGCGCGACGGTCCCTCCGCCGCGGGGGATGCGGTACGTCTCGCGGGGTCCGCGCTTGTGGGCATGGCAGATCGCTCCAGGGGTGGCGGGGGACGGTGAGGCGTTTCACCTCCCGATCTGATGCAGCGTCAGGGAATGTGGCGCGGGGGCCTTGCGAAGTCAAGGGGCATTTCGAAGTGCCTTCGGCGTGGAATACGCCGGAATTCGGGGCCGTCGGGCTCTCCTGTGATCCAAGTGATCACTGATCCGGGCGGTCCGGCTATCCGGGCGGCCTGGTGATCCGGGCGGCCTGGTGATCCGGGCGGCCTGGTGATCCGGGCGATCCGAGCGGCCGGTGATCCCGGCGGTCCGGCGATCCGGGCGGCCCGGTGATCCGAGCAGCCCGGCGATCCGGCGATCCGGCGATCCGAGCAGCCCAATGATCCCGGCGATCCGGGAGATCCGGCGATCCGAGTGGTCCTGGACCCCACGCAGCACGGAGGACGGAGGAACCGCGTCCGCTGTGACCGATGCTGTCGTCCTGAAGATGCCTTCCCAGCCGGAGGTCAGGCGCGGGCGGCCGGGCAGAACAACGGGAAGCCAGCCCAGCAGGACGTCAGTCAGTGGCAGTGCCACAACCACCGGAACCTGACTGGCAATAGCAATGTCAGTGGCCGCCTCTAGGGTGGGGTTCGACGTGGCCCCGCCGACAGAGAACCGGAGTCCCCATGACAACCCTGCCGGACCGGCCGAACACCGCGCTGCTCGTCATCGACGTCCAGAACGGGGTGGTGGCCGGCTCCCACAACCGTGACAGCGTGATCGAGAACATCAACACCCTGATCGGCAAGGCACGGGCGGAGGACGTGCCCGTGATCTGGGTGCAGCACTCCGACGACGAGGGCCTCGAGCGGGGCAGCGAGAACTGGCAGTACGTGCCGGAACTGGTGCGCCACGACGCGGAGCCGCTCGTCCACAAGCGGTACGGCGACTCGTTCGAGGACACGGAGCTGGAGGCGCTGCTCGCCGGGCGCGGAGTGGGCCGCGTCGTCGTCACGGGCGCCCAGACCGATGCCTGCATCCGCTCGACCCTCCACGGCGCCCTCGTGCGCGGGTACGACGTGACGCTGGTGAGCGACGCGCACACGACGGAGGACCTCACCGCGTACGGCGCACCGTCGCCGGAGCAGGTGATCGCACACACCAACCTGTACTGGAAGTACCAGAACGCTCCCGGGCGCCGTGGCGGCACCGTGGTCACGGCGGACGTGAGCTTCACACCGGCCGAGGCGGGCTGAGCCGTGACGGGCCCGCCGCCTCCGGGCTCCCGGGCGCGGCGGGCCGTGCCCTTCCCGGATGCAGCGGGTTCCGTCCGGTGCCCGTGTCCGGTGTGCTCGGGCGGCGAGAACGCGGCACCCGCCGGGTGCCGGCCCGGCGGGTGTCTGACGGTCGGTCATACGGCGACGGCCTCGCCCATCTCCTCCAGAGCGTCCGCCTCCCTCGGGGTGACGGGGGCCGGGACAGAGGTGGTACGCCGCTCCGCGATCGCGGCCGCGGCCACCAGCAGCAGGCCCGCGACGAGCCAGAGCACCAGGGAGAGGATCCGGCTCCCCAGGCCCGCCGAGTCGAAGTAGAGCAGGCTCCGGACCCCTTCGACGAATCCGGCGCCGTTCCAGAAGGCATGCAGCGCGCCGAAGAAGCCGTTCTGGAGCTCGGGCTCGAAGACGCCGCCCGAAGAAGTGAAGTTGAGCATCACGAACAGCACCATGAGCACCAGCGTGGTCGAGCGCTTGAGGAACGTGTGCAGGCCGATGCCGATGGTGAGGATGCCCGCCGAGTACATCAAGGCCATGCCCCACACCCCCCACAGGTCGTGGTCGACGACATGGAAGCACGGACCCGCCAGCACCGCCCCGATGACGCTCACCGCCAGTGCCGTGGCGATACCGATGGCGGCCCGCGTCCACACGCTGAGCGCGGCACCGGTCGCGACGATGGCCGCGACGCCGGCGTAGGAGCCGACGCTCAGGGCGACCAGCAGGAAGAACAGGCTCGTATGGGTGGGATCGCCGCTCGCCGAGCGGGACAGGTCGGTGACCTCCAGCGAGGCGCCCTGCCGGGCGGCCACCGCGGTGAAGACCTCCTCGGCCGCTTCGGCGGAGGTGTCGGAGTTCGCCTCCGCGACCAGCAGTTCGGCGTGCCTGGGGCTCGGGACGTACGCGGCGACCAGGTCCCGGTCCATGATCTGCCGCCGTGCGGCGGCCCGGTCGGGCACGGTGGTGACATCCAGCGCGTCACCGGCCTTGTCCTTGACCGCCTGGGCCAGCAGATGGCTGCGCGCCGAGGTACCCACCACGGCGACCTTCAGCCCGTGCGTGTGGGCCTGAGGCGCATGGAAGGCGCCGAGGTAGGACAGGCCCATGCCGAAACACATCAGCAGCGGGGTGAGGAGATGGACCACCACGTGGCGGACGGTGTGGCCCTCGCCGAGTATGTTGCCCACCACATGGCGGACGGTGCGCTTATGGCGCATGAAGGTAGCTCCCTCGATCGTTCAGGGACTGTCGCCCCCGGTGGGGCGCCGCTCGTCCACCCTGGCGTCGACGGGGGGTGCACGATCGCATCAGTGCTACAAATTCTTGTAGCGGAGGTGACGCGAGCGGGATTGCCACCCCCTTCACCGGTCATGTACGAGCTGCGGGAGCGATGGATGGACACCCCAGGGCAGCGGGCGGCCGGCACGTCGAACGCATCGGCGCCGGCTCCGGACAGCGAACAGGCGGTCTTCTGGCGCAACCGGGCCACCGGGCTCTTCGACCGAATCCCGCTCCCTGCCGCCTTCTGCGACGCGCGAGGGACCGTTCTCTCGGCGAACCACGCCATGGCCTCGGAGTGGGGCACGCTCCCCGGCCGCCTCGTGGGGCGCAGTGCCCTCGACCTCTTCCGCCCGACGGCGGGGCGGCTCGATCCGATCTCTGAGGCGCTACGGCTGCGTCGGAGGTCCCGGTATCCGATCGAGGTGTCCTGGTGCCCGCCGACCGGTGTGGAGCGACACGGCGAGATGACCATCGACCTGGTGGGCACCGCACCCGACGCCCCGCCGAATCTGCTGCTGATCCTGCGGATCCCGGAGGCGCCGGCTCCTGCCCTGCCCACCGGGCGGACGAAGGAGTCCGGACAGACCAGCGCCATGGAGGCGCGCATCCTCGCCCTGGCGGCCGCCGGCTGCACCAGCACGCGCATCGCCACAGAGGTCGGCCTGACCGCGGACGGGGTCAACTACCATCTCGCGCGCCTCTCACGGCGCTGGGGGGTCACGAACAGAACGGCTCTGGTGGCGCGCGCGTATGTGAAGGGCGTCCTCTCACCGCATGCCTGGCCACCCGCGCCCGCCGCGGCCGAACCTCCGGTCGTGGAGGGAGGATTCGCTTGAGCGCCTCTCTGTGGGCACCGTCGGGTCAACGCCCGGATCGGGCCGCCGGAGAAGCAGTCCCGAATGCCGCCGGCCCGGCTCATGTACCGGGCGAGCGCACCAGCCAGGACGCCGTGCAGCGGGCCGTCGACTTCTACACCTTCCTCGGCCGCGCCCCGGTCGTCCTGCACAAGGAGATCCCCGGGTTCGTCGGCAACCGCCTGCAGTACGTGGTGGCTCGTGAGGCCACCTGCCTGGTCCAGCAGGGCGTGGTCGGCCCGGAGGACATCGACAAGGTGCTGACGAACTCCCTCGGCATCCGCTGGGCGACGGTCGGGCTCTTCCTCGGCCAGCACCTGGGCGGCGGTCCCGGCGGCTACCGCCACATCGTCACGGGCATCGGCAAATCCATGCACAAGACGGTGACGGCCGGCGAGCCCTCGCCGGACCCCGAACGCGAGGAACAGGTCATCCAGGCCGTGGAGAAGGCCTACGGCTCCTCCCCGTCCACCGAGCTCGGCGAGCTGCGCGACCGCAGGCAGCTCGCCCTCCTGACCGCGCTGAGGCCCGTGAGCGAGCAGGAGGGCCACACGAGCGAGGAGAGGGAAGCCACATGAGCGAGGAGAAGGAATGAGATGACGGCGCCGGCTGCACGACGCCGGACCCCAGCGAAAAACGCACGTCAGCGGCCTTCCATGCACTGAAGTTATGGAGTGCCCGATTGCCAGGCATTGGACGCATGCCGCAGCGTTCACCGACTCTTGAGGTCATCCGAGTCCAGGACCGACAGGGAGTCGACTGTGGACACGAAGTGGAACTCGGCGGCAGGCCGACTCGAAACCACCGCCCGCGGGCGGGCGGTGCTGTCCAACCCCCGCCTGAACCGGGGCACCGCCTTCAGCGAGGAGGAGCGGCGGGAACTGGACCTCGTGGGCCTGGTCCCCCCGCAGGTGCTGACCCAGGACCAGCAGGCGGCACGTGCCTACCAGCAGTACCAGGCGCAGCCGACCGACCTGGCGAAGAACGTCTATCTGACGGCACTGCACGACCGTAACGAGCGGCTCTTCCACCGGCTGATCGGCGATCACCTGTCAGAGATGCTGCCGATCGTCTACACCCCGACCGTCGGCGCGGCGATCGAGCGCTACAGCTACGAATACCGGCGCCCCGGCGGGGTGTATCTGTCGGTCGACGCACCGGAGGACATCGAGCGGTCGCTGCGCGCCACCGGCCTGGGCCCGGACGACGTCGACCTGATCGTGGCCACCGACGGCGAGGCCATCCTCGGTATCGGCGACTGGGGTGTGGGCGGGATCGACATCGCGGTGGGCAAGCTGGCCGTCTACACCGCCGCCGCCGGAGTGGACCCGCAGCGGACGCTGGGGGTGATGCTGGACGTCGGCACCAACCGCAGGGAACTGCTGGACGACCCGCTCTACCTGGGCAACCGGCATCCGCGCGTGGACCAGGAGACGTACGACGCTTTCATCGACGCCTATGTCGCCGCGGCCACCGCTCTGTTCCCGAAGGCCATGCTGCACTGGGAGGACTTCGGCCCGGCCAACGCACGCCGCATCCTGGACCGTTACCGCGAGAAGGTCTTCACGTTCAACGACGACATCCAGGGCACCGGCGCCGTCAACCTCGCCGCCGTGCTTTCCGGTGTCGAGGCCGGCGGTGTGCCGCTGCCCGACCACCGCATCGTGATCCTCGGCGCCGGTACCGCCGGCATCGGTGTCGCCGACCAGCTCCACGACGCCCTCGTCACCAGCGGTCTCTCGCGCCGGCAGGCCGCCTCACGCATCTGGGCCGTCGACCGCCACGGCCTGCTCACCGAGGGCCAGCGGGGCCTGCGCGACTTCCAGATCCGCTATGCCCGCCGTGGCACCGAGGTCGCCGGCTGGCAGCGCGACGACGAGCTCGGCGGCATCCCGCTGGCCGAGGTCGTCCGCCGGGTCCGGCCCACCATCCTGATCGGCACCTCCGGCCAGGGTGGCGCCTTCACCGAAGAGATCGTGCGGGCCATGGCCGCCCATGTGCGGCGTCCGGTCATTCTGCCGATGTCCAACCCGACCCGGCTGGCCGAGGCCGTCCCCGCCGACCTGCTCGCCTGGACCGACGGCCGTGCGCTGATCGCCACCGGCAGCCCGTTCGCCCCCGTCGAGTTCGAGGGCGTCACCTACGAGATCGGCCAGGCCAACAACGCCCTGGTGTTCCCCGGTCTCGGGCTGGGCGCCATCATCGCCGAGGCCGATCGCGTCACCGACCGCATGCTCGTCGCGGCCGCGCACGCCGTCTCCGGGCAGACCGACGCCACCGCGCCGGGCGCCCCGATCCTTCCGCTCATCGACCGGCTGCGCGAGACGTCCGTCGCGGTCGCGGTGGCCGTGGCCCGGGCCGCCGCTCAGGACGGCGTCGCCCATGCCCCCGTCGACGACGACATCGGACAGCGCGTCCGCGCCGCCGCCTGGCAGCCGGACTACCCGCCCGTCAAGGCCGTGTGATCCTCCCCTTCATCGCCCTCCCGCAGATCATCGATCCGGCCGGCCGACCCCGCCCGCCAGGAAAGGACACGGCCGTATGGCATCGGCAGCGAACGCGCCCCAGGGACGTGCACCGCACATTCCCACGGCGTCACGGCCGCGCCGTCCCCTGGTCAGCGCGCTCGGCGGATTCCCGCTGGCGGCAGCGCTGCGGGGGGCCGTCGCCCTCGCCCTCCCGCTGCTCGCCGGCGTGTGGACGGGACGCATGACCCCTGCGGTGATAGCGGCGATCGGCGCCCTGTGGGGAGTGAGCCAGGATGGCTCCGACCCCTACCGGACGCGGGCGCGACGGCTGGGCTGGATGGGGCTGGCCAGTGCCCTCGGGCTGCTCGCCGGTGAACTCGCGCTGCGCACCGGGCAGACGGCGGCCGTGACGGTTTGCCTGACCGTCTGTGCCCTGGTCGGCGGCGCGATCAGTCTGCGCGAGCGGACCGCGTCCGTGGCCGGCATGCACCTCCTGCTGGGCGCCACGGTCGGCGGCGGCATCCCGGTACCGGGGCCGTGGTGGCAGGCCCCGTTCGCCCTGCTCACCGGCGTCGGCCTGGTCCTCGTACTGTCCGCGACCCCATGGCTGTGGCGGCGTCACCACGTCGAGCGGGCCGCCGTACGTGCTGTGTACCGGGCCGCGTCCGAGGCGCTCGCGGCAGCCGGAACGGCGACCGCCGAGGATGCCCGGCGGCAGCTCACGGACGCCCTGGACGTCGCCCATCACATGATGGGCCGCTACCTGACGTCCGGTCACGCGCGCCGCCGGGACGCGGAGGCCGACCGGCTCCTCGGGGCGTTCCACGTCGCCGCGCGGCTGGGTGAGGCGGTGACGACGCTGTTGTGGGAAGGGCGTCCGCTGCCGGCGACCGTGGTGGACATCCCCCTGCTGATCGCCCGGGGACTGCTCCCGGACGGCGAGGAACCGGCCGTACCGTCTCCCCCGGACGGCAAGGACACGGCCGTAGGGTCCCTGCCGGACGGCCGACCCGCGGCTGCCGCTGTACTGCCGGCCGTCGAACCCGGCTCTCCGGGCCTGCGCGCCCTCGCCGAGCTGCGCGCCGCCACCCACGTCGAACGGATGGACGACGCGGCCCTTTCGCTTCCGGCACGTCCCCGGCAGAGCCGATCGGCACGTCTGCGGTACGCCGCCCTGCTGGCGGCCTGCGTCCTTGCCGCGCAGCTGTGCGCCCTCCTGCTGGACGCCCCGCGCGGCTACTGGCTGCCGATGACCGTGGCCTTCGTCTACCAGCCGGACTTCGGCCCCGTCTTCGGCCGGGCACTGCACCGCTGCATCGGCACCGTCGTCGGCGTGGCCGCCATCGGCACGGTGTACCTGCTGACGGAGAGCACCTACGCGTTCATCGGCCTGGTGGCCGTCTTCGGCGCGCTCATGGCGGTCGGCGTGCGCCATCACTACGCGGTGGCCACGACGGGCCTGACCGCGATCGTGTTCGTCCTCGTCGATCTGCTCGGCGATCACCGGGCGCTGTACGGGCCCCGCATCCTGGACACCGCTCTCGCGTCCGCCCTCGTGCTCGTCGCGCACTTCGCCCTGTGGCCGCGCTCCACGGCGGGCCGCGCCGACGCCCTGACCGAGGCGGCTCTGGCCGCGGCCCGCCGCTACCAGGACCTCGCCCAGAGTGCCGCGCCGGCCCAGCGGCAGGCACTGCGCCGCGCCGCCTACCACCAGCTGGCCGAGGCACGACGGGCGGCCACGAACGCCCGACGCGAACCGGTCCGGCCCGGTCACCGGCTCCCCGATTGGGAGCGGACCGTCACCGAGGCCGAACAGCTCTGCGACACCGTGACCGCACGGTCCCTGTCCCTGGGCTCCCGCCCCACGAACCATGCACTTACGACCTGAAAATGCCGTGACCGATACGGCGAGAGAATGAGGCCATGGACCTGCACGTTCTGCGCTCCTTCCAGGCCGTGGCCGAGGGCGCGACGGTCACCGATGCCGCGGCGGAGGCCCGCGTCACCCAGCCCGCCCTGTCACGCGCCCTGAACCGGCTCGAGGCCGAGGTGGGTGCGGAGCTGTTCCATCGCGTCGGCCGGATTCTGCGCCTCACCCCGGCGGGACGGGTGTTCAAGGAGTACGTCGACGCCGTACTGGACAGCTACGACCGCGGATGCCGGGCGGTGGCCGAGGTCGTCGACCCCGAAGGCGGCGTGGTGTCGCTGGCCTTCCTGCACACGCTGGGCACCTGGCTCGTCCCGAGGCTGGTCACCGGGTTCCGGGAGGCCTTCCCACAGACCCGGTTCGAACTGCACCAGGCCGACGAGAACGGTCTCGCCCAGCGCCTCCTCGACTCCACCGCGGACGTGATCATCACCAGCCGGGACCCGGGCCACCCCCTCATCACATGGCGGCGGCTGCTGGTCGAAAGCCTGTGGCTCGCCGTCCCCGTCCGGCACCGTCTGGCCCAGCGGCAACGGGTGCGTCTGGCCGAGGCGGCCGAGGAACAGTTCATCGTGCTCAAGCCCGGCTACGGCCTGCGGAGCGTCACCGAGACACTGTGCCGCCAGGCCGGTTTCAGCCCGCTCGTCGGCTTCGAGGGCGAAGAGGTCGAGACCCTGCGCGGCCTGGTCGCGGCCGGTCTGGGGGTGTCCCTGATCCCGGTCTCGCGGGAAGCCTCCACCGCCCCGGACAGGAACCCGGACCTGCCCCTGCGCTACCTCCAGGTCACCGATGTACAGGCGGCCCGCGACATCGGCATCGCCTGGCTGGCCTCGCGCACCCTGCCACCGGCCCCACAGCGGTTCGTCGACCACGCGCGGAGCGTGACAGCCGACGCGACCGCGGCGCCTGCGCCCCAAGGCTGACGGCAGCCTCGTACGAGCACTCCCGTGCACGCGCCCTTGAGGCGGCTATCCCTCAGCGGTCTTCGGCTCGCAGATCCGGCGGGCGGCCTCGACGACCGCCGAGCGGTGCCGGGCCAGCCGCTGCGGCGACCAGGACTGACCCACCTCCTCCCCCTCGGCCGCCCAGAACCACGCCTGGGCCACGGCGAGAACCATGGTCAGGACATCGGCAGGCTCCATCTCCCCGGCGACATCGCCACGCTGCTGAGCGTCGGCCACCCCGGCGGTCTTGCGCCGGAAGGCGTCCGGTTCGAGTCCGGTGGCGGAGGGGCGTTCCAGCAGTTGCCACAGGCGCAGGCGCATCAGATCCGGACGGGCAACGAGGTGGTCGAAGACCGCACCGGCGTATCCGGGCAGATCGTCGACGTCGAACGGCACCGACTCGGCACCCGCCGTCAGGGCCCGCCGCAAGACCTCGTCGAACAACTGCTCCTTGTTGCCGAAGTAGGCGTAGATCAGCCGCTTGTTCGCCCCAGCGGCCTCCGCAATCCGGTCCACCCGGGCCCCGGCGATGCCGTAGGCGGCGAATTCGCTGAAGGCGGCGTCGAGCAGCCGGGCCTTGGTGGCGCTGGAGTCCCGTGGCATGTCCGCCAGGCTAGCAAGTAACTATCTAGTTATTGACACTCGCGGTGCAACAGGTCCACGTACGCATCTATCCAGTTAGTTATGAAGAGAAATCCTTATGGAACACCGCGCACTGGGCAGCCAGGGCCTGACCGTCGGCACCCAAGGGCTCGGCTCCATGGGCATGAGCGCGTTCTACGGCGCCACCGACGAGACCGAGTCGCTGGCCACCATCCACCGCGCACCGGAGCTCGGCGTCACCCTGCTGGACACCGCCGAGAGCTACGGCCCCTTCATCAACGAGCAGCTTCTCGGCAAGGCCCTGGCAGAGCGCCGCGAAGACGCCGTGCTCGCCACCAAGACCGGCGTCGAGATCACCGACGCCGGCCGGGTCCTCGGTCTCAACGGCCGGCCCGAGTACGTCCGCCGGTCCCTGGAACGCTCGCTGCGGCACCTGGGCACCGACCACGTCGACCTGTACTACCTGCACCGCGTCGACCCCCAAGGTGCCCCATCGAGGACACCGTCGGCGCCCTGGCCGAGCTGGTCGCCGAAGGCAGGATCCGCCACATCCGGCTTGTGCCTCACAGACAGCTTGACGATCGTTCGGCAAGTACCGGGTTGGGGAGCGACGCACAGGAGCCGGGAGCAGGCTGGATAGTGGAGGTGGTTGCCGTGGCGCAAGACGACGCCATCTCGCCCGTCGAGGGTGTTGCGGTACTGGAAGCTCTGTTCCACCAGTCCCCCACAGGCCTGCTGATCCTGGACAGGCAGCTGCGAATCCTACGGCTCAAACTCACCCGGCCGGTTCTGTACGGGGCACCCCCCGGGCAGATCGTGGGGCGGCACATCACCGAGGTGTACGACCTTTCTGCACCCCGTGAGGTGGAGGCGATGCTGGAGAGGGTGCTGGAGAGCGGCACGCCCGCACGGGGCCACCTGGTGGGAGTGCGTCCGAAGGGCGCGCCGGGGCCGGAGTACCTGTTCTCCGTCTCGGCATCCCGTCTGGAGAGCCCGCAGCGGAAGATCTTGGGGGTGCTGGCGGAGATGCTCGATGTCACCGAACGCGAAAAGGCAGCCGCCCGCGTGCGCGTCTTCGGCTCGGTGCGCGAGCACGTGGGACAGACCCTCGACGTGGTGGCCACCTGCGAGGAACTGGTGCATGAGGTGGTGCCGAACCTCGCCGACATAGCCGTGGTGGACGTGGTGGACGCGGTGGTACGCGGCGAGGACCCTCCGCTGAGCCCTCTGGGACTCAAGGTGCCGCTGCGCCGCGCCGCCTACGGCCACGACGGTGGCGAGGAGCAGATGCAGGCGCATCCGGTGGGTGACGTGCGCGCTCTGCCGTTCCCGACGCCCTACGCCCAGACGCTGGCCGATCTCAAGCCCCGCCTCGTCGCCCTGGGCCCCGACACGCCCTGGCTGGCAGCCGCCCCGGCACGCGCCGAGGCGATCCGCGCCTCCGGTGCCCACAGCCTCATCACAGCCCCCCTGACGCTGCGTGGAACAGTGCTGGGGCTGTTGAGCCTGTACCGCACCGGCCGGGCGGACGTCTACGACAACGACGATGTCGCCCTCGCCCTCGCAGTGGCCGCTCACACCGCGCTGTGCATCGACAACGCCCGCCGCTACACACGCGAACACACCATCGCCCTGACAATCCAGCGCCATGTTCTGCTGCCCCACCCTGCGACGCAGACCACCGTCGAAACCGCGCACATGTACATGCCCTCCGAAATCGGCGGAGGCGGCGGGTTCGACACCTTCGCCCTGCCCGGCGCCCGCACCGCGCTGATGGTCGGCGAAGTCACCGGCAAGGGCATCCACGCGGCCACCACTCTGGGACAGATACGGACCGCCGCCCACTGCCTGGCGGCACTCGGCCTGGGGCCCGACGAGCTCCTCGCCCGCCTCAACGACACCGCCCTGAGCCTGGCCCAGGAACGCACCGCCCTGCCGTCCGGCGACCCCATGCCGCTCGGGGGAAGCTGCGTGTACGCGGTCTACGACCCGCTCGCCGAGGCCTGCACCATCGCCCTGGCCGGCCATCCCCCACCCGTCCTCGCCCACCCCGACGGGACCACCGAGATCCCCGACCTGCCGGCCGGGCCCCCTCTGGGCAGTGCCGAGGGACCCCCCTTCGCCGCCACCGCCATCCCTGTCAGCGACGGCAGCGTCCTCGCCTTCTACACCGCATCCCTCCTGCGCACCGCCCCGTCCCCGGACATCCTCCAGCGGGTGCTGGCCCACCCTGAGCGGCCGCTACAGGACCTGTGCGACGACGTGCTCTACCGGCTGCGGAGCGACACCTGCCACGGCGACGTCTTCCTGCTCCTCGCCCGCACCCACACATTTCCCGCTCACCACGTCGCCACATGGCATCTCGACCAGCACGCCAAAGCTGTCGCCACGGCACGCACCCACACCCGGCAGCAGCTCGCCCTGTGGGGAATCGACGAGGAAACCGCCTACACCACCGAAATGATCGTCAGCGAACTGGTCACCAACGCCGTCCGCTACGGCACCCCGCCTCTGCGGTTGCAGCTCATCAAGGACCGCGCACTCACGTGCGAGGTACACGACAGCAATTCCCTCGCGCCGCGATTGCGTCACGCGAACACCATCGACGAAGGCGGGCGCGGCTTGTTCATCATCGCCCAACTCGCGCAGAACTGGGGCGTCCGCTACTCCCTCGACGGCAAGACCGTCTGGGCCGAGAAGTCCCTCCCGACCGCGACCACACCCTGACCCCCACGGCGGTCATAGGTGTTCACCGTATGCATCGCTGCGCGCCTGTCCGGAGTACAGGAGCAGAAATCAAGCCTTCCGGTCATGCGTCAGGGGCTCTCCGAAGAGAGCCCCTGACGTATGGAAATTCAACTACCTCACCGTCGGGACGACAGGATTTGAACCTGCGACCCCTTGACCCCCAGTCAAGTGCGCTACCAAGCTGCGCCACGTCCCGGTGCGCCTCTCGCGGTGGCCCGCGTGATCGCGCGGACAGAACTCTACCCCACGCCGCGCACTGCCCCGAAGGGGCGGACGGCGGGGGACAATCGGGGTATGAACGACGCATCGGAGGCCACCGTGAACCGGGACCGCGACCGGGACGCCGAGGGGCGGGCCCGCAATGCCCGGCCACGGGACGGACTGGGGCGGCCCCTTCCGTACGGCTCGCCGGGCGTGACGCGCCAGCCGGAGGGAGTCGTACGGACACCGCAGGACACCGTCGCCGAGGCTCAGGCGCTGCTGGACGACGGGCGGCCGTTCCATGCCCACGAGGTTTTCGAGGACGCGTGGAAGTCGGGTCCCACCGGGGAGCGTGCCCTGTGGCGCGGGCTCGCCCAGCTGGCCGTCGGCCTCACACACGCGGCCCGTGGCAACACGACGGGCGGTGCCCGGCTGCTGCGACGCGGTGCCGGGGCCGTGGAGGAGTGGGCGATCGCGACCGGCCAGGAACGGCCGTACGGTATCGGGGTGGCACAACTGGTCCGCTGGGCGCGGGACTCGGCGGCGACCGTGGAGCGGGAGGCGGCGCCGGTCGACGCCCGCGCGTGGGCGCCGCGGCTGCGCGGGGAGCAGCGGTAGGCGGACCGGGGCAGGGGTGTGCGCGGGCTGTCGGCGGCGTACGGCAGACTCGTGGCGTGCGAAAGATTCATGTGATCGGCATCGGGGCGGGCGATCCCGATCAGCTGACCCTTCAGGCGGTCAAGGCGTTGAAGAGCACGGACGTGTTCTTCGTGCTCGACAAGGGCGAGGTGAAGTCGGACCTCGTGCAGCTGCGCCGCGACCTTCTCGACGCACACCTGCCGGAGGGGACGTACCGCCTGGCCGAGGCGCGCGACCCCGAGCGCGACCGGGCCGCGGGCGGCGCCGCCTACTCCCCCGCCGTCGGCGACTGGCGTTCTGCGCGCGCCCACATCTACGAGCGGCTCATCGCCGAGGAGCTGGGCGAGGAGGACACCGGCGCCTTCCTGGTCTGGGGCGACCCCTCGCTCTACGACAGCACGCTCGGCATCCTGGAGGAGGTCCTGGCCCGCGGCACGGTGACGTTCTCGTACGACGTCGTGCCCGGAATCAGCAGCGTCTCGGCGCTTGTCGCCAGGCACCGCACGGGGCTGAACCGGGTGGCGCGGCCGGTGCAGATCACCACGGGGCGCCGTCTCGCGGAGGGTTTCCCGGAAGGCGTCGACGACGTGGTCGTGATGCTCGACGCCCACCAGGCCTTCCGGCAGTACGCGGACCAGGACATCGACATCTACTGGGGCGCGTACATCGGCACACCGGACGAGATACTCGTCTCCGGCCCCCTGACCGAGACGGCCGAGCGCATCGAGCGGCTGCGTGCGGAGGCCAGGGAACGCAAGGGCTGGATCATGGACACGTATCTGCTGCGCAGGCATCCGCGGGACTAGGCGGGATCCGGCCCGTTCCCGGCGGGGCCGAGCCTCAGCCGGGAGAGTGCTTCGGCCACGTCCGGCACCGCGGTGACGCCCTCGGGCAGGGGCGGACGCCGTACGACGACCACCGGGATTCCCCGTTCCCGCGCCGCGGTGAGCTTGGCCGCCGTCGCCGCTCCCCCGCTGTCCTTCGTCACCAGCACCTCGATGCGGTGCTCGCGCAGCAGCACCGTCTCGTCCTCGACCGTGAAGGGTCCGCGGGCGAGCACCACGTCCGTGTCCGGCGGCAAGGGCGGCTCGGGCGGCTCCACCGACCGTACGACGAAGTGCAGGTCCGCCAGAGGGGCGAAGGCCGCGAGGCCCAGCCGGCCGGTGGTGAGGAACACCCGCCGGCCGAGCGCCGGCAGCAGCGCGGCCGCACCCGCGAGGGAGCCCGTCTCATGCCAGCGGTCGCCGGGCGCCGGGCGCCAGCCGGGCCGGCGCAGCACCACGGCGGGGACACCCGCGGCCGCGGCGGCCCGGGCCGCGTTCGCCGATATTCCGGCGGCGAACGGGTGCGTGGCGTCGACCAGCGCGTCCACGTGGTGCGCGCGGAGCCAGGCGGCCAGCCCCTCGGCGCCGCCGAACCCGCCGACGCGTACGCCCCCCTCGAGCGTTCCCGGCCGGGACACCCGGCCTGCCAGGGATGTGGTCACCCGTACGTCCGGACGGGCCGCGAGCGAGGCGGCCAGTTCACGCGCCTCGGTGGTGCCGCCGAGGACCAGAACGTGGAGGAGCATGGCCACGAGGGTACGGGCTGCTCCGGCTCCCCCGCCCGCGGCCACACGACGGGCGGGCGCTCCGCTCGCTAGGGTCCTGGTATGGATGCTGTGCGCGCCGTGCTCATCGACGTCGACGGGGTCCTCACCGTCTCGTGGCAGCCCCTGCCGGGCGCGGTCCGGGCACTGCGGGAGATCCGCGCGGCGCATCTGGCCGTCGCCCTCGTCACCAACACCACGTCCCGCACCCGCGCATCGGTCGCCGAGACCCTCTCCGGGGCCGGTTTCCCGGTGTCCGCCGAAGACGTCCTGACCGCGCCCGCCGTCACCGCCGGGTATCTCGCCGACCGCTGTCCGGGCGCGCGGTGCCGGCTGCTCAACAGCGGTGACATCCGGGAGGACCTGGTCGGGGTCTCGGTCGTCGACGACGACGAGGACGCCGTCCCGGACGTCGTGCTTCTCGGCGGGGCCGGACCGGAGTTCGACTACGCGGCGCTCAACCGCGCCTTCGGCCATCTTCAGCGCGGGGCGCGGCTGGTCGCCATGCACCGCAATCTGTACTGGCGCACGGACCAGGGGCTGCAACTCGACTCGGGGGCGTTCCTGCTCGGTCTGGAGCGGGCCGCACGGGTGGAGGCCGAGGTCACGGGCAAGCCGTCGCCCGCGTTCTTCGAGGCGGCGCTGGCCCGTCTCGGGGTCGGCCCGGACCAGGCGCTCATGGTCGGCGACGACATCGAGAACGACGTTCTCGCGGCCCAGCGCGCCGGGATCACCGGTGTGCTCGTCAGGACCGGCAAATACCAGCCGGAGACCCATCGGGCCGCGAGCGGCGAGCCCGACCACGTCCTCGACTCCTTCGCGGACCTCCCCGCGTTGCTGCGTCCATGAGTCCGTCCCGCTCAGCGCAGCAGCAGCTGGACGGCGCCCACCACGGTCGCCGCGATCACCAGTCGCTCGAACAGGCGCTGGTCGATCCGGTGCAGTGCCCACTTTCCGAGGAACGCGCCCGGCACCACGAACACCGCGAGCGCCGCGTCCAGCAGCAGTGAGCGGCCGTCGATCAGGCCGAGGCCGGCGCTGAAGGGCACCTTGGAGACGTTGACGATCAGGAAGAAGAACGCCGAGGTGCCGAGGAAGCCCATTTTGCGGAAGCCCGCCGACAGCAGGTACATCGACATCACCGGGCCGCCGGCGTTCGCCACCATCGTGGTGAAGCCGCCGAGGACGCCGTAGGAGCGGGCCTTGATCCGGCCGGCTCGGGTGGTCACCGCATCCGGGCCGTCGGGCCGGTCGGCGCTGCGGCGGCGCCACACCGTGACCGCCGCCATCAGCAGCAGGGTCGCGCCGATCGACGTCCGTACGACCCCGTCGTCCGCCCACATCAGGAACAGGGTGCCCAGGACGACGCCCACGGCGACCGCCGGGAACAGCCGCCACAGGGTGGGCCAGTGGGCGTGCCGCCGGTAGGTGAGGACCGCGAGGATGTCGCCGGCGATCAGCACGGGCAGCAGGACGCCGGTCGAGGCACGAGCGGGCAGGACCGCGGCGAAGACCGCGAGGCTGACCGTGTTGGCGCCGCTCACGGCGGTCTTGGAGAAGCCGACGAGCATCGCTGCGACGGCCAGCGCGGCGAACCCCCATGCGGATATGTTCCAGAGCGTCATCGTGTTCATGCGGGGACCGATGCTATGCCCATGCATCCGGCCCCGTTCAGAGGCGTCTCGCCCGGCGGCGCGGTCCGGGGCCGCAGGCCGGGGCCCTGCGTCCACCGCGCCCCGACAGCCTTGCCCCACGCCCGGGTTGCCGTATGCCCGACGGCACGCGTCAAACGTTCCCGGCCGAGGAGCCGAGCCGGCGGTCGTCCTGGAACTCGGCGGGGATCTCGTCGTCCCACGGATCGACGCCGCGGTTCTCGAGCTCCTCGAACCACCGGTCCCGCTGGGATTCCGGGAGCCGCCGGCCGCATCACGGGCAGAAGTCGACACCGATGCCCGATGCGCCGCCGTCGTGGACGATCAGCGCGTACTCCCGGAACCTGCCGGTGAACAGGATCAGTGCGTCCGGGCAGGAGAAGGGGTCGTCGTGCTGGTCGCGGCGCCGGTTCACCCGGTCCGTCATCGCCGCACAGCAGTGTCGGGTCATCGCCTCGGTCTTCATGTCGGGGTTCGCGCCGACTCAGTAGATCACGGGCGGGGGAAATCCTACGGCCGTTCCACGAGCACCGCGGTGCCCTGCCCGACCCCCACGCACATGGTGGCGAGCCCTCGGGACGCCCCGGTGCGGCGCATGCGGTGCAGCAGGGTGGTCAGGATCCGTGCGCCCGAGCAGCCGAGGGGATGCCCGAGCGCGATGGCGCCGCCGTCGGGGTTGACCAGCTCCGGGTCGATGCGGAGAAGGTCGACACAGGCGAGGGTCTGGGCGGCGAACGCCTCGTTGAGCTCGGCCTCCTCGATGCCGCCGATCGTCCAGCCGACGCGGGCGAGGGCCTTCTCGGTGGCGGGGACGGGCCCGATGCCCATCACATCCGGGTGGACGCCGGCCGAGGCGCCCGCGACATAGCGGCCGAGGGACTCCAGTCCCAGCTCGTCGAGGGCCTCCTCGCTGACGAGGAGCAGGGCGGCGGCTCCGTCGTTCATCGGCGAGGCGTTGCCCGCGGTGACGGTGCCGCCCTCGCGGAAGACCGGCTTGAGACGGGCGAGCTTCTCGTACGAGGTGTCCTCGCGCACGCATTCGTCGACGGAGACCACGACCCCGTCCGGCCTGGCCACGGGCAGCAGCTCGCTGTCGAACCACCCGTTCTTGCGGGCGTCCGCGGCACGCCGGTGGCTGCGCAGCGCGAACTCGTCCTGGCGTGCGCGTCCGATGCCGTACCGCTCCGCGACCTCCTCGGCGGTCTCCCCCATGGAGAGCAGTCCGTGGAGGTCTTTCATGGCGGGGTTGACCAGGCGCCAGCCGAGGCGTGTGTCGGCGGTCTCGATGCGGTGCGGCAGTGCCTCGTCGGGGCGGGGCAGTACGAAGGGGGCGCGGCTCATGGACTCGGATCCGCCGGCGAGCACGATGTCGGCCTCGCCCGCGGCGATGGTGCGGGCGGCGGTCGTCACCGCCTCCAGACCGGAGGCGCACAGCCGGTTGACCGTGGCGCCCGGGACGGATTCGGGCAGTCCGGCGAGGAGCGCGGCCATGCGGGCGACGTTGCGGTTGTCCTCGCCTGCCTGGTTGGCGGCGCCCCAGTAGACGTCGTCGATGCGGGCCGGGTCGAGGCCGGGCACGTCCGCGACCAGGGCGCGGATCACCGTCGCGGCGAGGTCGTCGGGCCGTACGGGGGACAGGGCGCCGCGCAGCTTGCCGATGGGGGTGCGGCGGGCTGCCGCGAAGTGGACGGTACGCACGACGGGACTCCTGATCGGCCTCAGACCATTAATTAGCACCGCTAGTTTTAACTATAGACCGCGGACGGCCTACCGGGAAAGCTTCCCGCCCCGCTCCCCCGCTCCGGACCTGCCACCGGGTTTCACCCCATCCGTCCCGGGCACCCGGGCCGGGCAAGACGACCGGCATACCGACCGGCATACCGACCGACAAGGAGAAGCGCGCGATGACCGTGGTGCACAGCACCCTGCCCGAGCCTGCACGCCAGGTCACGGGGGACGCCCTCCAGGAGACCCTGGTGGATCTGCTCGGGCTGTCACTCGTCGGGAAGCAGGCCCACTGGAACATCGTCGGACCGAGGTTCCGTTCGATCCACCTCCAACTGGACGAAGTCGTGGCCACGGCACGCACGTACGCCGACACCGTCGCCGAGCGGGCCGCCGCGCTCGGCGTCCCGCCGGACGGGCGGCCGGAGACCGTCGCGTCCGCCTTCGGCCTGACGGGTGCGAAGGAGGGCTGGCTGCATGACACGGACGTCGTACGGCTGATGGCGGAGTCGCTGGAGACGGCGATCGGACGGCTGCGTACGCGGATCGACGCCACGGAGAAGGCCGATCCGGTCACCCAGGACCTGCTCATCGGACTCACCGCGGAGCTGGAGAAGCAGCGCTGGATGTTCGAGGCCGAGAACTGGCCGCGGGAGGACTGAACCACCGACGAACAGGGGCCGTGCCACCGAGGGCGGAGAGGAGTACGCCATGACCGACGCCCTGGAGATGGACGCGCTGTGGGACGAGTTCCACCGCGTGGTCAACATGACCTCCCAGGAACTCGCAGCCTGGCTGCGGGTCCTGGACGCCGGCGAGGACACCGAGCCGCTGCCCGAGCATGCGGGCCCGCCGACCGGACGGCATGTCCTCGCGATCCTGCAGAAGCGGCGCACGGATCTGACCGACGACGACATCCAGGTGATGCATGAGGTCGTGGACACCGTGACCGCCCAGCAGGACTTGTACGACGAACCGGAGCCCGAGCGTGCCGAGGACGAGGACCGCCGCCATCGGCTGATGACCATCGGCCACGACCCGCTCAAGCCGCCGAAGTGAGATCACCGTGCCCCGCCGCGACAAGGCGGACCGCGTCGTGGGAGAACTCGTCCGCGAACACGGTCACACCTACGCCGAGGAAGCGGGTATCCCGCTCAAGGACGCCCCGCAGCCGCTCTACCGGCTGCTGCTGATGGCCCTGCTGCTCAGCGCCCGCATCCGCACCTCGATCGCCCTGGAGACGGTGCGGGCGCTGCAGGAGGCGGGTCTGCGCGATCCGCGGCGCATGGCCGGGGCCGACTGGCAGGAGCGTGTGGACGCGCTCGGCCGGGGCGGCTACCGGCGCTACGACGAGCGGACGGCGACCCAGCTCGGCGACGGCGCCGAGCTGCTGACGGAGCGTTGGGGAGGCGATCTGCGCCGGCTGCGGAAGGAGGCGGACGGGGACATTCCGACGCTGCGCGAGTTGCTTCAGGAGATTCCGGGGATCGGGCCGGCCGGCGCCGACATCTTCCTGCGGGAGGTGCAGCGGGTCTGGCCGGAGGTGGCGCCGTACGTGGACGCCAAGGCGCTGTCCGGAGCCGAGCGGCTCGGGCTGCCCAAGGACCCGGAGAAACTGGTGGGGCTGGCCGGCGACACCGAACCTACGGTGCTGTCCGCCGCGTTGGTGCGGGCGGCACTGGACAAGAAGGTGGCGGAGGGCGTGCTGGAGCACGCGGCCTAGGACCGCCGCCTCGGCGACCGCCGGCACCGCACGCGAGGGGAGAAGGGCCGCTGCCGGATCCGGCGGCGGCCCATCCGTATGGCACATCCCGCAGCTCGGGTTAATCTTGCCGCCGTACCGGACACGGGGTGCCCCGCTCGGGGCTGAGATCACACCCGTCGAACCTGAACCAGTTCGTACTGGCGGAGGGATGTCTTTCATGCCTTTGGCGCATGTTCCCGGCGGGCTGCCCGCCGACAGCCGGCGAGCCGTCTTCGACGGGCGGATGCCCACCGCACCCGGCGATCTCCGCATCGAGGGGCACGGCATCGAGCCGGTTCCCGAGACCCGTCGCTACGGAGGCCCGGGCCGCCTGTTCACCGTGTGGTTCGCGCCCAATCTGACCATGACCGGTGTGTTCACCGGCACCATCGGTATCGCGCTCGGGCTCGACTTCACCACCGCCCTCGCCGCGGTCGTCCTCGGTACGGTGCTCGGCGCGGTGCCCACCGCCTATCTGAGCACCTGGGGCAGCCGCACCGGCGCCGGTCAGCTGCCGCTCGCCCGGCTCGCGTTCGGGCGGGCGGTGGCTCTGCCGGGTGTGCTCCAGTGGCTGTCGTCGGTCGCCTGGGACGCGCTGATCGGGCTGTTCGGCGGGGACGCGCTGGCCCGGCTGTGCGGCTGGCCGTTCTGGCTGGGTGTCCTGGTGGTGATGCTCGCGCAGGGAGCCCTGGGGGTCCTCGGATACGAGGCGATCCACCGCCTCCAGATCGTGATGACGTTCGTCCTCGCGGCCGCCTTCTCGCTGATCGCCCTGCGGATGTCAGGCAGCGTCCACCCGGCCGCCACGGGCAGCGCACACGGCGCCGACCGGGCGGGCGCGTTCGTGCTGACCAGCACCATCGCGCTCAGCCTCGCCCTGTCGTGGGCGCCGTACGCCAGCGACTTCAGCCGCTATCTGCCGCGTGCCACCTCCCGCTCCCGGATGTTCTGGTGCACGCTGCTCGGACTGGTGGTGTCCTTCGTGGCCGTACAGGCCCTCGGGCTGTGGGCGGCGGCCGCGCTCACCGACCAGACGGCGGCGGGGGTCGAGGCGCTGCTGGGTGGAGGCGCGGCCGGGGCCTTCGGACTGCTGGCCGTGGCGCTGGCGGCACTGTGCAGCAACGCGATGAACGACTACAGCGGTTCCCTGGCGCTTCAGACGGTGGGCGTGCGCATGCCGCGTCCGGCGGCGGCCGCGCTCGCCGCGCTGCTCGGCTTCCCGCTGGTGCTGTGGATGCACGCGGCGGACACGACAGCCCGTTTCCAGAACGTCCTGCTGTTCGTGAGCTACTGGATTCCCGGGTTCGTGGCGATCGTGGTCACCGACTGGCTCGCCCGCCGCGGCACCGGCATCGATCTCGCCGCCGAGACGGCCCGGCCGCGGCCGGTGTGGCCCCCGCTGCTGGCGTTCACCGTGGCGTTCGCGGCGGCGGTGCCCTTCATGGACACCGGCCTGTACGTGGGTCCGGTCGCCCGCGCGCTGCACGGCGCCGACGTCTCGTACTACGTGGCGTTCCTGGTGGCGCTCGCGGTGTACGCGCCGCTGCGCGCCCGAGAGACCCGAGAAGCCCGGAAGGTCCGGCAGTCCCGAGAGGAGGGTCGCGCATGACCGCGCCGCCCCGTGTGCTGACGATCGCCGGATCCGACTCCGGCGGCGGCGCCGGGATCCAGGCCGACCTGAAGACCATGCTGGCGCTCGGCGCGCACGGGATGAGCGTGGTCACCGCGGTGACGGCCCAGAACTCGGTGGGCGTGCAGGGTGCCTGGGAGCTGCCCGTGGAGGCGGTCCGCGCCCAGTACCGCAGCGTCGTCGACGACATCGGCGTCCAGGCGGTCAAGACCGGGATGCTCGCCTCCCCCGCGCTGGTCACGACGGTGGCCGATCTGCTCGCGGACATGGCCGCCCCGGTCGTGGTGGACCCGGTGAGCGTCTCCAAGCACGGAGACCGGCTGCTCGCCGACGACGCGCTGGACGCCCTACGCGGCCGGCTGCTTCCGCTCGCCACGGTCACCACACCCAACCTGGACGAGGTCGCCGAGCTGACCGGTCTGGAGGTGACCGATGAGCCCGGCATGCGCCGCGCGGCCGCGCACCTGCTGTCGTACGGGCCCCGGTGGGTCCTGGTGAAGGGCGGGCATCTGCCCGGGGCGGCCGTGGACCTGCTGACGGACGGCTGCGAGGAGCACTGGTTGCGCGCCGAGCGCCACGACAACCGGCACACCCACGGCACGGGCTGCACCCTCGCCTCGGCCGTCGCGGTCGGGCTCGCGCAGGGCCTCACGGTGCCCGAGGCGGTACGACGGGCCAAGGGGTACGTCACGGCGGCCATCGCGGCGGGCTTCGCGCTGGGCGCCGGCATCGGGCCGGTGGACCACGGGTGGCGACTGCGGGAGGCGGGGGCGTAGGGGACGGGGGTGGGGCGTCGATGACCGGGTGACCGTCGGCTGCACGCTCGTCGGGGTCGTGGTCGCCTCGGCGGTCGGCATCGACCCGGCCTGGTCGGCGCTGGGCGGAGCGCTGGTCCGCGCCGGCCGTGCGCTCGTCCGGCGCCGGGCCACCCCGCTCACGGCGGTACGGGCCGCCGCGCCGTCGTTTCCGGCGTTCGTCCTGGCGCTGGGCATCGTCGTGCGGGCCGTCGTCAACCACGGGCTCGCGGACGCCTCGACCGGCTCGTCCCGGGTGGGACGGGACTGCCCGCCCTGCTCGGGATCGCGGCCCTGGCGGCCCTGCCGGCCAATTCGATCAACAACCTGCCGGCGGTGCCGGTCCTGCTGCCGCCGGCCGTGCCGTCCGGGCCCGGCGCGGTGCTCGCCGCCGTGCTCGGCGTGAACATCGGTCCCGATCTCACCTGTGCGGGGTCGCCGGCCACGCTGCTCTGGCGGCGCCATCGCCCACCGGTACAGCCGCGGCGTCGACCTCAGGGAGTTCACCCCGCTCGGGGCCATCGCGGTACCGGCCGCCCTGGCGGGCGCAGTGGTGGCGTTGTGGGCCTCCCTCCACCTCGTCGGGCCATGAGCGCATGGCCCGCCCGGGGGGCCGGCGCCCGGCCGGCGCAGATCGCTCTTCTCGCGGTGAGCAACCGGTGACCCGCCGTCCGTACTTGACCGGTACAGCGGTACGAGCCGTACCGAGCGACATCCGCCGCACCCGCCGGGCACGCGGGCACGGGGCGGATCCGGACCCGAGGAGCACAGCATGCAGGCGACCGCGCAGATCGGCGTCACCGGACTCGCGGTGATGGGCCGCAATCTGGCCCGGAACTTCGCCCGGCACGGGTACACCGTCGCCGTGCACAACCGCACCCCGACCAGAACCAAGGCGCTGGTCGAGGAGTTCGGACACGAGGGTGCCTTCGTGGCCGCCGAGACGGCCGAGGAGTTCGTGGCGGCACTGGAACGTCCCCGCCGCCTCATGATCATGGTGCAGGCGGGCGCGGCCACCGACGCGGTGATCGAGGAGTTCGCCCCGCTGCTGGAGCACGGCGACATGATCATCGACGGCGGGAACGCACACTTCGCGGACACCCGGCGCCGTGAGCGGTCGCTGCGCGAGCGTGGCATCCACTTCGTCGGCGCGGGCGTCTCGGGGGGCGAGGAGGGCGCCCTGCACGGGCCGAGCATCATGCCCGGCGGTTCACCGGAGTCGTATGCCGCGCTCGGTCCGATGTTCGAGAAGATCAGTGCGAAGGTCGACGGCGAGCCGTGTACGACGCACGTCGGCACCGACGGCGCGGGGCACTTCGTGAAGATGGTGCACAACGGTATCGAGTACGCCGACATGCAGCTGATCGGCGAGGCGTACGACCTGCTGCGTCAGGTGGCCGGACTCTCCCCCGCCGCGATCGCCGAGATCTTCCGCGAGTGGAACAAGGGCCGCCTCGACTCCTATCTGATCGAGATCACGGCCGAGGTGCTGTCCCATGTGGACGCGGCGACCGGCAGGCCGTTCGTGGACGTCGTCGCCGATGCCGCGGGGCAGAAGGGCACCGGGCGCTGGACCGTGCAGACCGCGCTGGAGCTGGGCTCCCCCGTGACCGCCATCGCCCAGGCCACCTTCGCCCGTGCCGCCTCCGGCCAGTCGGCGCTGCGCGACGCGTACCGGGGGCTGCCCGGCGGCACCCGGTGGGACCTCACCTCGTACGAGGCCGAGCGCTTCACCGCGCAGGTGGAGCAGGCCCTGTACGCGTCGAAGCTGATCGCCTACGACCAGGGCTGGAAGATGATCCTGGACGCCGCCGAAGAGTTCGGCTGGACCATCGACCTCGGGGCGGTCGCCAGGATCTGGCGCGGGGGCTGCATCATCCGGGCCGCCTTCCTGGACCGTATCCGTGCCGCCTACGCCGTGGACCCGGGCCTGGTCAGCCTGCTGTCCGACGCGGGATTCGCGGCGGAGATCAGGGATGCGCAGGTGCCGTGGCGCGAGGTGATCGCCACCGCGGCCCGCCGGGGCGTGCCGGTGCCCGCTTTCTCGGCGTCGCTGTCGTACTACGACTCCCTGCGTGCCGAGCGCCTGCCGGCCGCGCTCACCCAGGGCCAGCGCGACTACTTCGGCGCCCACACCTACCGGCGCGTCGACCGCGAGGGCAGCTTCCACACGCTGTGGGGCACGGCCGACCGCACCGAGACGCAGGCCTGACCGGGGCGGCGGACGACGGACGGTCCGGGCTCCCGCAAAGGGCGCCCGGACCGGGGTCGACATGCCGTGCAGCCGGGCCGCGCTTAGGCTGACCAGGGCCGGTGCCGGCCTGCCGGCCGGCCGCCGGGACGGCGTGCCGGTATGCCGACGGGACGGCGTGCCGCTATGCCGACGGGACGGCGTGCCGCTATGCCGGCCGATCGACCGGGCCGGCTGTCCGGACACTCGCATCGATCCGAGATCAGGAGCCATCGTGGTCGACAGTCCGCTGATGCTGGTGACCGGGGCGGCCGGGAGTGTGGGATCGGTGGGACGCCGGGTGGTGGACGACCTTCGGCGGCGGGGGCACGCGGTGCGCGCGCTCGTGCACCGGGAGGACGAGCGCGCCGATGCGCTCCGCGAAACGGGTGCGGAGGTGACGGTGGGAGACCTGACGCGCCCGGCGGACGCGGTGCGGGCGCTGGACGGCTGTCATCGCATGTATTTCGGCATGGGCGTGTCGTCGCAGTACCTGGAGGCGGCTCTCGTCACCGCCGCGGCGGCGCGCGCTTACGGCCGTCTGGAGGTCTTCGTCGACATGTCGCAGATGACGGTCTCCCGGATGGACCTCACCAGCACCGCCGAATCGACACAGCAACGCGAGCACTGGCTCACCGAGCAGGTGCTGGACTGGTCCGGTCTTCCCGTCACCCATGTGCGGCCGACGGTCTTCATGGAGAATCCGTTGTTCCGGATCTTCTGTTTCGCCTCGATCGCACGTGACGGGACGATGCGGCTTCCTTTCGGTCAGGGCCGCACCTCTCCGGTGGCGGCCGAGGACGTCGCGCGTGTCGTCGCCGCCGTTCTCGCCGATCCCGCCGCACACATCGGCCGCGTCTACGAGCTGACCGGACCGGTCTCGCAGGACATGGCGGCCATGGCGGAGGAGTTGTCCTCCGCGCTGGGCCGTCCCGTCACCTACGTCGACCTGCCGTACGGCGAGTTCGAGGACGAGCTGAACCGGCAGGGCCTTCCGGACCATGTCGTCGAGCACCTGACCACCATGGCGCTGCTGCACGCGCAGAACCGCTATGACCGCGCGACCCACGACGTGGAGAAGGCCACCGGGCGGCCCGCCTCGGGCGTACGGGAGTTCGTCCAGCACAACCCTGAGCTGTTCCGGTCCGCCGACGCGTCATGAACCCGTGAGGCCGAGTCATGAACACAGAGTTCGATGTGGTGGTCCTGGGTGCGGGGCCGGGTGGGTATGTGGCAGCCATTCGATGCGCCCAGCTGGGTCTCAGGACCGCGATCGTCGAAGGACGGTTCTGGGGCGGAATCTGCCTGAACATCGGCTGCATCCCGGCGAAGGCACTGCTGCGAAACGCGGAAGTGGCACGGCTGGTGCTGCATGAGGCGGACACCTTCGGCGTGCGGTTCGACGGTGCGGTGAGTCTCGACTACCGGGCGGCGTACCTCAGGAGCCGCAAGGTGGCCGACGGGCGCGCGAAAGGCGTCAACTATCTGATGCGCAAGAACGACATCGCGCAGTTCGAGGGGCAGGGAACGTTCGTCGATCCCCACACCCTGAACGTCCGGATGTCCACCGGGGAAGCCACCCTCACCTTCGCCCACTGCATCATCGCCACCGGCTCCACCGTGAAGCTGCTGCCGGGGACCCGCCTCGGCAGACGCATCGTGACCTATGAGGAGCAGATCCTCTCCGACCACGTGCCCGGGAGCATCATCATCGCCGGAGCGGGCGCGATCGGAGTGGAGTTCGCCCACCTGCTGCGGGCTTATGGCGTCGACGTCACGCTGGTCGAGTTCTTCGACCGGATCGCTCCCCTGGAGGACGAGGAGGTCTCCGCGGAACTGGCCCGGCAGTTCCGCCGGCAGGGGATCACGGTGATGACGTCCACCCGCGTGGAGTCGATGGAGGAGACGGCGAACGGAGTGCGCGTCGTCGTCTCGCAGGGCGGCCAGGAGCGGGTCCTGGAAGCGGACACGGTGCTCCAGGCCCTGGGCTTCCAGCCGCGCACCGCCGGGTATGGGCTCGGGCAGGCGGGCGTCCGGCTCACCGACCGTGGTGCCATCGACATCGACGGCCGGTGCCGTACCAGCCGGCCGCACATCTTCGCCATCGGGGACGTCACGGCGAAACTGATGCTCGCCCATGCCGCCGAGGCGATGGGAGTCATCGCCGCGGAGACCATCGCCGGTGCCGAGACGATGGAGCTCGACTACCGCATGATTCCGCGGGCCACGTTCTGCCAGCCCCAGGTCGCCAGTTTCGGCTGGACCGAGAGGGAGGCCAGGGAGGCGGGGTTCGATGTCCGTGCCGCGAAGTTCCCCTTCACGGCGAACGCGAAGGCGCACGGATTCGGCGACACGGCCGGCTTCGTGAAGCTCATCAGCGACGCCCGCCACGGCGAGCTTCTGGGCGCGCATCTGATCGGCCCGGACGTCACCGAGCTTCTTCCGGAACTGACCCTGGCGCAGAAATGGGATCTGACGGTGACCGAGCTGGTGAGGAACGTGCACGCGCACCCCACGCTGAGCGAGGCGGTCCAGGACGCCCTGCACGGCCTGGCCGGGCACATGATCAATCTGTGAGCGAGGCGGCCACGTGGCTCGGGCGCACACGACCTGACCGACAACGCGCTCGTCGTGATCACAGGTCCTCGCCGTCGGGGCGATCTTGGACGCCGTCCGGTCGAACGCTGATGTAGCGTCATACGCACGGAAGGGGGCGGCGTTTCCGTAGGTCCACGGCTCGGTCGGCCCGGCGCGCCGGTCGTGCGGGAGGTGCCGTTGTGTGGGGGCGTCTCCGCAGTGATGCAATCTGCGCGTTACCTGCGCGGAGTCGTCATGTGCTTAGGGTGGTGAACGTGGCGGGAGGGTTCGAGTCGTTTCGCGGGCCGGCGATGGCGGAGCCGCCCACGCCTGGGGCCGCACCCGTGCCGGGCATCGGCGTCCCGTCCCGGCTCGGTGAGCTGCGCTCGGCGGCGGCGCGGATCGGCACCACGCTCGATGAGGACACCACGTGCGCCGAGCTGGTGCGAGAGATCGCCGGGCAGGTCGGTGGTGCGGCGGCCGTGCTGCGCGGCGGGCGCGAGTTCCGCGCACGGTACGAGGCCGTCGCCGGAAACGCGGCCGTGCTGCCCGACCCCTGGCTGACTGTGGCCGCGGCTGAGGAGGCGGTGGGCTCGCGAGAGAACTCACTCCCGTCTGCGGTGGCGGGCCACCGGGGGCCTGCGCTCTGCGTGCCGCTGGTCACGAACGGTCACTGCTACGGCGTGCTGGTGAGCGCCCGGGAGAGAACACCGTTCACCCACGAGGAGACGGAGGTCCTGACGTTCCTCGCCGAACACGCCGCCTCCCACATCCGGCACGCCCGGGAGCATGACGCGGTGAGCGGCATCGTCGGAAAGCTCCAGCGTGCCCTGCTGTCGGCTCCGGGCCGGCCGCACCCCAATCTGGATGTGGCCGTCCGCTACCTCCCCGTCGGGCAGAGCGCGCTGATCGGCGGGGACTGGTGCGAGACCGTCCGGCTGCACTTCGGCCGTACGCTGCTCGTGGTCGGCGATGTCATGGGCCACGGTCTGGAGGCAGCCGTCGACATGACCGCCTACCGCTCGTCCCTGCGCTACATCGCCTCCGCCGATCTGCCGCCGCACCGCGTGCTGCGCCAGCTCGACGAGCTCGCTGCCGGCGAGCCGGACCGCAGGCCCGCGACCTGCCTCATCGCACAGATCGACCCCAATCGCAGCCAGGTGACGATCACGAGCGCGGGCCATCTGCCGCCGGTCGTGATCGACGAGCAGGGCAGCGCCTGCCTGTTACCCATACCGGTCGGCCCACCTCTGGGCACCGGGCTGGGCGGCTACGAGCCGGCCACCTACCGGCTGGAGCCGTCCCAGACGCTGGTCCTCTTCACCGACGGGCTCGTCGAGCGCCGCGGTGAGGACATCGACCAGTCCCTGCGCCGACTCGCCGGGGTCGGCTTCGAGGCCGCCTCAGGCGTCGAGGACGTCCTGGACACGGTGCTCGCCCGCCTCGACGCCCGCCACGCGGAGGACGACGTCGCGGTACTGGCCGCCCGGCTGCACCATCGCTCCATGCCGGCACCCGACACGCAGACCTGAACCGTGGGTCGACCGTCGGTCTCGTGTCCGGAAGGGCTGCGGACTGCGCCCGCCAACGCGACAGGGGCCCTCCGAAGAGAGCCCCTGACCCGCGAAAACTTCCGACTTCACTGTCGGGACGACAGGATTTGAACCTGCGACCCCTTGACCCCCAGTCAAGTGCGCTACCAAGCTGCGCCACGTCCCGTTGCCCGCCTGACCTGGGGTTTCCCCCGGCCGAACGTGCACAGAAACAATACCGCACTCGGGACGGTGGTCGCGCACCCGTTTATGCGCCATTCACCCCTGTCGTCGCTCTCCTGCCGTCACTCTCCTGTCGTCACCCTCCGGCCGGCAGGCCGAGCTCCGGGTGGTGGTCGAGGAGCCGGGGCGTGGCCGCCTGACGCCAGGAATCGGCGAGGATGTCCCGCAGCTCGGCCTCGTCCTCCAGGGCGGCGAGGCGCACCCGGATCCAGGCGAACTGCGCCTCGTGCCCGGCGACCCAGAACTTCCCGGGCTCGGCGAGCACCAGCTCGTCCCGCTCCTCCCTGGGACAGCGCACCGCTACGGACGTCTCGTCCTCGGGCAGCGTGGCGAACATCTTCCCCGCGACCCGGAACGTGGGCATGTTCCAGGCGGTCTTCTCGGCCGTCTCGGGCAAGGACAGAGCGATACGGCGTACGTCTTCGGCGTCCGGCATGCTCCGCACCGTAGCCAATGGCACTGACAGTCGGCTGCCGCTCAGGGGGAGCAGGCCCCGACCCGTTTGTAGAAGAGCGTGGTCGGGTGCAGCGCTCCGGCCGGTGTCGTCGCGTAGTCCGGTATCTCCCCCGCACAGGTCCAGCCCGCGGAGCGGTACAGGAACTCGGCCGGGCTGCCGGTCTCCGTGTCCAGGTGAAGCAGGGTGATCCCGGCCTCGGCGGCGGCCCGCTCCGCGGTGGTCAGCAGCCGGCGTCCCAGGCCCCGGCCGCGGGCCTCCCGGTGCACCATGAGTTTGACCAGTTCGGCGCGGTGACGGCTGTTCGCCTTGTCCGGGAAGGCGAGGCTCACGGTGCCCGCCACCCGGCTGCCCGCCGACGCCGCCCACACCGTGAGACTCCCCGCGTCGACCGCGGCCGCCCGCTGCCGCCACCAGGCGAGGGCCTCGGCCCGGTCGAGCGGGGCGAGGAACCCGACGGAGGCGCCGCCGTCGACGGCGTCGGTCAGCAGGTCGGCCAGCTCCTCGGCACGGCCGAGCACGTCGGGGCCGCCGAGCCGGACGATCGCGGTCATGGAAGCACCACCACCAGCGCGTAGCGCACATGGCCGGGGCCCGGGCAGCGAAACCGCGTCGGGCCCCACACCCGCAGCCGCAGGCAGTCACCGGCGGCGAGCCGGTGCTCTCCATCCTGGGCGGTCACCTCCAGCGTCCCGTCGAGGACCCAGATGTGCTGTTCGAGCCCGGGCACGGGCGGCCGGTCGTAGGCGATGTCGGCGCCCGCGGCGAGCCGTCCCTCGACGAGTTCGCCGCGCAACCCGGGGTGCGGAGGAGACACGGAGCGCCGTACGAAGCCGGAGGCCGCGTCCTGCCACACGGCCTGTCCGGCGGCGCGCACCACCTGGGCCGGCTCCGCCTCCACCTCGCTCAGCAGCTGGGACATGGTGCGGCCGTAGACGCCGCACAGCCGGTTGAGCATCGAGGCGGTGGGGCTGATCTCGGCGCGTTCGGCCCGGGAGAGCGTGGAGCGGCTGACTCCGCTGCGGTCCGCCAGCTCGCCCAGCGACCACCCCCGCTCCGCCCGCAGTTCGGCGAGGCGCACGGCCAGCCGGGCGTCGACATCGGCGGCATCGGCGGCATCGGCGGTGCCCATGACGTGGGATTCCATTCGGGGGAGCCTATCGCAACCGTCCCATATTCGGGACTACGTCTCAGATGTGAGACGAAGAGGGAAGGCTGCCGTGCCCGGCGCGGTCCTACCGTCAGTCGACCGCCGCGGCCTCCGCAAGCGCATCCAGTACCGGGCGGATCAGCGGGTGCTCCTCCGCCCCGCGACGCACGGCCGCGAAGACCCGGCGGGTGGGCGCGACGCCGTCGACGGGGCGGACGACCACACCGGTGAGGTCCATCCCGCGCAGGGCGGAGCGGGGCACGAGCGCCACACCCGCGCCTGCCGAGGCGAGCGCCACGACCGCGCGGAAGTCGTCCGAGGAGTGCTCGAGGCGGGGCTGGAACCCGGCGTGCTCGCAGGCCAGGACGACGACGTCGTGGCAGGGGTTGCCCGGGTACGGGCCGATCCACGGGTCCTTGGCCAGCTCGGCCAGCGGGACCTCGGGTGCGTCGGCGAGTCGATGGGTGACCGGCACGACCGCGTCGAAGGGCTCGGCGTAGAGCGGGACGGGCGTGAGCCGGGGGTCGTCCGCAGCGGGCGCGCCCCGGTACTCCACGGCGACCGCGACGTCGACCTGCCGGTCCAGGACCATCGGCAGGCTCGCGTCGCCCTCGGCGTCCTGGACCCGGACCCGAATGCCGGGTGCGGTGTGCGTGAGCCGGGCCAGCGCGGGGGCCACCACCAGGCCGATGCCGGTGGCGAACGCGGCCAGCGTCACCGTGCCCGCCGATCCCGCGCCGTAGGCGGCCAGCTCGGCCTCGGCGCGTTCCAGCTGGGCGAGGACGGCGTGGGTGTGGCCGAGCAGGATCTCACCGGCCGGAGTCAGCCGTACTCCCTTGGCGCTCCGCTCGACCAGCCGGTGACCGGTCTCCTGTTCCAGCGCGATGAGCTGCTGGGACACGGCGGAGGGCGTCAGGTAGAGCGCGGCGGCAGCGGCCGTGACGGTGCGGTGGTCGGCCACCGCACGGAGGATGTGCAGCCGCCGCGCTTCGATCATGCAAACGATTATCGCAAGACGTAGGGGCGGTTCAGCCCTCCAGCTCCGCCCTGGCCGCCACGAACGCGTCGACCGCGCGGTTGACGTCGCCCGTGGAGTGCGCGGCGGACAGCTGCACCCGGATGCGGGCCTGGCCCTGCGGGACCACCGGGTAGGAGAAGCCGATGACGTACACCCCGCGCTCCAGCAGCAGTTCGGCCATGCGTCCGGCCTTCGCCGCGTCGCCGATCATCACCGGGGCGATCGCGTGGTCGCCCGGCAGGACGTCGAAGCCCTCCTCGGTCATCCGGCGACGGAAGAGAGCGGTGTTCCCGGCCAGCTTCTCGCGCAGGTCGCCCGCCGACTCCAGCAGGTCGAGCACCTTGAGCGAGGCCGCCGCGATCACCGGGGCGAGGGTGTTCGAGAAGAGGTACGGCCGCGAGCGCTGGCGCAGCAGGGCGACGATCTCGGCGCGGGCGGCCACATAGCCGCCGGAGGCGCCGCCGAGCGCCTTGCCGAGGGTGCCGGTGATGATGTCGACGCGGTCCATGACACCGTGCAGCTCGGGGGTGCCGCGGCCGCCCGGGCCGACGAAGCCGACGGCATGCGAGTCGTCGACCATGACCATGGCGTCGTACCGGTCGGCGAGGTCGCAGATCTCCCGCAGCGGCGCCACATAGCCGTCCATGGAGAACACACCGTCGGTGACGACCAGCTTGCGGCGGACACCGCCCTCGGACGCCTCCTTCAGTTGCCGCTCCAGGTCCGCCATGTCGCGGTTGGCGTAGCGGAAGCGGCGGGCCTTGGACAGGCGGATGCCGTCGATGATGGAGGCGTGGTTGAGGGCGTCGGAGATGACGGCGTCCTCGGGGCCGAGGAGGGTCTCGAAGACACCGCCGTTGGCGTCGAAGCAGGAGGAGTACAGGATCGTGTCCTCCTGGCCGAGGAACGCGGACAGCCGCGCCTCCAGCTCCTTGTGCACCTCCTGCGTACCGCAGATGAACCGCACGGACGCCATGCCGTAGCCCCAGCGGTCCAGCGCCTGGTGGGCCGCGGCGATCACCTCGGGGTGGTCGGCGAGACCGAGGTAGTTGTTGGCGCAGAAGTTGAGCACCTCACCGGGGCGGCCGCCCGCGGTGACGTTCACGGTCGCAGACTGCGGGGTGCCGATCACACGCTCGGGCTTGTGCAGCCCGGCGGCCCGGATCTCGTCGAGGGTGGCGCGCAGGTCGTCGCGCACGGAATCGAACATGGGGAAGCTCCTCAAAGTGCTTGCGCGGGAAGGCGGTACATACGGGGGACGAGCGCGGGACGGGAGCTACGCGGTCCAGTCCAGGATGATCTTGCCGCCCCGGCCGCTCGCCGCGTCCTCGAACGCCGCCTCGTGGTCGCGGTAGTCGTACCGGCCGGTGATCACGGGAGAGAGGTCGAGCCCGCCCTCGAGCAGAACCGACATCGCGTACCACGTCTCGAACATCTCGCGCCCGTAGATGCCCTTGATCGTGATCATGGAGGTGACGATCCGGGCCCAGTCGACGGGGAACTCCTGGGACGGCAGCCCGAGCATGGCGATCCGCCCGCCGTGCGTCATGTTGGCGATCATGTCGCGCATCGCCTCGGGGCGGCCGGACATCTCGAGGCCGATGTCGAAGCCCTCGCGCAGGCCGAGCTCACGCTGGCCGTCGGCGATCGTCGCGTCGGAGACGTTCAGCGCGAGACTGACACCGATCTTGCGCGCCAGCGCCAGACGCTCCTCGCTCACATCGGTCACGACGACGTTGCGTGCGCCCGCATGCCGGGCCACGGCCGCGGCCATCAGGCCGATCGGACCGGCACCGGTGATCAGGACGTCCTCGCCCACCAGCGGGAACGACAGGGCGGTGTGCACCGCATTGCCGAACGGGTCGAAGATCGCGGCGACGTCGAGGTCCACGGGGACCCGGTGCACCCAGACATTGCCGGCGGGCAGGGCCACGTACTGGGCGAACGCGCCGTCGCGCCCGACACCGAGCCCGACCGTCGCGCGGCACAGATGGCGGCGCCCGGCCAGGCAGTTGCGGCACTTCCCGCACACCAGATGGCCCTCGCCGCTGACCCGGTCGCCCACCTTGACGTCCACGACGTCCCGGCCCGTTGCGACGATCTCGCCGACGAACTCGTGCCCGACGACGAGCGGAGTGCGGATCGCCTGCTGTGCCCAGCCGTCCCAGGCCCGGATGTGCAGATCGGTGCCGCAGATGCCGGTCCGCAGAACCTTGATCAGTACATCACCGGGTCCAACGGCGGGCTCGGGAACGTCAGTGAGCCAAAGCCCGGGCTCCGCCTTCTCCTTGACCAGCGCCTTCAACGCTACGGCTCCTGTGAGTGAGGTCCCGGTTCCGGGCACGGTGAAGGAACCCGCAACGGGGAGAGGAGTGGAATCGCGTAGCAATCTGCCCTACGGCGACGCACCGGTCCATCGAGGATTTCTTAAGCGCCGCCACAGCTTTCCTTCACGCCGCCTCAGGTCGCGTCGCTCTCCCGTCGGCCGATTCCCTCCGCCAGCTCCGCGGCCAGCGTCTTGATGGTCTCCAGACCCGCCCGGCCCCAGGGACGCGGTTCCACGTCGGCGGCGCAGACCGTGCCGAGGGCGGTGCCCGTGCGGTCGACGAGCGGCGCGCCCAGATAGGAGCGGATGCCGATCTCGTCGACGACGGGGTTGCCGGCGAAGCGGGGATAGTCGCGGACGTCCTCGAGGACGAGCGCCTTGCGACGGACGACCACATGCGGGCAGAAGCCGTACTCGCGGCCCAGGTGACGGGCCGGCTGCCCCGTGCCGTCCGGGGTGGTGACGGCGGTCAGCGGGCGGTCGTCGGGCTGGTGGAGCCCCGCGAAGAACTGCCGGTGCTCGTCGATGAAGGTGACCATCGCGTACGGCGCCGCGGCGAGTGCCGCCACCCGGTCCGCGAATTCGTCGAACTGCGGTTCGGCACGCTCTCCGAGTCCGAGCCGGCGCAGTCGGCGGACGCGCTCGGGAGCGTCTTGGTCCTCGGGGGTCAGCAGCAGTCGGCTCAGGGTCATGTGCGGGCTCCGCGCGTGGGGACCGGTGCCGCCGGGGCGTGCGCGAGGAGGTGGCGGACGAGCGTGAGCAGGGTCTGCACTCCCGAGCTGGAGATACGGGCGTCGCAGCGCACCACGGGGACCTCCGGGCCGAGGTCGAGGGCGGTGCGCACTTCCCCGGGGTCGTAGCGGTGGGCGCCGTCGAACTCGTTGACGGCGACGATGAATCCGACTCCGCGCTGCTCGAAGAAGTCGACGGCGGCGAAGCAGTCCTCCAGACGGCGGGTGTCGACGAGGACGACCGCTCCGAGTGCGCCCTCGGACAGCTCGTCCCACATGAACCAGAACCGTTCCTGTCCGGGCGTGCCGAAGAGGTACAGCACGTGCTGCGGGTCCAGGGTGATACGGCCGAAGTCCATCGCCACGGTCGTCTCGACCTTGTTCTCGATCCCGTCGAGGCTGTCGGTCGCGGCGCTGACCGTGGTCAGCAGTTCCTCCGTGCTCAGCGGCGCGATCTCGCTCACCGCGCCCACGAAGGTCGTCTTGCCCACTCCGAACCCTCCCGCCACCAGGATCTTCAGCGCGGTGGGGAAGGGGTCAGAGCTGTCGTCGTAGTCCATCGAGCACTGCCTCCAGAAGAGACCGATCAGTGGGGTTGGGATGGAATGAGGGGAGTTTGGTGGTGAGTGACCCGCAGTCGACGAGGTCGGACAGCAGCACCTTGGTGATCATCGCGGGCAGCTTCAGATGCGCGGCCACCTCGGCGACCGAGACGGGGACCCGGCACAGTCCGAGCGCCTGGGAGTGCTCGGGGCCGAGATGGCCGAGGGGGGCGGTGCCGGTGGCCCTCACCTGGGAGAGCAGCGTGAGGACGGTGCTCGGTCGGGTGCGGCCGTTGCTGACCGTGTAGGGACGGATCAGCCGTCCGGCGGCGTCGTCGAGCCAGGGGCCGTCGCCGGCCGGGGTCACGCTCGAGGCCGGGTCGCCGAGGGCTGGGCGGCGCTCCGGCGGGGCGCGGTGGCCAGATAGGGCCTCATGCTCTTGACCAGCATGGCCATCTCGTAGCCGAGAACGGCCGCGTCGGCCTCGCGGTCGGCGAGGACGGCGAGACAGCTGCCGGAACCGGCGGTGGCGACGAAGAGCAGGGTCGAGTCGAGTTCGACGACCACCTGCCGTACGTCGCCGCTGTCCCCGAAACGGACGCCCGCGCTGCGGCCGAGCGAGTAGAGGCCGGAGGCCAGGGCGGCCATGTGGTCGGCGCTGTCGGTGTCGAGGCCGTGCACGGACTTCACCAGCCCGTCGCAGGAGAGGAGGACCGCGCTTCTGGTGTGGGGTACACGCTGCACGAGGCCGCTCATCAGCCAGTCGAGATCGGAGACTTGGGCGGTCGGCACATCGCTCGCCATGGTGGATCGACTCCTTGGGGTACGCAGGTCCGCGAGAGCGGGTGGGGGTGGGGGTGGGGGCGGGGGTGGGGGTGGGCGTCGGGGTCATCCGGCCGGTCTGTTCCCGTGATGACGTGCCGTCAGGTCGGGGTCGGGAGGGCGCTGGGCGGCCCCGGGCTCCGCGCGGACGGCCGTCTCGGCGCGGTCCGGCTCAGACTGCTGCCGCGCCTCCGCGAGGTGGATGCCCCGCTGGAACGCGGCCATCAGGCCCGGATCGTGGCCGGAAAGCCGGCCGGCGTCCTGGCGGACGGGCGCGGTGGGGCCGCCGCGGAGCTGCGGTGCGATGTGTTCCTGGGCGCGTCTGCGGGGCAGTCGGGGCTTGCCCATGGTGCCGCGCACGGCGCCCGTCTGCGACGTCGGACGCCTGCCGGGAGCAGCCACCTGCCCGCCGGGCGCCACCGCGGGCCCGCCCGGGGCCTCCACGGGGGCCGGACGGTCACCGGGGCGGACGCCGGGCAGCGCTTCGGCGGGGTTGGCGCGCGGGGCGTCGGCATCGCGTACGGGCAACGGTGACCGCGCCCGGCCGGCCGGGGTCCCGTGCTCCCACGGCTGCCGGGGGCCGGGCGGCACGGGATGCTCCGAGGCGCCCGGTGAGGAGCCGACGGCCTGGCCGTCCCACGGCGGCGGCGCCGGGGCGTGCATACCCGCCGGGTCCGGGTCCCCTGCGCTTGGGCCACCAGGGGGCACGAGCGGTGTCCTCCCCGTGTGCGTCGTCTGCGGAACGACCGGTGTCCTCCCCGTGTCCCTCCCCTGGGGAATGGCCGGTGTCATGACCTCGGCCGTGCCGGGAGCGCCCCCCAGCAGGCTCTGCGGCACCACGAGCACGGCTTGGACACCGCCGTAGATGTTGGTCTGCAAGCGGACGTGGATGCCGTGGCGGCGGGCGAGTTGGGAGACCACGAACAGGCCGATACGGCCGTCCGCCAACAGGCCGGCGACGTTGACCTGGTCGGGGTCGGCGAGCAGGGCGTTCATTCTGTTCAGTTCGGCCGGCGGCATGCCGAGCCCGCGGTCCTCGACCTCCACGGCGAGTCCCGAGGTGACGAGGCCCGCCCGCAGCAGCACTTGAGTGTGCGGCGACGAGAACACCGTGGCGTTCTCGACGAGTTCGGCGAGCAGGTGGATCACGTCGGCGACGGCATGCCCCCGCAGGGTGCCCTCGATCGGCGGCACGAGTCTGACCCGCGCGTACTGCTCGACCTCGGCGGTCGCGGAGCGCAGCACCTCTGTGACGGGCACCGGGGTGCTCCATTGGCGGCGGGAGACGGCGCCGCCGAGCACCGCGAGGTTTTCGGCGTGGCGCCGGATGCGGGTGGCGAGGTGGTCGACGTGGAAGAGGCCTTTGAGCAGGTCGGGGTCCTCGATCTCGTTCTCCAGCTCGTCGAGGATCGAGATCTCCCGGTGCACGAGGGACTGAAGGCGCCGGGCCAGGTTGAGGAACACCTCCAGTTTCTGTTCGCTGCCGGCCTGGCTGGAGAGCTGCGAGGCCTGCACGACCGCGGCTACGGCGCCGTCGTGGGCGCGCGCCAGCTCGGCGGCGAGCAGTTCGAAGTCGTCGGCGTCCTCTGCGGGTTTGCCGTGCGGCCTGTGTGCGGGCGGTGCCTCGCCGCGGCGCAGCGTCTCGACCAGAGCATGCAGATCGGCCTCGCCGCTGGCGCTGGCGCGGCGCAGCGCGTCGATGCGTTCCCGTACGCAGGTCGCGGTGCGTTCGGCGGCCACCGCGGCGATCACGATGCCCGCGAGGGCCACGGCGAGGGCGCCCGCGAGGACTGCCCAGAAGGTGGAGGTGGGCCGCGCGCCGGTGGTGCGGACGGTGAAGAGCACGGCGGCGCAGGCGCTCAGGGCCACCGCGACGGGCGGCAGGATCGCAAGGCGCAGCAGCTGGGGCCGTATGGGGGTCTCGACCGGTGAGGGGGTGGTGGGGGCGACCGTTCGCCCGTGCCGCCCGCCCTCACGGCGGTCTGCGCGTGCGGCCGGTGCGCGGAGGTGAGACATCGGCGTCCTCGTACTGGGTGCGTCGGGGCGTGGGGCTCCCGCGGGTCTGCGCGACTCGGGCGTTCGGCATCGCGGCGCCGGTCGAGACAGCCGCCCATTTGGGCGCTGCGTCCACCGACGGCAACTCAGAGTAGTCGCCCTGCGGGTAAGTGCGGTGGGCTGTTGATAAGTCCTCCGCAGAGCTTCCCGCTCTGGTATGAGGCCTCGTACGACAGGCCGATATCCGCGCCACAGACTGCGCTCGCCACCGCTCAGAAAGCGGTCAGGATCGGTCAGAAGAGGTCGCCGGGGGACGCCCATTGTTTCGCACTACACCGTGCTGTACGCCAACCTGCTGGGCCCCGGCCTCGTCATGGCCGTCATCGCCGCCGGCGTCGGCAACCCGACCGTGGTCATCGTGGCGGTCATCGTCAGCGGCGCCTTCATCGGCATCAGCAACACCCTGACCACCCAGGCCGTCATGCTGGTCTCCCCGTCGAACGCCCCGTGGCCTCCTCCGCCTACGGCTTTCTGCGCTTCATCGGCGGCGGCCTGGCCCCGTATGTCGCCGGCAAGCCGGCCGACGCCACCGACCTGAGCGTCCCCTTCTACGTGGGCGCCGGCACCTTCCTGCCGGCGATCCCCGTTCTGCCTGCGGCCACCGTCTGCTCCACCGGGCCGAACGGCACACCGGCCAGGGACGGCCCCCCACGCTCACCCCTGTCGGCGCACAGACCGCCGTCGGCACACCTCCTGTCGTGGTCGCCGTCGGCGATCACGACAGGGCCGCCGTGATCGCCGGCACCGCGGCCCGCCTCGCCCGCGACGCCGGCAGCCCCTTGCAGGTCGTCCACGTTCTGCGGACCGCCGTCGTCGAGGAACAGGCCGTAGACACCGACGACTTCGACCAGGCCCGCACCGCCGTCAGCGCCCATCGTGAAGGCCTCGATGCGCGGGCCGGCCAGGGAGTCGTTGACGAACAGCGAGGAGTAGCCCAGGCGTTCGGCCGCACGGCCGAAGCCGACCAGCTCGCGAGGGTCGTCGGTCGCACCCCACTGGGCGGTTCCGGTCGGAAGCAGTACACCGATGTCCATGCCGGCGATGTTCATGACCGGGTCGGCCGGCGACAATTCCCTGCGGGGAATGGCCTGGCCGGTTTCGCTGTCCCGTGAGCTGAATTGTGGCTTCCGCCACAGCGCTGGACGGAGCCGCCTGATGGGGTGATCCGCATGAGCGACGGAATCACCTGGCTCGCGGAGCCGAAGTCGATCGACTGGGGCGGATACAGCGTCGTCATCGCCCTGGACCTCGCCGGAGAGACACTGGCGGCGCGTGTCGCCGCCGGCCGGTACGGCCGGAACAAGCAGCAGCCACGTTTCCTCGGGAGCCTGACCGGGCGGCAGGCCGACGACGTGATGAGCGGCCTGTTCGGGGACACCCACAACGCCATCGCCCTCCGCTACGGAGAGATCGACGAGTGGTCCTACGTCGTCCAGCACGGCTTCTGGTACGGGGAGTTCGGCCCGGAACCGCCCGTGTCACAAGGTGGCGCCCACATCTTCCGGCTGTGGTACGAGGAGGAGAACGGCAAGCCCGTCCCGCCGTTCTTCTCCTACGAGCACGACGGCCGCACCGTGTGCAGTTTCAATCTGCACCTCGACGGCTCATGGGGATCCGGCCGGGTCGACGGGGACGCGGACGTCGTCTCCGCCCTCGAAGCGGAGCTGACGGCCGCGGGCCTTCGGCTCGACGATCCCGAAGGGCGCGGGGACGACCGCCGCGCTCTTCACCGGACATGTCTGGGCGTCATCGAACGGCACTTCGGCCTCACCCTGCCCCGCGACGAGATCCTGAACAGTCCGCTGCCCACCCTGCTGATGAAGGCGAACGTCGCCAAGTGCCCCTTCTGCGGCGCTCAGCAGTCCTGAGAGCCACACCCGTCCGCGGTCGGTCCTCCGGCACCAGGGGCACCCGGCGGGCGGTCCGGGTGGCCCGGTGGTTCGGGTCACCCGGATGCGCCTCGGCTGTGGGGGCAGGTCGTGGGGCGGTTACTTCGGGGCGACGAGCATGTGTTCGGTGCCGAAGGTGGCGCCGGTGTGGGTGTACATGGTGGTCTCGCCGTCGGACCAGCGGACGACCAGGTCGTCCGGCCAGCCGTTGGAGTCGTAGCTGCCCGCTGTCATCACCGAGTCGTGGGACCAGATGCTGCCGGCCGGAGCCATCTGGACCTCCTTTCCGACGCCGCCGGGGCCGGTCTCCTGGAACTGGGAGACCCTTCCGTTGGACCAGCGCACCAGGGTGTCCCAGTCGTTGCCGCCGGTGAAGTCGCCCGCGGTCACCAGGGTGGCGTCCTTCCAGGCGCTCTTCGGCTTCTGCAGCTGGTGTTCGGTGCCGAAGCCCTTGTCACCGACGGCGGTGTAGTCGGTGACTTCGCCGTCGCTCCAGCGCACCAGCAGATCAGTGACGTACTTCGCGGTTCCGAAGCTGCCCCCGGTGATCTGGTCGGCGTGGCTCCAGATGGAACCGGCGTCGGCCAGTTTGATCCCGCCGTCCACGCCCTCGGTGCCGACGTCGGGGAGGAGCCTGACCTCGCCGGAGTCGAACACCACCAGCAGGTCCGAGCCGTTGCCGCCGGAGAAGTCCCCACCCGCGAGGGACTTGGCGTTCTTCCAGATGCCATGGGGCGCGGCCAGCCGGCGCTCGCCGGTGAAGCCGCCGTTGCCGTCGCCGGTGTACAGGGTGACCTCGCCGTCGGTCCAGACCACGATCAGATCGCCCTTGCCGTCGCCGGTGTACTCGCCCGAGGCCATCAGCTTGGCATGGGACCAGGTCTCACCGCCGCCCATGGAGTACGGCAGCGGCGGCTGGTCGTAGGAGCTGCCGTGCTCGACGTGCTGGTTGTTCTTGGCCTCGTCGTACAGGCGGAAGAACCAGTCGCCGTGCATGGGGCTGTACGTGAGCCAGTCCACGTTCGCGTCGTTGCCGCCGCCGTTGTACCCGCCGACGTTGCCGATGATCTGACCGGTGCCCTTCGCCCAGTCCACCTGGGAGAACCAGGGGCCGCCGGAGACACCGCCCCACATACCACGGCACTTGGCCTGGATCTGGTAGAAGCCGGGCAGCGCCTCCGTCTGCGTGGGGCACCGCACGGGATGGTCCTCGGGGTCGTGGCTGGAGGGGTAGCCCAGCATCGTGACCTTGTTCAGGTAACCCGGCGTGCGCAGCAGCTTGTTGGCGCCCACCACGTCCTGCGCCTGCTTGCCGCTCTTCGAGGGCTCGAGCCGGCCGAAGGCGAAGTCCAGGTCGGAGATGGGCTTCTTGGTGTTGTGCACGTACCGGTTGTCGACGAACCAGTCGGAGATCCGGTAGAAGCCGAGCGTCTGCTTGTCCAGCGTGTACTCGGCGGCGTACATGGGAACGAAGACGGCCTTGCCCCCGGAGCAGTGGCCGGCGGTCAGGATGAGGTTGCGCCCGGGGCTCTCCACCACGCTGGCGGAGCACTTGTGCGCGTGCATCTGTTCGGTGGTCGGGTCCGCGCTGTAGGTGAAGATCGTCCCGACGGACTTCAGACCGAGGATGTGCTCAGCCGTCGGCATGTCGGCCGCCACCGCGGGACCGGCCGAAGCCGCCCGCCGCATACGGGCCTTGGCGCTCGGTCCCGCCTGCTGCGCGGGCAGTGCCGGGTCGGTGGCCGAGGCCATGCGCTCAGGCGTCCAGAAGCGGATGGCGTCCGCGTCCGACCAGTCGCCGTCGCCGCCCTCCGTCCCGGTGGACCCGCCCGCGCTCGCCGAGGGGGAGGCCGAGGGCTCCCCGGCGCCGTTCGCGGTCGAGGGGCTGACGGAGAGCGAAGGCGCCGGTTCGGAAGACGGTACGGCGGACGGCACCGTCGCCGGGGACAGCTGGGGCGTCGGTGTCACGTCCTGAACCTGGGCCTGAGCGAGGCCTCCCCCGCCCGTCAGGAACAGGGCGCTTCCGGCCGCAAGGACCGCAAGGCGCGATATTCGTCTGTGTGAGGTATGCAAGGAACGCTTTCTGAGTCATGGAACAACTGCCTCCGGACGGAAACGGCCGGAGGAAACGTTGGAGAACGAGGGAAGGGCGAAGAAGGCAGGGGCGGGCCGCGCCGCCGGTTCTGCCGCTACTGCCGGGTTTGCCGCCGTGCGGAGGGATCGGCCTTCCGTGAGCGGCGGCGCCGCACCACGAACACGCCGCCGGAAGCGAGGGCCAGTCCCGCGGCCGCGACGCCCCCGGTGACCGCCCAGGAGGGGCCGCCGTCCGTGACGGGCCGGCCGACGACCGTGACGTGCTGTTTCGTGGTCTGCTGCCCATGGTGGCTGACCACGGTCACGGTGTAGCGGCCCTCGGGTACGTCGCCTCGCAGCCGTGCGTGGCCCGCGTAGACCGTGCCGCCGTCGTCGCACTTGCAGCCGGGGTCGTCCGGGCTGTCCGTCTTGATGGTCAACGGACCTTCGAAGATGGGTGACACGACGGTCAGGGAGTTCTCCCCTGGTGCGGCCCGCAGGTCGGTGAGGACCACCCGGACGTCACTGCCCGGCCGTAGGGAGACGGCTGTGTCGCTGCCGGGGAACGCGTCCCTGGGACCGATGACGAACCGGCCGATCTGCGCAGAGTCCTCGGCCGCGACCTTGAGTCGTGCGACGGCGACGGTACGGCCGTGGCTCGTCGCGGTGACCGGATAGGTGCCCGGGCGCAGGCCCGAGCGGATGCGGTGCTCTGTTCCCGCCTCGTTCGTCTGGACCGACTGCGTCGATCCCTTCTTCACGGGAGCCAGGGTGATCGGCTCCTGCAGGGCCGGGGAGGTGACCTTGACTTCGTCCCATCCCGGTGGCATTCCCTCGATACTGAACCAGAGGGCGTCACCCGCCTCCAGGGTGCTGCCTTGGGGTACGTGGTACTCCAGGCGGACCGCTGCGGACGGGCTGCCGCCCGGAGTCGGGTCGGCGCCCTCGGCCGATGCCACTGCCGCCCCTCCCAGCAAGGGCGCTACGGCAAGGCCGGCGACGCCCACGGCCCGAACTGCATTGCGGAACAACGATTCCCCCTTGGTCGGAGATGGCCGGGCCGGTGGGACCTCATCCATCAGTCGACCAGGAAGAGGGCATGAGACGGCAGTTGGTTGCCGACGACCGGGGCTCGACATCGGCGACGAACGGGGTGTGCTGACTGCCGGGCCTTGGTGAACTGGGTGGATGGAGATCCTGTCGCCTGGTGTCCTGCGGGCTCTTGAACGGTTCAATGCCGCCCATCCGTGGGATCACAACGCCCGTTACCACCGCTGGATCCTCCGGCGGCTTCCGAGACGCTTCAACCGCGCCTTGGACGTCGGTTCCGGCAGCGGTGGCCTAGCAAGGCTCCTGGCCAAACGTGCCGCCGCGGTCAAGGGAGTCGTTTCCGATCCGGTGATCACCGCGCAGGCCGAGAAGCTGACTCCAGCTGCGCTTCCCGCGACCTTCACCGTCACGGATGCGATATCCGAGTTCCCCGTCGGCTCCTACGACGTCATCACGTGCGTCGCCACGATCCATCACCTGCCGTTCACCCGGGCACTCACCTGTTTCCGCCGTCATCTGGCGCCGGGAGGGACCTTGGTGATCGTCGGTCTGGCGCGCGCCCAGACCCCTGTGGACCACTTGCTCGGTGCCGCCGCCATTCCGGCCAACGCCGCCATGGGCTGCTGAAGAGCAATGGCCGCCCCTCGCTCCGGCCGGTCTCGATGACGGCTCCCACCCGCCCAGCGGACATGACCGTTGACGACATCGTGCGCGAAACCAGGGACGTCCTCCCAGGCGCACGGCTGCGACGACGGATGTTCTGGCGCCATACGCTCGTATGGAATCAGCCCTGACCAGCCTGGCCACTTCTTCGCCCAGCTGCCTGTGCGGGGGTTCTTGCGGGTCGGGCGCCGGGTCATCATGGTGATGAGTGCCCAGTTCAGATGGGCTTCGGAGTGCTGCGGGAGGCGTTCGTAGTCACGTGCGTTGCGGCGGGCGTTCATGCACCAGCCGATCGTCTGCTCGACTTTCCAACGCCGCGGCAGGACGACGAAGCCCTTGGTGTCCTTGGGCCGGGAGACGATACGCAGGGTGAGCCGTGGCCGTCGGCGCCGCGCCGGTCGGCGGTGTCGCGGCGGTCGGCGGTGCTGCGGCCTGGTTGCAAGGACTTCCGTGACGCGCTTCAGCTCGTCACGGTCAGCCCTCGCCCACGAGGTCGAGGCCCTCACGAGACGCCACCGGGGTGATCTCCGGAACCGGCCATTTGCGATTCAGCGGCAAGGCCGCATCCCGCCACCAGGCACGCGTGGGCAGGTCTCCAGCCGGCTCGAAGGGCCGGCCTGGAACGGGGAGGGCGACCGCCTGCCCGACGGCGTCGGCGGCGGCCTTCGTCCACTCACCGGGCTCGGCCCAGGCGTGCGGCGCCAGGTTGAAGGTGCCCCAGTGGATCGGCAGCATCACGCCGTGCGGCCGCCCGCCCTGGAGGTCGAGGTGGGCACGCATGCCCTCCTCGGGCGTCATATGGATGTCGGGCCAGAACTCAGAATAGGCGCCGATCTGGATCATCGTGGCGTCGAACGGTCCGTGTTCGGCGCCGATGTCCTTGAAGCCGTCGAAGTAGCCGGTGTCACCGCTGTGGTAGATCCGGTGCCGGTCGCCTGCCACGGACCACGACGCCCACAGTGTGTGCTGTGCGTTGCGCAGGCCGCGGCCGCAGAAGTGGCGGGCGGGGGTGGCGGTCAGGGTGATGCCGCCGACCTTCGTCGACTCGTGCCAGTCCAGCTCGCGCAGCCGGTCCGCGGACACACCCCAGTGCTCGAGGTGGGCGCCGACGCCGAGGGGTATCGCGAACACGGTGTCCGTACCGGCCAGGGCCTTGATGGTGGGCAGGTCGAGATGGTCGTAGTGGTCGTGGGAGATGACGACGACATCGACCGGGCCGAGCGCGGCCAGCGGCAGGGGTACCGGGTGCAGCCGCCTGGGTCCGACGAAGTCGAAGGGGGAGCAGCGCTCGCCCCACACCGGGTCGAAGAGCACCCGGTGCCCGTCGATCTCGGCGAGCACACTGGAGTGCCCCATCCACGTCAGCCGCAGCCCGCTCGCCGGGGGCTTCGCCAGATCGGCATACGTCGTCGGGTGCACCGGAACCGTACTGGTCGGCACCCGGCGGGCCCGGGAGTCCTTGCGGAAGAAAACCTTCGCCAGTTCCAGAGTGGAGTTGCCGGACGGGCGGATCCGGGTGCCTTCAGGGTTCACGAAGACGCCGTCCGCGAAATGCGGCGATCTGCGGATGCGCGCCAGGCGCTCCCCGCTCGGATCCGCGCCGAAGGCGGCGGGCCGCAGCGCGCGGAGGCCGGAGCTCAGGGAACGGGAACCGGTCACGGGACCTCCAGTGGAGTGGGTGAGGCCCTCCATTATGAGCGGGCCCCTCTGACAGCGCCGGGGCGGCCGTGTCACAGCGCGATGGCCCCGGCCTTCAGCGCGATGTGCGGGCCCGGATGTCACCTCGAGGTGCTCCAGGCCCGTACCCTCCCAACCCCGCGCCGCGCGTTCTTCTTCCGCGTCGGGGTCGTGATGCAGTCATGCGGACCGTGGGCGGGGCATCTCGCCGGTACCACGGCCCCGGCCAGGCGCCCTCCCCCGCCGCCCGAGTGTGCTGGCAAACGCCTCCGGAAGCGCCGCATGCAACTGAATGGTGGTTCAGTACAGTGTGCGCATGACCATCGATCGGGACGCTCCCCTGATGACGCTCGCCTGGACCGACCACGTCACCGGCCGACGCGGGTACCTCGTCGTCGACCGGCTGGTACGGGGGGTCGCGAGCGGCGGGCTGCGGATGCGGCCGGGCTGCACGCCGGACGAGGTCGCCGGGCTGGCCCGTGGCATGACCATGAAGGAGGCGCTGCACTACGACCCCGACAGCCGGTACGTCCCACTCGGGGGCGCCAAGGGCGGCATCGACTGCGATCCCCGGGCCCCGGAGGCGTACGACGTCCTGGTGCGCTATCTGCGTGCCATGAAGCCGTACATCGAGAGCATGTGGACCACCGGCGAGGACCTCGGGCTCACCCAGGACCTGGTGGACCGGGCGGCCGCCGAGGCGGGGCTCGTGTCCTCGGTGCAGGCGGTGTACCCGCTGCTCGACGACGAGACGGCGGCACGCCGGCGGCTCGCCGACGCGTTCGCGGTCGAGGTGGACGGGATCGGCCTGGACGGGCTGGTCGGCGGGTGCGGAGTCGCCGAGTCCGTTCTGACCGCCCTGGACCGGGCCGGCGTGGCCTACGCGGGAACGCGCGTCGCCGTGCAGGGCTTCGGCACCATGGGCGGGGCCACGGCACGCTTTCTGGCGCGTGCGGGGCTCGCGGTCGTCGCCGTCGCCGACGTCAAGGGCACGATCGCCAACCGGGAGGGGCTCGACGTCGAGGCGCTGCTCGCCACGCGGGACGTGCACGGGACGGTGGACCGCGCGGCGCTGCGCCCCGCCGACCGGGAACTGCCGGGCGACGCCTGGCTGTCGGCCGAGGCGGAGGTGCTGGTGCCGGCGGCGGTGTCGTACGCCGTGGACACGGTGAACCAGGAGCGGATCGGTGCCCGGTGGATCGCCGAGGCGGCCAACATGCCGGTGCTGCCCGAGGCGGAGGAACTGCTCGCGGCGCGCGGGGTGACCGTGCTGCCGGACGTGGTGGTCAACTCCGGGACGAACGCCTGGTGGTGGTGGACGCTGTTCGGCGACATAGAGGCGGACGCCGACGAGGCGTTCGCGTACACGCGGCGCGCGATGCGGGCCCTGGTCGGCCGGATGCTCGACCGTGCGGAGGCCGAGGGGGCGAGTCCCCGGGCGGCCGCGCACGCGCTCGCGGCGGACCGGCTGCCGGTCATCGCGGAGCGGTTCGGTTGGTACCGGTGACATAGGGTTGCCGCGTGACGAGGGTGCGGTTGAGCGTGGCCCAGCGGCGCGAGGAGCTGCTCCGGGCCGCCGTCGGTCAGATCGAGGCCCGGGGCGTGGCGGCGGTGCGGATCGCCGACGTGGCCTCGGCCCTCGGGGTGAGCAACGCGCTGGTGCTGTACCACTTCTCGACCAAGGAGAAGCTGGTCGCCGAAGCCTTCGCGTACGCCGCCGAGGACGATCTCGCCCATCTGCGCAAGCTGCTCGGACGGCGCACGTCGGCGCTGCGTCGGCTGCGGACGGCGGTGCGCTGGTACGCGCCGACCGGGCAGGCCAAGGGCTGGCGGCTGTGGATCGAGGGCTGGGCGGCGGCGCTGCGCGAGCCCGCGCTGCGGGAGGTCGCGCGGGACCTCGACCGGCAGTGGAAGGCCGCGATCATCGAGGTCGTGGCGGAGGGAGTCGCCGCGGGCGAGTTCCGCTGCCCCGACCCGGTGGGCACGGCGCTGCGACTGACCGCGCTGCTCGATGGGCTGGCCGTGCACATGACGGCGTACGAGGGCACGGTCTCCCGGGCGCGCGCCCGGGAGTGGGTGGACGAGGCGCTCGCTCGCGAACTGGGCGTGGACCGCGCGGAGTTGACGACAGCGAGGGGCTGATCCGCCCCGCCGCCGCGCATCGAGGCCGGGCTCGGCATACGCCCCGTACGCAGGCCGGAGGCCGGGCCTGCGGCCCGGGCGTGGAGCCCGGGCCGAACCGGTACGGCGATCCGGACCGGATCACGCGCAGTCCGTATCGGACCCGTGCGCCATCCGCATCGGACCGCTCACGCGATCGGATCAGACCGCCTGCGTGATCCGCATCTTGATGTCGTCCGGCGACAGGGCGCCCTTGGCCACCACGCGATCCCCGGAGGACTCACCGCGCAGCCTGCGCCCGATCCACGGGACCAGGTGCTCCCGCGCCCAGTGGATGTCGTCGCGCCGCACCTCGAACGTGCCGCGCGGCGGCAGCGGCGGCCAGGGCTGGTCCGGGTCGGCCGGCACCTCGAGGCCGAGCACCTGGCCCGCCCGCAGGGCGACCCGGGTGTGCCCCTCGGGCGAGAGGTGGAGGCGGTCGTCGTCCCAGGCACGCCGGTCCTGGACGGTCTTCAGGGACCACAGGTCGAGCACCGGGCAGCCGTACCGGTCGGCGATGGCCCGGACGTGACCGTTGTACGTGGCGATCTTGCCGCGCAGATGCTTGAGCACGGGCACGCCGCGGGTGTCGAAGCCGGTGGTGACCATGACGGTGCCGACGGCTGAGGTGAGGTCGGCGACGGCGCGCTCGAAGCGCTCGGCGACCTCGTCGGGGTCGGTTCCGGGCCGGATGATGTCGTTGCCGCCCGCGCAGAACGAGACCAGGTCCGGGGCCAGTTCAAGGGCCTTGGGGACCTGGTCCGCGATGATCTGGTCGAGCAGTTTGCCGCGTACGGCGAGGTTCGTGTACCGGAAGTCGCCCTCGGGACGCCGGTCGGCGAGGAGCACCGCGAACCGGTCGGCCCACCCGACGAACTGTCCGTCGGGGCCGGGGTCGCCGACGCCCTCGGTGAAGCTGTCCCCCACCGCCACGTACGACCCGATCACTGATCTGTTGTCATTCTTCGAATCGTCTGCCACATCGGACCATGATTCACCTTCGGATGTGAGCTACGCGACCGTAATAAGGGGTTGACGGACGGTGAGATAGACCACTCGGGATGTTCGGGCCGATTCGGAATAAGCCTCTGAGTACGGGTGTTGAGGGGGCCGACACGAGCTCGCGGAACGCTCAGACGCGGCGCAGCCGGATGACCGTCGCGTCGAAGTCGCCCTGCAGCCCCGTGCGCAGACCGTGGTGCAACAGCACGGCTCCCCGATCGATTTCACCCGTTTCGCGGCATTCGTACGACACCGCGGGGTCAAGGCCCCGTAGACGTAGTGGTGCGACCGGCTCACCGTAGTGCTGCGCCTGGAGCAGGGCGAGGACGACGGTCTCCTCGCCGAGGACGTACTGGACCGCGCTGAGCCCACCCTCCGGGGGCCGGAGCCGATAGAGGTCGCCGTGCTGCACGACCGGGCGGATCTCCTTGTAGAGGGCCACCCAGTCCCGGGCCTCGGCCAGCTCCCCCTCGGTCCACTCCGTCAGGTCGCCGCCGACGCCGAGCACCCCGGCCATGGCGCTCACGAACCGGAAGCGCAGTGCGCTGACCCGCCCGTTGAGCTGGGTGTTGGGACTGTCGGTGACCCAGGCGGCCATCACCCGGGCCGGATGGATCTGGCTGAAGCCGTGCTGGATGGCGAGACGGTCGAGCGGGTCGGTGTTGTCGGAGGTCCACACCTGGTCCGTACGGCTCATGACGCCGAGGTCGACGCGCCCGCCGCCGCCCGAGCAGGACTCGAAGGCGACCTGCGGGTGCGCGGCCCTCAGCCGGTCCAGCAGACCGTAGAGCGCGTGCACATGGTCGACCCACAGCCGCTGCGGGTACTCCTCGCCGGGCCAGCCCGCGTCGGTGAAGCAGCGGTTGAAGTCCCATTTCACATAGTCGATCGGGGCGCTGGACAGCAGCCCGTCCAACTGCTCCCACAGATATTCCCGGACGTCCTCGCGCGCCATGTTGAGTACAAGCTGATTGCGGAACTCCGTCCGCTTCCGTCCCGGTTGGTACTGCACCCAGTCGGGGTGCGCTCGATACAGGTCGCTGTCCGCGTTGACCATCTCCGGCTCGACCCAGATGCCGAACTGCATCCCGAGGGCGTGCACATCGTCGGCAAGCGGCTTCAGCCCGCCCGGGAAGCGGTCGGGGTTGGGGGTCCAGTCGCCGAGCCCGGCCCGGTCGCTGGTGCGCGCTCCGAACCAGCCGTCGTCGACCACGAACAACTCGACGCCCATCGCCGCGGCCCGCCGCGCCAGCGCCCGCTGCTGCTCCTCGGAGATACCGAAGCCGGTCGCCTCCCAGGAGTTGTAGAGCACGGGCCGGTCGCGGTCGGCGTCCGGGATGACATGCGCCCGCTGGTATGCGTGCCAGGCGCGGCTCGCGCCGCCGAAACCTCCGTCGCTCCACAGGCCGGCGAAGACGGGAGTGGTGTACGTCTCCCCCGCGGCCAGGCGCATCAGTCCCGAGTCGTCGTATCCGGCCCCGCCGGTGATCTGCACCCGCGCGTCGGGGAGCTGGGCGACGGCGATCCGCCAGCTGCCCGACCAGGCCAGTGCGCAGCCGTAGACCTCGCCGCGCTCCTCGGTGGCGTCCGCGTCGAGCGCGACCCACGGGAGCTGCTGGTGCCCGGTGTGGCCGCGACGGCTGCCGATGACCTTCTCGCCGTGGGTGAGGCCGGACCGTACGAGCCGGGACTCGGCCGCCCAGCGGCCGTGCAGCTGCGACAACCGCCAGCCCTCGCGGTCGGGCAGGGTCCAGGTGGCCGAGTCGGCGCGCAGGAGCTCCACCGGGGCGGGGCCGTCGTTGGCGAGGGCCGCCCAGCGCTCGACGACATCGCCGCGCATCCGGTAGTGAAGGGTGATCAGGAGTCCGCCGTCGGTGAACCGCAGCCGCAGCTCCTCGCCGTCGGTCTCGTACGCCTCGAAGGCCCACTCGGTGCCTCGGCGTTCTTCGGTGCGGACGGACAGGGCGGGCCGTACGAACCGGGGGCCACCCTCGACCGGGTACTCCTCGCGGCCGTCCAGCGGGGACTCGAAGGGCCGGTACGGGGGTGCGGGCAGTGCGGCGAGGGCCTCGGCGTCGGCGAGGGCGATGCGTGGCCCCCAGTGCAGATGCAGCAGCTCATCGCCCCCGGTGAGCCGCAACGCGTAGCTGCTCGCGGGCCCCGACAGCAGCCAGGTACGACCGTCAGCGCCGATCTCCAACATGCGACCCCCACAGATTCGAACAGGTACGATCAGGTCTCAACATCATCGACCCTGAGGGGTGTCGTGGGCAACGGCTTCGGTGCGGTTCCGGCCCGGCACCCCGTCCGGCCCCCTCCATGACACCCGCCTGATGATTGCCTGATGAACCCATGTCGTATCGTCGAAGCGCGGCCCGTCGACGAACAGCGGCGACGGACGGATGCGAGGAGCCCCCGTGACGCAACTGGTCCCCTCTACCGAGCCCGAACTGACCGGAGTACGCAACTTCCGGGACGTGGGGGGCCTGCCGACCGTGGACGGGCGGCGCGTGCGGCACGGAGTGCTCTTCCGCAGCGGCCACCTCGCGCACGCGACGGAGGAGGACACGGCGTTCCTGGCCTCTCTCGGTCTGCACACCGTCTTCGACTTCCGCAACGCGGCCGACAAGAAGCTGGAGGGGCCGGACGTCGAGCTGCCGGGTGCGCGGAACGTCAGCCTTCCGCTGACGGACCCGGCGGACGGGGCCGAGTTCTGGAAGATGGTCCGCGACGGCGACCTGGAGCAGCTGCGCGGGCTGCTCTCCGACGGCAAGGCCGCGAACCGCATGATCGCCTCGTATCGCAAGATCATCCGAGAGCGCACGGCCGAGCACTCCCAGGTGCTGCACGCGCTGGCCGAGGACAGCGTGCCCGCGCTGATGCACTGCGCCGCGGGCAAGGACCGCGCGGGTCTGTCGATCGCGGTGACGCTCCTCGCGCTCGGGGTCGAGCGGGAGGCGATCGTCGCCGACTACCTGGAGTCCAACGCCAAGCACCGCCGGTACAAGGTGTACCGCAACGGCTCGTCGCCCGACACGTACTCGCCCGAGGTGATGGAGCTGCTCAGCCCCCTGTTCGACGCGCGGGTCGAGTACCTGACGGCGGCGATCGAGACCGTCGAGGAGACCTGGGGCGGCGTGGACGCCTATCTGGAGCGGGGGCTCGGCGTGACGGAGCAGGTGCGGGAGCTGCTGCGCGGGCGGCTGCTGGACTGAGGGGCCGGCCGCCGGACCGGGCCGCGGCGGCCGCGCCCTACTTCGCTCCCACCTGGAACAGCAGGAAGATGAAGGCGGCGAAGACATGGCCGACCGCGATGTAGACGATCAGCCGCACCCACAGGGCGCGGGGGAACTTGTCTTCGATGTCGCTCATGACGTTTCTCCTGGGTGGGGGCCGAGACAGAGCGCCGCGATCGGGCTCTGCAGCAGGGTGTGGACGAAGAGCAGCTCGGTGCCGCCGTGATCGGCGGCCGCCAGGCGGTGCGGGGTCAGCGAGTCGAAGTGAGCGCTGTCCCCCGGGGCGAGAACGTGCGCGGTGTCACCGAGGCGCAGATGCAGGCGCCCCTTGAGGACGTACAGCCACTCCTCGCCGGGGTGGACGCGCACGATGTCGCCCTGGGTGCCGTACGGGACGTGGACACGGAGGGCCTGCATGCCGCGTCCGGGCGCGCCGGCCTGCCAGTAGGTCCAGCCGCCCGCACAGGTCGGTTCCATGGCGGGGGCTCGTACGACGGCGTCCCGGTCGGCGACGGTCTCGCCGAGCAGTTCGGAGACGGTTGTACCGTAGATACGAGCCAGTGCGAGCAGCATCGGCAGCGAGGGCTGGCGCTGTCCGGTCTCCAGCCGGGACAGGTGCGCGGCCGATAGCCCGGCGGCGCGGGCCGCGGCCTCCAGGGTGAGCGAGGACCGGCGGCGCAGCGCACGCAGCTGCGGCGCGACGACCGGCAGGTTCTCGGCCGACCCGGCGTCGGTCTCGGGAGAGCTCATACCCTCCATTCAGCCGGAGCTTTGCCTCAATGGCAAATTCCTTGCCTCTGAGGCAAAGCCCGGGGGGCAGGCCGTTCCCGGCCCCGCTCAGCGGTTCGTCACGGCCTGCTTGATCAGGGTCTTTCCGAAGTCCCACATCAGCCCGCCGCCGTGCGCGTCGTCCATCACCGCGGTGAACGCGTCGACGAACCGGTCGACGTCCTGCTCGCCGACGATCAGCGGCGGAATCAGCTTGATCACCTCCAGATGGTCGCCGGAGACCTGGGTGAGGATCTGGTGGCGCTGCAGCAGCGGGACGACGACCATCTGCGCGAAGAGGCCCTTGCGGGCGGCCTGGAGCATGGTCCACCGCCCGCGCAGTCTGAGCGAGCTGGGCCGGCCGAACTCGATGCCGATCATCAGGCCCCGGCCGCGTACGTCGCCGAGCAGCTCGTACTTGTCCACGAGCGCCGTGAGCCTGGACTTCAGCTGCTCGCCGACGGCCCGCACATTGGCGACGATCTGCTCGTTCTCCATGACGGAGAGGACGGCGAGCCCGGCCGCCATCGCCTGGGCGTTGGACCCGAAGCTCGCCGAGTGCACCAGCACCCGGTCCATGGACGAGTAGACCTTCTTGAAGATCCACTCCTTGCCGAGGGTGGCGCCGACCGGTACATAGCCGCCCGAGAGCGCCTTCGCCACGCACACCAGGTCCGGTTCGACTCCGTCCTCGTGCTGGTAGGCGTAGAAGTCCCCGGTCCGGCCGAGCCCGGTCTGCACCTCGTCGGCGATCAGCAGGGCCTTGTGCCGGTGGAGCAGCTCCTGGGCGCCGCGCAGATAGCCGGGCGGGGCCTCGTGGACGCCCTTGCCCTGGATCGGCTCGACGATGAGGGCCGCCACGTCCCCCTTGGCCAGTTCCCGGGCCAGGGCGTCGAGGTCGCCGAGCGTGACGGCCGTGTCGGGCAGCAGGGGGGCGAAGCCGTCACGGAAGCCGGACTCGCCGTTCACCGACAGGGACCCGGTGGTCAGCCCGTGGAAGGCGTGGGTGCAGTACAGGATCCGGGGCCTGCCGGTGGCGTACCGGGCGAACTTCAGCGCGGTCTCCACCGCCTCCGTCCCGCTGTTGCCGAAGAACACCCGGTCCAGGTGGGGGCTGTGCGTGAGCAGCTTCTCCGCCAGCAGCCCCGGAAGGGGCTGGCAGTCGAAGCGGGTGAGGTCGGCGAGCTGTGCGTCCAGCACGTCGTGCAGTGCCCTGCGCACCACGGGGTGGTGGCGCCCCAGGCCCATCACCCCGAAGCCGGCGAGCATGTCCAGGTAGTCGTTGCCGTCCGCGTCCCAGAAGTGGGCGCCCTCGGCCCGCTCGTAGACCTTGTCGAAGCCGATGGTGTGGAGCATGCGCGGGAGCTGGTGGTTGAGGTACCTGGCGTGCAGGTCGTAGCGCTCGGCCCCGCGCTCGGCCAGGAGCGCGCCGAGGTCGAACTCCCCGTTGCCGGAAGGGGTGGTCATTCCTGTTTCTCCTTGGACAGCTCATCCTTGACGGCCAGGCAGGCGCTGATCCGCCCCGCGATCTCGACCGGGGTGAGGCCGATATCGGCGAGCACCTCGCCGCGCTTGGCGTGCGCGAGGAACTGCTCCGGGATGCCGAACCTCCTTACGGGTACGTCGACCTCGGCGTCGCCCAGCGCCAGCGCGACCGCGGATCCGACGCCGCCGGAGCGGCTGTTGTCCTCGACGACCGCGACCAGGCGGTGGCCGGCCGCCAGCCCCGGCAGGGACGGGTCGACGGGCTTGACCCAGCGGGGGTCGACCACCGTGCAGCCGATGCCGCGGGCCTCGAGCAGTTCGGCGGTCTGAAGGCAGACGGGCGCCATGACACCGACGGCGACCAGCAGCACCTCGGGCAGCTCGGCGCGGTGCAGCACGTCCAGGCCGCCCATCCGGTCCACCGCCGGGATCGTCGGGCCCACCGACTCCTTCGGGAAGCGGATGAGGGTCGGCGCGTCGTCGACCGCGACCGCCTCCCGCAGCTGCGCCCGCAGCTGGTCGGCGTCGCGTGGTGCGGCGATTCTGAGGCCCGGCACGACCTGAAGGATCGACATGTCCCACATGCCGTTGTGCGAGGGTCCGTCGACGCCCGTGACCCCGGCCCGGTCGAGCACGAAGGTGACGCCGCAGCGGTGCAGGGCGACGTCCATGAGCAGCTGGTCGAAGGCGCGGTTGAGGAAGGTCGCGTAGACGGCGACGACGGGGTGCAGTCCGCCGGTCGCGAGCCCGGCCGCGGACACCGCCGCGTGCTGCTCGGCTATGCCGACGTCCCACACCCGGTCGGGGAACCGCTGCGCGAACCCGGCCAGGCCGACCGGGTGCAGCATGGCCGCAGTGATGGCCACGACGTCCTCGCGCTCCTCGCCGATCCGCGCGATCTCGTCGCCGAAGACCGACGTCCACGAGGGACCGCCGGCCGGCTTCAGAGGCGCGCAGGTCAGCGGGTCCATCACGCCGACGCTGTGGAAGCGGTCCTCCTCGTGGGCGAGCGCGGGCTCGTAGCCGCGGCCCTTCTCGGTCAGGCAGTGGATCAGCACCGGTCCGTGGAAGCGTTTCGCGCGGCGCAGCGCCGACTCGACAGCCCGGATGTCGTGTCCGTCGATGGGCCCCACGTACTTCAGGCCGAGGTCCTCGAAGAGCCCCTGGGGGGCGAACGCGTCCTTGAAGCCCTTCTTCGCGCCGTGCAGGGCCTCGTAGACGGTGTTGCCGACGACGGGCGTGCGTTGCAGCACCTCCTTGCCCCAGGCCAGCACCTTCTCGTACCCGTCGGTCGTCCGCAGGGTGGCGAGGTGGTTGGCGAGGCCGCCGATGGTGGGCGCGTACGAGCGCTCGTTGTCGTTGACGACGATGATCAGCGGGCGGTCCTTGGCGGCGGCGATGTTGTTGAGCGCCTCCCACGCCATGCCGCCGGTGAGCGCGCCGTCTCCGATGACGGCGACGACATGGCCCTTCTCCCCCTGCACCTGACGGGCCTTGGCGAGCCCGTCGGCCCAGCCGAGCGCGGTGGAGGCATGGCTGTTCTCGATGACGTCGTGCTCGGACTCCTCGCGCGACGGGTAGCCGGACAGCCCGCCCTTGCCGCGCAGTTTGGAAAAGTCCTGACGTCCTGTCAGTAGCTTGTGGACATAGCTCTGGTGGCCGGTGTCCCACAGGATGCGGTCGACCGGTGACTCGAAGGCCCGGTGGAGCGCGATGGAGAGTTCCACCACCCCCAGATTGGGCCCCAGGTGACCACCCGTCCTGGCGACCGCGTGGATCAGGAACTCCCTGATCTCCTCGGCCAGTCGACTCAGTTCCGCCTCGGACAGTGCCTTCAGGTCACGTGGTCCCCGGATGCTCTCCAGAATCGTCACGCTCGGGCCCCCTCTCACGTCCGTGCTGTTCAGCACACGGTGACTGCCGGTTCTCCGGCTCCGGCGCCGTCCTTCCCCATCTGCTCGGCGAGCTTCATGGCCTCCTCGATCAGGGTCTCCACGATCTTCGACTCGGGCACCGTCTTGATGACCTCGCCCTTGACGAAGATC
>NZ_JBEYWX010000031.1:0-74992 GCF_040644655.1 Streptomyces sp. NPDC046931
CCTTCCCACCGAGGCGCTCGACGCCCTCGACGAGGCGTTCCCGCCGCCCAGCGGGCCCACGCCCCTGGAGATGCTCTGAAGGAGTTGACAGGATGGCGCGCCCGCTCGTCGTGGGAATGGGAGGCTCGTTGCGCACCCCGTCGACCAGCCTCACCGCACTGTGTGTGGCGGTCGAGGGGGCGGCCGATGCGGGCGCCGGCACCCTGGTGATCGACCTCAAGCGGCTGGCTCTTCCGTTCTACACGGCCGAGCACCGGATCCCTGCGTCCGCCCGCCGGCTTGCGGACACCGTTCAGGCCGCCGACGCCCTGCTGTGGAGCAGCCCGACGTACCACGGGTCGGTCAGCGGCGCGTTCAAGAACGCGGTGGACTGGCTCGCCCTCCTGGCCGACCACGACCCGCCCTACCTCAGCAACAAACCCGTGGGGATGCTGACGACCGCCGGCGGAGTGCAGGGCCTGCAGGCGATCAACGCGATGGAGTTCATCGTGCGGTCGCTGCGCGGCTGGGCCGTGCCGCTGGTGTTCGCGGTCCCGCGGTCCTCCCGGGTCTTCGACGGCGACGGACGCCTCACCGACCAGGCGGTCGCGGACCAATTGCGCGGCCTCGGCGCGGAGGTGACCAGGGCGGCCCTGCAGTTCCGGGCGGAGGGCACGTGCGACTACGCGCAGGAGCGGCCGTCCGGGGCCGTCCGGGACTGAGCCCGGCCCTGTCACGCAGGGGGCGCCGGTCGTCCTTCCTCAGGGCCCGGTCCGCTCCACGGGCCGCCGGTGCTCGCCGCGCGCCCCGGAGCGCCCGGGCGGGAAGTGCGGCAGCACGTGTTCGGCCAGTTCGTCAATCACTTCGGCGACCGGACGGCGGCTGTGCTTGAAGTTGATCATCAGCTGGTCGATGCCGATGTCCTGCCAGGCCCGCATCATCGCCAGGAACGACGTCCGGCCCACCGAGAAGCCCTGGTGGATGCGCCGGGGCAGGGCCAGCGGGTCCTCGGTCAGATCCAGATAGGTGGCCTGCGCGTACGGCTTGAACCCACCGCCATCGCCCCGGGTCAGCTCTCGCCACCGCTCGATGTTCTCGGCCTGCTGCTGGAGCGGCGGGGTGTAGTACAGCCAGCCGTCCGTGTTGTCGGCGATCCACCGGACGTCCTGCCTGCCGCGTCCCGTCATCAGTACGGGGATCCGCCGGTACACCGGCTTGGGCAGCAGATCGGTGCCGCCCATCCGGCCGAGCGGCGACTCCACGTTCGGGAAACGGTGCTCGAGGACGACACGGAAGTACTCCAGCGACTGCCGGAACCTCTCGGCCCGGCTGCCCAGGTCCTGACCGAAGGCCGGGAACTCCACCGGCCGGTCACCGGTGGCCACCCCGAGCAGGAGCCGTCCGCCTGACAGCTGGTCCACCGAGGCGGCCGCCTTGGCGGTGTGCAATGGATGCCGCAGCGGCATGACGATGCTGGCGGTCCCCAGTGTGATCGAGGTGGTGCGGGCACTGAGCTGCCCCAGGTACACCCACGGGTCGAAGACCTGCCCGGCGTCCCCGAAGCTCGGGTCCAGCAGCGGCACGTCACGGACCCACACCGAGGCGAAGCCGGCCCGCTCGGCCTGCTGGATCCGCTCGATGTGCCCGGCCAGGGACGGCACGGGCCCTTCGAAGCCCTCCAGGGGCGTGATGGCGCCAACGGTCATCCTGCCGCCGGGATACGCCCTGGCCATGGCCACGTGCTGGGAGAACGGCCGCTGCGCCCCGCCTTCGACGTCCACGGGTGCGCCGGCTGAAGGAGCTGTCGATTGTGTCATGCGATCCTCCGGCGATTTCATGCCGAGTCCGAGTCCGAGTCCGCATCGGACGTGTGCTGAGGTTGCGCAACCGGAGGTCCTCGCGCATCCCCTCGCCGACGTAGCGCCGACGTTCCAACAGGAGTTCGCTCTGCGCGCCGTGTGGCGGGACGTGGAGACGAACGGGGCTGTAGGGGCCCTGGGAAAGCACGGTGAGGTGGTGCGCCGGTGGTCGTTGAGGTGGTGCGCCGGTGGCCGTCCCCCCGGATCTGCCAGTCACGTCCGCCCCTCGACCAGTGTGAAGGTGGCCGCCGTGAGTACGGGCGGTTCCGTCTCCTCGATGATGGCGCCGACCTCGTCGGTCATGGCTCCTTCTAGCCCGGGGCGCCGACGAGAGCCTCGAAGTCCCGGGGCAGCTGGGACATTACGTGGCGGAACTCGCCATCACTGACCGCTTCCCTCAGGGTGCTCAGCTCCGCCCGTACGCCCTCGCGGGCCTCGTCCGGGCTCACCCCTGCTCGCCTGCTCACCCGATTGATGAACTCGTCGAGTCCGAAGCGCTCGGCCTCCGGAGTGGGAGAGACCAGCGGTTCCTTCAGCGGCTTGGGCAGTTCGGACGCGAGGTCCTCCGCCTCACCCCTGGTGAGCCGCTCGGCCAGGGTTTCCAGGGTGGCGCGGGTGAGGGGCTCCGCCTTCTCCGGGGGGACAGGGGCGCGCCGGGTGATGGTGTCGAGGAAGGTCTTGTAGTCCATGAGCCGTCCTTTTTCTGAAGCTTTGCAACTGCCTGGCGTGGGAACTGAGACAGCCGCCGAATGGTGCGTCGTGCGTGTGGGGGTGGCGGGCTGATGCGCGTCATGGTGCATGCGCGTCAGCAGAGGCCGTTTCCATGCTCCGGATGTGGGCCACACCCTGCCTGCTCCCGGTGGGCGGAAAAGCGGCGGGCTCCATAGACCTCCGAGCACAAGTGCAGACGGCCTCCGCCACGGCAAAGGGGACACCGGCGGGTCTGCCGGATGTGCGTCAGGGCGCCGTGCCTGTGGGCGCGGTCGGCTTTCCCGCCGCCGCGTTTCCGGCCGGCCCGGTCATCCCGTTCGGCGGCGAGCGTTCGACGGCGGCGAGCTGTCGGGCGATGTCCATCAGCCACCCTGCCAGGTCGATGGACCGTGGGGGCACGGCCGCGGCGCGGCTCTCTCCCGCACCCAAGAGATGAGCATGACCTCGTCGGACACGGTGCCGACTCGCCCCGCTTCCTCCAGGGCCCTCGAAGCCGTTGCGTGACGCTCGGGGGGTGATGGTCGGGGTGGTGGCTGATCTGGTGTGTTGCCGGCTTGGTGAGGGGCGGGGTGATGCGTACTTTTCAGCCCGACCCCTGCGCCGGGCCCGGTCTTGTTCCAAGCTCGTCGGGGCGCCCTGACACACTCCCGCTTCCCCGAGTCGGTCATGTCGTCCGGTCAGCGGCTCTCGTTCGAGGTGCTGCAACGCCGCGCAGCTTCCTGCGGAGGGACGGCCGTACGGCTGACCGGGGGATGCCTGCGCATTCCATGCTGCTCTGCCAGGGTAGGAGGGGGTGTTCTTTTTCGGCCTGGGATGCGGAGGCGCTCAGCAGGCGGGCTCTGCGAATCTCGACCGGTAACAGCCGATGGCGGCGCTGGCGGGAGCGAACGACGCCGTCCGGTTCCCGGTGAGGAGGCGAGAGGCATGACCGTGATGGGTGTGTCGAAGTTCGAGAGGTTCTTCCGCGCCGCCGCAGGCCTCGACGTGGACAAGAACGACCTTAAGCGGTACGGCGACTTCGTCGACGCCAAGCTCTACGACCTCCTGGTCGTCGGCCAGGCGTCGGCCAAGGCCAACGGCCGGGATACCGTCGAACCGTGGGACCTACCGATCACCAAGGGCCTCCAGGAGAGCATCCACCGGTTCCGGCGGCTCGACGAGGAGGTCGAGCTGAAGCCGATCCTGGAACAGCTCGCCGCGCACCCTCCCCTCGACCGGACACCCACCCAGGAGACCGAAGAGCGCTACCCCGAGATCGTCGGCGGTCTCAGCGTCGCCCTCGCCGAGACGTTCAAAATCATGTATCCGGATGTCAAGAACCCGCAGACCAGCCACTGGGACGGCGTGACCGCGGTGTTCGACCGGCTGCTGTAGCGGTCGCGCCCCGGTGCATGTCACCGATCTTCCTCCACCCGGACGGCAGCTCCGGCTGACCGCGCGCACATACACGCTCGGGGCACCCTCGGCCACGCCTTGCAGTCCCCGGTCCGGAAAAGGGATCCGGACGGGCCCTGCCGGGTGTCCCTGCCGCTCGCGTCGTACAACCAGCGACTCGTGAAGGGAGCCGTACCATGACACAGGCACTGCAGGGGATGCGGGTGGCGATTCTGGCCACCGACGGCGTCGAGCGCGTGGAACTCGACCAACCGCGCGGTGCGCTGCAGGGCGCGGGGGCGAAGACCGAGATCGTCTCGCTCCATCCCGGCGAGATCCAGGCCCGACAGTTCGACCTCAACGCGGCAGGAACCTTCCCCGTGGACCGCCTGGTCGCCGACGCCTCCGTCGACGACTACCACGCCCTGCTCCTGCCCGGCGGCACCATGAACCCCGACCAACTGCGCATGGACCGCGACGCGGTGCAGTTCGTCAGGGACTTCATGGCCAGCGGGAAACCGGTCGCATCGATCTGCCACGGCCCGTGGACCCTGGTGGAGGCCGACGCCGTGCGCGGCCGCCGCCTGACGTCCTGGCCCAGCATCCGCACCGACCTGCGCAACGCCGGCGCGGAGGTCGTCGCCGACCAGGAGGTGGTCGTCGACGGGCAGCTGGTCACCAGCCGCAGCCCGGCCGACCTGCCTGCCTTCTGCGCCGCCGTCGTGGAGCAGTTCGCCCGGGCGCACCACCCCATGCCCGGCTGAACCCAAAGGCCTGACTGCGAAGAGAGCAGGCGGTGCACGGTGGAGGTGGGCCCGCTCTCCACCCCACGGGCCGGTCAGCCGTGGCGGTCGCCTCCGTACGGCCGCCGGTCCGTAGCGTCGCGCAGCCGCGGCGAATGTCGCCACGCCCAGGGACAGGATCGCCGCGGTGCGCCGTACCAGCCTGGAGAGGAGGAAGGGGTCCTGCGTCCCGGGTGGGAACCAGGGCGACACCGCCAGGCGCAGATGGCCCCGGGAGAATATCCGGCGCGGTACGGCCCGGGGGCAGCGACCTGCACAGGGCAAGACCGAGGATCTCGCGCTCGTCCACGCCGTCGAAGGTGTGTGGCACAGTGCCATCAGCCCGTGAGGGTGAGCCCCGAGCGGGGCGGCCGTTCGGGTGGGGCCGTGCCGCTGCTCGTCCGCGGGCACGGTGGTGTCCGGGGTGCCGCCCGCCTCCTGAGCGCCGAAGCGGGGAGAAAGTCCCTTGCCTCGGAACATCCGTGAGCCCCGCTGACTCATGCCGGGCGGAACCCTGAGGTACCCCGCCCCGAGCCGCGAACCCGAATCGTCGTCCCGCCTCCTGTCCTCGCAGACCGACCGCCGGTGCCACTTTTCGACCCGCTGGGCGCAGGCGGGGCGACCGGGCGAACAGCGACTCTGGGGCCTGTCGGGACCGCTCGGCGGTCCGTCGACGGAAGGAGTGGCCATGACCGAGCAGGCCCGCAGGGCCGTTGCCTCGTACTCGACGTACCAGGAAGCCGAACGTGCCGTCGATCACCTCGCCGACCAGGGCTTTCCCGTTCAGAAGGTGGCGATCATCGGTCGGGACATGCGCCTTGTCGAACAGGTGATCGGTCGAATGGGGTACGGCGAGGCCGCCCTCCACGGCGCAGCCACCGGAGCGCTGCCCGGCGTACTCGTCGGCTGGATCTTCGGGCTGCTGAACTGGCTGAATCCGGTCGTCTCCGGTCTGCTCCTCGCCCTGTACGGGCTGATCTTCGGAGCGGTCGTCGGTGCGCTGCTCGGCGTGCTGTTGCACGCGGCCCAGGGCGGCCGCCGGAACTTCGCCTCTGTCCGCTCGATGGAGCCCAGCTGGTACGACGTCGTGGCCGACGAGGACGTCGCCGATGAGGCCGTCCGGCTGGTCGCCGGGCTGGACAGCGGGGCCGGCGCGAACACGGAGAGCGCCTCCTCCAGGGGCGGCCGCCCGCGCAGCGACCCCGCCCCCAGCTGAACGAGTTTCGAAGCCGGGCGGACAGGGCCCGGAGGATGAACGGTCGCCGACGGACGTCGACCGCCGCGGAAGGAGTTCCTCATGGCCAAGGCAGTGGGCATCGACCTGGGTACCACCAACTCGGTGATCGCCGTGTGGGAGGGCGGCGAGCCGACCGTCGTGCCCAACAGCGAGGGCAGCCGGACCACACCGTCCGTGGTGGCCTTCACCGACACCGGCGAGCGCCTGGTGGGCCAGTTGGCCCGGCGCCAGGCGATCCTCAACCCCAAGGGCACCATCTACTCGGCCAAGCGGTTCATCGGCCGGCACTTCGACGAGGTCTCCGACGAGGCCAAGGCCGTCGCCTACGACGTCGTCCCGGGAGAAAACGGCGAGGCCCGCTTCAAGGTGCGTGACAAGCTGTACGCGCCTGAGGAGATCAGCGCCCTGGTGCTGCGCAAACTCGCCGACGACGCCTCCAAGCAGCTGGGGGAACGGGTCACGGAGGCGGTCATCACCGTGCCCGCCTACTTCAACGACGCCCAGCGCACCGCCACCCGTGACGCCGGACGGATCGCGGGACTGGAAGTGCTGCGGATCATCAACGAGCCGACGGCGGCCGCCCTCGCGTACGGCATGGACAAGAAGCAGCACGAGACCGTCCTGGTCTTCGACCTCGGCGGCGGCACCTTCGACGTGAGCATCCTCGACGTCGGCGACGGCGTGGTCGAGGTGCGGTCCACGGCGGGTGACAGCCATCTGGGCGGCGACGACTTCGACCGGCGTCTGGTGGACTACCTCGCGGACGACTTCCAGAAGGAGAACGGCATCGACCTGCGCAAGGACCCGCAGGCGCTGCAACGCCTGTTCGAGGCGGCGGAGAAGGCCAAGACCGAGCTCAGCTCCGTCACCCAGACCCAGGTCAGCCTGCCGTTCATCACCGCCGACGCCTCCGGGCCCAAGCATCTCACCGACTCGATCATGCGGTCCACGTTCGAGCAGATCACCGCCGACCTGGTGGAGCGCTGCCTGGGACCGGTCCAGCAGGCCATGGCCGACGCCAAGGTCGGCGAGAGCGACATCGACGAGGTCATCCTCGTCGGCGGTTCCACCCGCATCCCCGCCGTCCAGGCGCTGGTGCGCCGGCTGACCGGCGGCAAGGACCCCAACATGAGCGTGAACCCCGATGAGGTCGTGGCGCTGGGCGCCGCGATCCAGGCCGGGGTGCTCAAGGGCGAGGTCAAGGACGTCCTGCTGCTCGACGTCACCCCGCTGTCGTTGGGCGTGGAGACGCGCGGCGGAGTGATGACGAAGATCGTCGAGCGGAACACCACCATCCCGGTGCGCCGCAGCGAGACCTTCTCCACCGCCGAGGACAACCAGCCGGCCGTCGATGTGGTGGTCCTCCAGGGCGAGCGCGAGCGGGCCGCCGACAACCGGGCGCTCGGCCGGTTCCAGCTCACCGACATCCGGCCGGCGCCGCGGGGCGAACCGCAGATCGAGGTCACTTTCGACGTCGACGCCAACGGCATCCTCAACGTCAGCGCGCGCGACAAGGACACCGGCAAGGAACAGGGCATCACCATCAGCGAGAGCTCCAACCTGGACCGGAGCGAGGTCGAACGCATGGTCCAGGAGGCCGAAAGCAACCGGGGCCAGGACGAGGCACTCCGCGAGGCCGTCGACGCCCGCAACGAACTCGACGCGATCGCCTACCAGGTCGAAAAGCGCCTGAGCGAACTGGGCGACGCCGCGCCCGCGCACGAAAAGGCGCGAGCCGAGATGCTGGTGGCAGAGGCCCGCGACGCGGTCAAGAACGAGGCCGGAGTGGACAAGGTCAGGCCGCTGATCTCCGAACTCCAGCAGGTCTACGCCGGGCTCGCCGCCCACCAGGCCGAAGCCGCGGCGGCGAGCGGTCCGTCGGACACCACCGGGCCGGACGGCTCCGGGCAGGGCGGTGCCGGCGCCGACGAAGACGTGATCGACGCCGAGTTCGACAAGGGCTGAGGTACCCGCCATGCCGATCCCTCCCCAGGACCGATCGTCCGACCTACCGCCCGAAGGCGCCGCACAACCGCGGCAGGGCCACCTGCCCGAGCCCGCACCGCCGACCGCGCAGGCCGAACCGGGGCCCGACGCGGCCACCGGTCCGGCCGGGGTCGAGGACGAGTACGCGGCCGCGCTGAAAGAGGTCGAGGACCGCTGGCGGCGTGCTCTCGCCGATCTGGACAACCTGCGTAAGCGACACGCCAGGGAACTGGACCGGGAGCGCGCGGTCGAACGCGCCCGCACGGCGGCGGCCTTCCTTCCCGTCATCGACAACCTCGAACTGGCCCTGAACCACGCGGGCTCCGACCCAGGGGCGATCGTCGAGGGGGTTCGCGCCGTGCGCGACCAGGCCGTGTCCATCCTTGAACGCCTTGGTTACGAGCGTCACGCCGAGACCGGCGTCCCGTTCGACCCCTCCCGGCACGAGGTCGTCGGCGTGGTCCAGGATCCCGACGCCGAACCGAACACCGTGGCGCAGGTGCTGCGCCCCGGCTATGGCGAGGCCGAGCGGCAGCTGAGGCCGGCCGCCGTGACCGTCGCCAAGCGGGAGTGAGCGGCCATGGCACGCGACTTCTACGAGGTTCTCGGGGTCCCGCGAGACGCCGACAAGGACGAGATCCAGCGGGCGTATCGCAAGCTGGCCCGCAGGTACCACCCAGACGTCAACAAGGACCCCTCGGCGGAGGAGCGGTTCAAGGAGATCAATGAGGCCTTCAGTGTCCTGTCCGAGCCCGACCAGCGGGCCCGTTACGACCGCTTCGGCGAGGACTTCCGGAAGGTTCCCGAGGACTGGGAGGAGCGGGTCGGTGCCGGCGCGGGACCCGGCGGCGGCTTCCGCTGGTCCACCGGGGGCGGCCCCCGGGTCCGGTACGCCACGAGCGGCTTCGGCGCGGAGGACGTCGACATCGACGACCTGTTCGGCTCGTTCTTCGGGGGCGCCGGACGGGTGCGTGTCCCCGGAGCCGACCAGGAGGCCGAACTGCCGCTCACCGTCGAGGAGGCCTACCGGGGAGGCCGTCGCACCGTCACGCTCGCCGGTCCCACAGGGCAGCCGCGGCGGTACGAGGTCGACGTGCCACCGGGTGTCACCGACGGGCAGCGTATCCGGCTGGCGGGCCAGGGCGGCCGGGGCAACGGTGACGCCCCCGCCGGGGACCTGTACCTGCGGGTGCGGATCCAGCCGCACCCCCAGTTCCGCCTCGACGGCCGGGACGTGTACGTGGAGCTTCCGGTCACACCATGGGAGGCCGCGCTGGGCGCGACAGTTCCGGTGCCCACGCCGAGCGGGGCGACGGCGAAGGTGAGCGTGCCCGCGGGCTCGTCCAGCGGCCGGCGGCTGCGGCTGCGTGGTGAGGGCATGCCGAACCCGCGCGGCACGAACGGCAACCTCTACGCCGAGCTCCGGATCATGGTGCCGCCCAGGCTCAGCGACCGGGAGCGCGCACTCTTCGAGGAGCTAGCCGCCGTCTCCTCGTTCGACCCCAGGAGGACACGTGATGAGTGACCCACGCCCCGGGGCGCGCCAGGCGTCCCGGCTGCCGGCTCCCGCGCCGACACGCGTCCGGTACGCGATCGTGCCGGTGCCCAGACTCTCTCTGCAGACCGTGGCCCGCCGCTCCGGCGTCCATCCCGACCTCATCCGCCGGTTCGTCGCCCTGGGCCTGGTCGAGGCCGAGCGCGACGCCTTCGGAGGGCTGGTGTTCGAACCCACGGCACCGGCCGCCCTCGCCCGCGTCCAGCGGCTGCGCACCGGGCTGTGCCTCAACTACGCATCCATCGGCCTGGTGCTCGACCTGCTGGACCGCATCAGCATGCTCGAAGCCGCCCTGCGCCGCGCCGGTACGAGGAGTGAAACACCCCCATGGACATGAACCGCCTCACCCAGAAGTCCCAGGAAGCCCTCCAGGAGGCCCAGAGCGCGGCCGTCGGCATGGGGCAGACCGAGGTCGACGGGGAACACCTGCTGCTCGCGCTTCTCGATCAGGAGGACGGTCTGATCCCACGGTTGCTGCAACAGCTGGGCACCGAGCCGAAGGAGCTGCGCGCGGCCGTGCGCGAGGAACTCTCCCGCCGCCCGAAGGTCACCGGTCCGGGCGCGGCACCCGGCCAGGTCTTCGTCACTCAGCGCCTGTCCCGCCTGCTCGATGCCGCCGAGCGGGAGGCCAAACGCCTCAAGGACGAGTACGTGTCCGTGGAGCACCTCCTGCTCGCCCTGGCCGAGGAGGGCTCGGCGACCGCCGCCGGACGCCTGCTCAAGGAGCACGGCGTGACCCGGGACTCGTTCCTGAGCGCGCTCACCCAGGTCCGCGGCCACCAGCGCGTCACCTCCGCCAACCCCGAAGTGGCCTACGAGGCTCTGGAGAAGTACGGCCGCGACCTCGTCCTCGAGGCTAGGTCCGGGCGGCTGGACCCGGTCATCGGCCGTGATGCGGAGATCCGCCGCGTCACCCAGATCCTCAGCCGCAAGACCAAGAACAACCCCGTCCTCATCGGCGATCCCGGCGTCGGCAAGACCGCCATCGTCGAGGGCCTGGCCCAGCGCATCGTTCGCGGCGACGTCCCCGAGGGCCTGCGCGACAAGACGGTGTTCGCTCTCGACATGGGCTCCCTGGTCGCTGGCGCCAAGTACCGCGGCGAGTTCGAGGAACGCCTCAAGGCCGTCCTGTCCGAGGTGAAGGCCGCCCAGGGGCGCATCCTGCTCTTCGTCGACGAACTGCACACCGTCGTCGGCGCGGGCGCCGCCGAAGGGGCCATGGACGCGGGCAACATGCTCAAGCCGATGCTCGCCCGCGGTGACCTCCACATGATCGGCGCCACCACCCTCGACGAGTACCGCAAGCACATCGAGAAGGACGCCGCACTCGAACGCCGCTTCCAGCAGGTGCTGGTCGACGAGCCGAGCGTGGAGGACACCATCTCCATCCTGCGCGGACTGCGTGAACGCCTCGAGGTCTTCCACGGCGTGAAGATCCAGGACACCGCGCTGGTCTCCGCGGCCACCCTCAGCCACCGCTACATCACCGATCGATTCCTGCCCGACAAGGCCATCGACCTCGTCGACGAGGCGTGCGCCCGGCTGCGTACCGAGATCGACTCGATGCCCGCCGAACTCGACGAGATCACCCGCCGCGTCACCCGTCTGGAGATCGAGGAGGCGGCCCTGTCCAAGGAGACCGACCCCGCCAGCAAGACTCGCCTGGAGGAACTGCGCAAGGAACTGGCCGACCTGCGCGGCGAGGCGGACGCCAAACGCGCCCAGTGGGAGGCCGAACGGCAGGCCATCCGCCGCGTGCAGGAACTGCGCCAGGAACTGGAGCAGGTCCGCCACGAGGCGGAGGAGGCCGAACGCGCCTACGACCTCAACCGCGCCGCCGAACTCCGCTACGGCCGCATTCAGGAACTGGAGCGCCGGCTGAAGGCCGAGGAGGAGCAACTGGCCGCCAAACAAGGGCAGAACCGGCTGCTGCGCGAGGTCGTCACCGAGGAGGAGATCGCCGAGATCGTCGCCGCCTGGACCGGCATCCCCGTCGCCCGTCTCCAGGAGGGCGAACGCGAGAAGCTGCTGCGCCTCGACGAGATCCTGCGCGAGCGCGTCATCGGCCAGGACGAGGCCGTCAAACTCGTCGCCGACGCCATCATCCGCGCCCGCTCCGGCATCCGCGACCCGCGCCGCCCCATCGGCTCGTTCATCTTCCTCGGCCCCACCGGCGTCGGGAAGACCGAGCTGGCCAAGACCCTCGCGGCGGCCCTGTTCGACTCCGAGGAGAACATGGTCCGCCTCGACATGAGTGAGTACCAGGAGCGGCACACCGTCAGCCGGCTCATGGGCGCACCACCCGGATACGTCGGCTATGAGGAAGGCGGCCAGCTCACCGAGGCCGTACGCCGCAAGCCGTACTCGGTCGTGCTGTTCGACGAGATCGAGAAGGCGCACACCGATGTCTTCAACACCCTGCTGCAGGTCCTCGACGACGGCCGCATCACCGACTCCCAGGGCCGCACCGTCGACTTCCGCAACACCGTGATCATCATGACGTCCAACATCGGCTCCGAGTACCTCCTCGACGGCGCCACCGCCGAGGGTGAGATCAAGCCGGACGCCCGCGCCCTGGTGATGGGCGAGCTGCGCGGGCACTTCCGCCCGGAGTTCCTCAACCGCGTCGACGACATCGTGCTGTTCAAGCCGCTCGGCGAGCGGCAGATCGAGCGGATCGTGGAGCTGCAGTTCGACGAACTGCGCCGCCGCCTCGCCGAACGCCGTATCACGGTCGAACTCACCGATGCCGCACGCGAGTTGATTGCCCATCAGGGTTACGACCCGGTGTACGGGGCCCGGCCGCTGCGGCGTTACATCTCCCATGAGGTCGAGACGATGGTCGGGCGCGCCCTGCTGCGCGGTGACGTCCAGGACGGCGCGACGGTCCGCGTCGACGCCGAGGCGGGGGAACTGGTGGTCACCTACGACCAGCCCGAGGACGTGAAGGGAGCGCGGGCGGCATGAGCACGATGCAGGCGACGACCGTCAGTTGTCCCAACTGCGGGCGCACCAACCGGGTGCCCGTGGCCGCGGAGGGCCACCCCAAGTGCGGCCACTGCAAGCAGCCCCTGCCGTGGATGGTGGACGCGGGCGACGACGACTTCACCGAGGTCGCCGAGCGGGCCGACATCCCCGTCGTGGTCGACCTGTGGGCCACCTGGTGCGGCCCCTGCCGCATGGTCAGCCCCGCACTGGAGAAGGTCGCCACCGATCTCGCCGGCCGAATCAAACTCGTCAAGGTCGACGTCGACAAGAACCCGCGACTGTCGCAGCGTTTCGAGGTCCGGGCCGTACCGACACTGCTGATCCTCGACCAGGGCGAGACGATCGCCCGGCAGGCGGGGGCGGCGCCCGCCCCCGCTCTGCGCCAGTGGGTGGAACAGTCGATCACCGCCCGGAAAGGGTGATCCGGATGACCCTGCACGCAGACCCCCACCTCGCGCTTGTCCGGCCGGTCCGGCCGCTGACCCCAGAAGGATGTCAGGAGTGTCTGAGGCTCGGCTCCCCGTGGGTCCACCTGAGGCTCTGCCTGACCTGCGGGCACGTCGGCTGCTGCGACTCCTCGCCGAACAAGCACGCGCGCAAGCACGCAGCTGCCGACGCTCATCCGATCGTGAGGTCGTTCCAGCCCGGCGAGGATTGGCGCTGGTGCTACGTTCACGAGGCGTTCGTCTGATGTCCGGCGACCAGTCGCAGCCGGGCGAAGAACCGGTGCCGGAGGAAGCGGACGAGGCCGCCTTCTGGGAGACCCCGGACATCTACGGCGCGTATCCGCGCCTTACGGAGGACCAGATAGCACGTCTGGCGGAGCACGGGCAACGCCGGAGCATGGCTCCGAACGACGTGCTGATCCGGGAGGGGGAGCGCTGCGAGGCGTTCTTCGTGGTCCTCAGCGGTAGCGTCGCCGTCGTCGAGGACTACGGCACTGCCGAGGAGCACGAGCTGCGCGTGCACGGCCCCGGTCGCTTCATCGGCGAACTCGGCCTGCTGTACGGACAAGTGGCCTTCTACACCGCTGTCGCCAGGGAGCCGGGCGAGGTCCTCGTCGTCCCCCTGGACCGGTTGCGCCACCTGGTGTCCCAGGACTCCACCATCGGGGACATCGTGCTGCGCGCCTGTCTGGGCCGTCGCGCGCTGCTCGTCGGGCAGGGCGCCGGCTTCCGCATCATCGGCTCGCGCTACTCGCCCGACACCAGACGGCTGCGCGAGTTCGCCGTCCGCAACCGGCTGCCGCACCGCTGGATCGACCTGGAGACCGACCAGGAGGCCGAGGAGCTGCTGCGCCGCTTCGGCGTCGACCCGGCGGAGACACCACTTGTCATCTGGCGGGACACCACCCTGTTGCGCAACCCCAGCAACGCGGAACTGGCCCGGCTCATCGGCCTGCCGTCACTACCCGCCCGAAACCGTCACGGCGACGTCCTCATCGTAGGCTCCGGACCCGCCGGCCTCGCTGCCGCGGTGTACGCCGCCTCCGAGGGCCTGAGCACCACGGTGGTGGAGGCGATGGCCACCGGCGGCCAGGCCGGCACGTCGTCCCGCATCGAGAATCTGCTCGGTTTCCCATCCGGCATCTCCGGCGCCGAACTCACCGAACGCGCCGTACTCCAGGCAGACAAGTTCGGCGCCAGGATCAGTCTTCCGCTGGAGGCGACCGGTCTCCATCCCAAGGACGACGACCACTACGTCGTGGCGTTCGCCGACGGAAGCGAAATCGCCGCCCGCGCCGTCGTCCTGGCCACGGGTGCCCGCTACCGCCGGCTCCAGGTGCCCGGCATCGAACGCCTGGAGGGAACGAGCGTGCACTACTCGGCGACCGTCTACGAGGCCCAGCAGTGCCGCACCGACCCGGTGGCCGTCGTCGGCGGAGGCAACTCGGCGGGCCAGGCGGTGCTGTTCCTCGCCGGGTACGCGCCGAAGGTGCACCTGCTGGTCCGAGGAGCCAGCCTTGAGGCCAACATGTCCCGCTACCTGGTCGACCAGGTCGAGCGCCATCCGCGGGTGGAGGTCAGCCTGCACACCGAGGTCACCGAGGTCATCGGCCAGGAAGTGCTGGAGGAGCTCGACGTGGTCGACAACCGCACGGGCGAGCACCGCCGGCTCGCGGTACGGAGCCTGTTCGTCTTCACCGGCGCCGAACCTCACACCGAGTGGCTCGCCGGCATCGTCGCCCTCGACTCCCGCGGCTTCGTCCTCACCGGGCCGGAGGCCCAGGAAGCCTGTGCCTCCCCCGAGGTTTGGCACGGCCGCGGGCGTCCGTGCATGACCCTGGAGGCCAGCCTGCCCGGGGTCTTCGCGGTGGGGGACGTCCGTAGCGGCTCGGTGAAGCGGGTGGCCTCCGCGGCCGGTGAGGGCGCGATGGCCATCCACTTCGTGCACCGGCACCTGGGGCACTCGGCAGTACCCGGCACCACGGGCACGTCAGCTGTCGCGGGCCACTCGGACGTCTCCCCACGCATACGTCACAAGGAGTCCGCATGGCTCGCATGACGAATGGCGGACGATGAGATCACGAGAAGAAGAAGGAGGCGATGGCGATGGCCATGGCCATGCCCGTCCGGCGCCACCGCGGTGGCGGCCTGCAGGAAAGGCCCGTCTGGGCACCCACCCCTGTCAATCCCCTGGTCGAGTTCGACGAACTGCTCAACCAGATGAGCGGCCTGCTGGAGTCGACGGTGGGCGCGGCACCCGCGGTTGCGTGGACGCCTCTCGCGGACGTGTCGGAGACCGAGGACGCGTTCCACATAGAGATCGAACTCCCCGGTGTGAAGAGCAAGGACATCGACGTAGAGGCCAACGGTCCCGAACTCGTGGTCACCGGAGAGATCAAGGAGCGGGAGCGCAAGGGTGTCCTGCGCCGCAGCACCCGCCGCGTCGGAGCCTTCGAGTACCGTTTGCGGCTGCCCGGAGAACTGGACACCCACAAGATCAAGGCTGAGATGCAGGACGGAGTGCTCAGCATCACCGTCCCCAAGGCCGACGTCGCAAAGCCGCGACACGTCGAGATCACCGAGACGAGTGAAGGTACCGAGAGCAGCGGCTGAGACGCGAGCGCCGCGGTTCCGGGCACCCGTCCGGCACTGCGGCCGGGGCCGGCGAGGCTCGACACCCCTCACGGCGGCGGAGACGCGGCCGCCGCCGTCTACGTGGCCGGCGCATGTGCGGGCGCTCTCCTGTTCGGGAGTCTTACCGACCGCCACGGGCGCAAGAAGCTGTTCATGCTCACGTTCGGCATCTACAACCTCGCCACCGCCGCGACCGCGCTCGCCCACGACGCCCGGTACCTCTACGTCGCCCGCTTCATCACCGGTATGGACATCGGCGGAGAGTATGCCGCGATCAACTCGGCCAGCGACGAGCTGATTCCTGTGTCCAGGCCGAACAAGTCCTTGGAGAACATTGCCCGGCCGCTCACCGCTGAGGAAACCGAGGCAGCCTGGCGCAACGAGCCCGCGCCACAGGATGCAGGAGACTGCCTCCGGCCCGCGCGCATCCGGCACGCCGCACACGAGCGGGAACTGCGGACCGTTCCTTGGGCCCCGGGCGCTTCCGCCGTGCCCTGCGTGAAGTCCGTACGGGACTCCTTGCGAGCGGCAGCTACGCGCCGGCGGGCGGACCCGGTCGGCCCGACGGCGCACCTGAGGACCCCCTCGATCAACGGTGACCGGGGCGGGCAGAGGGAAGGCAGCCATGAAATACGACGGATTCCTCGCCCGTGTGCGCGAGCGAGGCGAATACAAGGACCAGGACGAAGCCGCGGACGTCACCAACGCCGTGCTGGAAGTCCTGGCCCAACGGATCAGCCCGGGAGAGGTCAAGGACCTCGCATCCCAGCTGCCCGGCCCGCTGCGAGAAGTTCTGGACCATGCCGCGCCGCAGCAGGAGCGAGGCTTCGGGATCGAAGAGTTCTACCGCCGGGTCGCCGAGCGCACCCACGCCCGGCCGCGTACCGCGCAGTGGGACGCCAGCGCGGTCCTGACCACCGTTGCCGACGCTGTCACCGGCGGAGAGCTGAATCAGATCATCAGCCAACTCCCCTCCGGTTACGCGGTCCTGTTCGGCAAGGCCGACCTCGCGGACTGAGCCCGTGAGGCGCGGTGGTTGCCGAGCGTGATGATCGCGGTTCTGCTGCCGGAGTGTGCGGCGGCCCCAAAACGCTCTGTCCGGATCTTCCGGAAGGGTGGCCGTGGATGACGTGCCGGCTCGCTTTCGGCAAGCGGCACCAGCAGTCTTTGCCGGATGTCGGCCAAACAGACAACGGCCCCGCCCAGACCCATGGCCGCATACCGGTTCAGGACCACGGGCAGTTCGGCAGGTGATGCCGGCTGGGCTGCTCTGACCAGTTCCTCCAGCAGCCGCTCACCGGACCCGACGGACATGTTCCTGTCCACGCCTTCGACGATCCCAGCGAGATCGAGCCGCCATAATCTGAGCTCTCCGACATCCGGGATGTGGCCCGATCAGCCTGGCATGATGGGGCTTGCCCTTGCGGATCGGTCGGGCATCGGGATCGGCTGAGGACACCAGCCGGTCGGGGATCGTGCGGATACCCGGAGGCGCACAGCGGTCTGCTCCGCAGCCGGCGGGTGCCCGCCGCGGTCTCGGCCAACTCACCGACCAAGTGCGTCAGCCGCCCCAAGGGCCGTTTGCCCAGCGCGCCTCCGGCGTTGCACCACCGCAGGACGAGCTCGACGTGGACGAGGCACTGCAGCGCGGGCTCTGGACCGTCTGGTGCTGCTGGCCGCAGCTTGACCGTGGTTCGCACCGCCGGTCCGGTCGCCACTCACAACAGGAGGTCGAAGACCGCTCGGGCCTCGTCCCAGTGCTGGGTCTGGGGATTCTTCACGGGCGTCGGCACCCTCCGGCAACGCCTTCGTCAACTTTCCATAACTGACGTACCGTCAAGTAAGTCAGCGTCTGATCAGCGCCAGTCCCCATAGGGTCTTCCCGGCAGACGTCTGATCGGCGGCGTCACAACAGCCCGGCTCTCACGGAAGCGCAGGCAGGGAGCCTTCTTCTCACAGTGGACCGATGTTGTTTGCGATCTCCGAGCCCGACGCGTGCCAGTGTAAAGTGAAGACCGCCCTTGACCTGCAAAAGCGGGCAGGGAGCAGACAGATCGGGAGTTTCTCCGTGCTTCGTACCATGTTCAAGTCCAAGATCCACCGTGCCACGGTCACCCAGGCCGACCTGCACTACGTCGGATCCGTGACCATCGACGCCGACCTCCTCGACGCCGCCGACCTGCTGCCCGGTGAGCTCGTCCACATCGTCGACATCACCAACGGTGCCCGTCTGGAGACGTATGTCATCGAGGGCGAGCGTGGCTCCGGCGTCATCGGGATCAACGGGGCCGCGGCCCACCTCGTGCACCCCGGCGATCTGGTGATCATCATCAGCTACGCCCAGGTCACCGACGCCGAGGCGCGCACCCTGCGGCCGCGCGTCGTGCACGTGGACGGCGACAACCGGATCGTGGCCCTGGGCGCCGACCCGTCCGCGCCGGTACCGGGCTCCGACCAGGAGCGCAGCCCGGGGGCCGTCACGGTCTGACCGCCCGGGCGGCGGCGCAGGGAGACCGGGGGCGGCGCCCGTTCGGCATCGGCCGGGCGAGTGAGTGCGGGCGGGGCGGCCGGGTACACGGGGGACAAGTCCAGGGCCGACGCATTTACTGGCTGGAGGACACGATGACGCATCCGTTCCCCGATCCCGCACAGCCGGGACCGCCCCCCGGACCGGGACCGACCCCGGGACCGGAGCCGACCCCCGAGCCGGTGCCGCCGGGTCCCGAGCCCGTGCCGCCGGGACCGTCCCCCACGCCCCCAACGCCAGGCCCGGAGCCCACACCTCCGGCGCCGGGTCCCAAGCCCACGCCGCCGGCTCCGGGACCGACGCCGCCGGGCCCGGAGCCCACGCCCCCCGGTCCCGGGCCCGACCGTCCGCAGCCCGGCCCCGAGCCGGTGCCCGGACCGGAGCCCGTCCCCGCCCCGGAGCCGCCGCCTTCCCCGATCCCCGAACCGCCGGGCCCCGATCCCGTCCCCCGGCCCGAACCGGGACCGCCCCTCAAGTAGCTACGCCTCGACCTCCGAACGGTCCCCGCCCCACAGCGTGTGGAACGAGCCCGGGCGGTCCGTCCGCCGGTAGGTGTGCGCCCCGAAGAAGTCCCGCTGTGCCTGGGTGAGCGCGGCGGGCAACCGATCGGCGCGCAGGGCGTCGTAGTAGGCGAGGGCGGCCGAGAAGCCGGGCGTCGGGACGCCCTGACGGGTCGCCGCGGCCAGGACCTCGCGCCAGTCGTCCTGCGCCGCGGCGATCTCTTGGGCGAAGGTCTCGTCCGACAGCAGGCTGGGCAGGTCCGGACGGGCGTCGTAGGCGGCGCGGATGCGGTCCAGGAAGGCCGCGCGGATGATGCAGCCCGCGCGCCAGATGGAGGCCACCTGGCCGAGGTCGATGTTCCAGTCGTACTCCTCGCTGCCCGTCGCGATCTCGTGGAAGCCTTGCGTGTACGACACGATCTTCGATGCGTACAGCGCCTGCTCCACGCGGTCCGCGAAGGCCCCCGCCTCCGCCTTGCCCATCGGCGTGGCCTTGGGGCCGGCCAGGTGGCGCGACGCCTCCCGCAGGGCCGTGTGCCCGGAGAGCGAGCGGGCGAACACCGCCTCGGCGATACCCGAGACCGGTACCCCGAGGTCCAGCGCGATCTGGACCGTCCAGCGCCCGGTGCCCTTCTGCTCCGCCTGGTCCTGGACCACGTCCACGAACGGCTTGCCCGTCGCCGCGTCCACGTGCGACAGGACCTCTGCGGTGATCTCGATCAAATACGAGTCCAGGCGGCCGGTGTTCCAGGTTCGGAAGATCTCCGCGATCTCGGCGGGGGAGTAGCCCGCGACGTCGCGGAGCAGCTGGTACGCCTCACCGATCAGCTGCATGTCGGCGTACTCGATGCCGTTGTGGACCATCTTCACGAAGTGGCCGGCCCCGTCCGGTCCGACGTGGGTCACGCACGGCGCGCCGTCCTTCGCCTTCGCGGAGATCTTCTCCAGCAGCGGGCCGAGAGAGCCGTACGACTCCTTCGAGCCGCCGGGCATGATGCTCGGTCCGTGCAGCGCGCCCTCCTCGCCGCCCGAGACGCCGGTGCCGACGAAGTGGATGCCTTGCTCGCGCAGCTTCTTCTCACGGCGGCGGGTGTCCGCGAAGTGCGCGTTGCCGCCATCGATGATCATGTCTCCGGGCTCCAGGAGCGGCGCGAACTCCTCGATCACCGCATCGGTCGGCTCGCCCGCCTTCACCATGATCATCAGGCGTCGCGGCCGCTCCAGCGCCGCGACGAAGTCCTCGGCGGTCTCGGTCGACACGAAGTCGCCTTCGTGCCCGAATTCCTTCACCAGGTCATGGGTCCGCGAGGCGGTCCGGTTGTGCAGGGCGACCGTATAGCCGTTGCGCGCGAAGTTCCGGGCGAGATTGCGGCCCATGACCGCGAGACCCGTGACGCCGATCTGGGCGGAAGCGTTCATAACGGTTGGCTCCTAGAGGTACTGGCATCGTCGGTACCGGTTCGGTCCTGCAGGACGTCCTCGATGCGTGGTGCCGGTCGTGCACGTCAGTATTGCCCGGTGACCATCCTGGCGTGCCGGTACCCCCGCCGCACATCCGGGCGTGTCGGCGGGGCGCCCGTGCGGCTCCCGCCCGAGTTCCCGCCGTCCCGGCCGTTTCCGTGACGCGCTTTCACAACAAGGGGCGATTCCCGGTCAGTTGGAGTGGGGGAGCGGCCGATTGCCGCCTTGTCATGGCGTGTTCCCGGCGCATACTTTTGCCCCTCCTGACGCGTGTCGAGGGGGCTCACCATGGCCGTACGCGGTCGCCATCGCCGGTATCAGCCGACTCGGATCAACCGCGCCTCGCTCACTGTCACGGCGAGCGGCGCCGGCATGGCGATACCGCTCATCGGCGCCGGCGTGGCGCACGCCGCCGACGTGGACACCTGGAACAAGGTGGCCGCCTGCGAGTCGAGCGGCAACTGGAGCATCAACACCGGCAACGGCTACTACGGCGGACTCCAGTTCACCCAGTCCACCTGGGAGGCGTACGGGGGCACGGCCTACGCCCGGCGCGCCGATCTCGCCACCCGGGACCAGCAGGTCGCCGTGGCCGAGAAGGTCCTGGCCGGTCAGGGTCCCGGAGCCTGGCCGGTCTGCTCCGGGCGCGCCGGACTCGCCCGGGGAGACTCCGTCCCCGACCCGGACACCTCGCGTGCCGCAACGCAGAGCGCCAAGCGCTCCGTCCGCGATGTGAAGCCGCAGACCACGCCGCAGTCGCGGGCGGGCACCACCGAGATGTACACGGTGGTGCACGGCGACACGCTCTCCGCCATCGCCGACTCCCACCGGGTCCAGGGCGGTTGGCAGCGGCTCTACGGGGCCAACCGAACGACCGTCGGCGCGGACCCGGACCTGATCCTGCCCGGTCAGCGGCTGAACCTGCGTGCCAAGGCGCCCGCGCACCCTCAGGCACCCTCCACCCGCACCCATGAGGCGCCCCACAAGCCGTCCGGCCACCCGGCCCACCAGCCGTCCCGCGGCCCGGCCCACACATCGTCCCCGCCGTCGCACAAGTCGTCCGCGGAGAAGGCCACTTCCGGCCGGGCGACCACCCACCACGCGCTGGTCGCCCCGGTGAACGCCGCGACGGGCACGCCGTACCACGCCGCGGGATCCGCCTGGTCGAAGGGCTACCACACCGGCGTCGACTTCCCCGTGCCCACCGGATCCTCCGTGAAGGCGGTGGCGGCCGGCCAGGTCGTCAGCGCGGGCTGGGGCGGCTCCTTCGGCTACCAGGTCGTCATCCGGCACGCCGACGGCCGCTACACGCAGTACGCCCATCTGTCGGCGATCTCCGTGAAGGACGGGCAGAGCGTGGTGGCCGGCCAGCGGATCGGCCGCTCCGGCTCCACCGGGAACAGCACGGGCCCGCATCTGCACTTCGAGGTGCGGACGGGGCCCGAGTTCGGCAGTGACATCGACCCGATCGCCTATCTCCGCGCGGGCGGCATCAGGATCTGACCCGGGTCCCGGTGGAGTTCCGGGGCCGGAACGGGTACGAGCGGCCCGTCGGGGAAGGGGTCGTACGGGTGCGCGGGCTCGCCGTGGCGCACCGGCTCCCGGCCCCCGGTCGGCGCCTGCCGGACGGGCGCCGGCACCCGGGCCGCCTCCTCCGCGCCGATCCGCTCGGAGGTCAGCAGGATCAGACCGCCCGCGGCGACGACCGTGCAGCCGAGGGCCAGCGCGGTGCCTGCCGTACCGTGGCGGAAGGTCTCCCCGAACATGGTGATGCCCGCCCCGGCCGCCACCACCGGATTCACGACCGTCAGCGTGGACAGCGGCGCCGCGAGGCCCGCGCCCCGGTAGGAGGCCTGTGACAACAGCGTGCCGGCGGTGGCGAGGACGCCTATCACCGCGAGGCTCGGCAGATCAGCGAGCCGTACCCCGCCGCTCCAGTCCACCGCGACCGTCTTGGTGAACACGGAGGACATGCCGAACGCGGCCCCGGCCGCCACCGCCAGCAGCACACTGCGGACCGCCGGATGCCGGTGCGTCGCGCGGGCCGCGACCATCAGTGCCACGACCCCGCCGGCGGTCACCAGGGCGGCCGTCACACGCTGGGCGCCGCTCAGCGACCGGGGGTCGCAGGCGCCGATCAGGGCCAGCAGGCCCCCGAGTCCGACGGTCGCCATGACGGCGCCCCGCCAGGCGGTCGACCCCGCTCTGCGGCGCACGAACAAGGCGGCCATCGGCAGGGCGAACACGATGGTCAGCGCGCCCAGCGGCTGGACCAGGCTCAGCGGACCGCAGGCCAGCGCCACCACGTGCAGTACCCCGCCGAGACCGTTCAGCACCACGGCGGCCCACCAGGCGGGCCGGCGCAGCGGCGCGTAGGGCCGGTCGGGGGTGGACACGGCGACCTGCTCCTGCACGATGGCCCCGCCCGCGTAGGCGACGGCGGAGACCAGCGACAGAAGCACGGACAACGCGAGGGCGCTCACCAGCGGCTCCTTCGCGTGGGACCGGGACAGGAAGCCCGGCGCGGCGAACGGTCGTCTTGCATGGTCACCACGATGCCGCCCGCTGCTCTTCCCGTCGTCGTACCTGAGCACGCATTGGGTCATACCGCCGATGGAGTACGACTGCGTTTCCGTCCACCTCAGGAGGGGCGCCGTGCACGCGTCGCCCCGGGCAGGAGCTCTCCGGGAAGCCTTGGTACTACTGACTTTCGTGGATCTCGACCCCGGACTCGCCGCGCTGCGCCCCCTCGGCGGCTTCTTCGTCCTGCACACCGGAGTGCCGCCCCGCACCGGACTGCCGACGCTCGCGCGGGCGTACGCGCCCGCGGCGCACGCTGCCCACGGGGGGAGGTACGCGGATCCGATGACCTTCCGCGTCCGCAAGGTCGCCGGCAGTCTCGGCACGCCGGAGTCCCGCGTCTCCGCCTCCCTCGCCCACCAGGGTCTCGCGGCGCGGCTGTGGTCCGTCGCCCTCGGCTGTGCCGCCGTGTACGGGCGGGTGCCGGACCTCGATCCGCGGCTGATGCACTGGGACCCGGACGGCGGCGCGCCGGACGACCTGTGGCTCGGTGAGGTCCGCGCGCTGCCGGTCGACTCGCTCGACGCGGTCGTACGCGAGGGACATCTGGTCCCGCTCACCGCCGTGCTGAGCGCTCGTCACCGGGTCTCCGCGCGACTGCTCTGGGGCAACGCGGGCGCCGCGCTCGCGAGCAGCGTCCGGATGATCGACCGCTGGGCGCGTACCGGCGGGCGACGGGACGTGGCGGACCGGGCCCGCACCCTGGCCGCCGGGCTGTTCACGCACCCCGACCTGGCGCGCACCGTCGACCCCGCCACCGGCCGGCGCCGCACCTGCTGCCTGTACTACCGGGTGCCCGGCGGCGGCCTGTGCGGCGACTGCTGCTTCGACCGGCCGCCGGGCCGCCGGTGAATCACGCGTGGTCTTCCACAACGGCCGTATCTGGGTGACCATGTGGGGACCAGCCGCTGAGACAGGGGGTTCCGGGTGCGTGTGGGGCTGCTGACCCGGGAGTACCCGCCGGACGTGTACGGCGGTGCGGGCGTCCATGTCGAGTTCCTCGCCCGGGAGTTGCGCTCTCTGACGGACCTGGACGTGCACTGCTGGGGGGAGGGCGGCGCGGGCGGCGTCGTACGCCACCGGCCGTGGCCCGCCCTCGACACCGCCAACGACGCGCTGCGCACCTTCTCGGTGGACCTGTCCGTCGCCGCCGCCCTGACGGACCGGGAACTGGTCCACTCGCACACCTGGTACGCCAATCTCGCCGGCCACCTCGGCAAGCTGCTGTACGGCATCCCCCACGTGCTGACCGCGCACTCGCTGGAGCCGCTGCGCCCCTGGAAGGCAGAGCAACTCGGCGGCGGATACGCCCTGTCCAGCTGGGCGGAGCGCACCGCGATGGAGGCCGCGGACGCGGTGATCGCCGTCTCCGGTGCCATGCGCGAGGACATCCTCCGCTGCTACCCGGCCCTCGACCCGGCGCGGGTCCACGTGGTGCACAACGGCATCGACACCTCGCTGTACCGGCCGGACCACGGCACGGACGTCCTCGCCCGCCTCGGCCTGGACCCGAACCGTCCCTACGTCCTGTTCGTCGGCCGCATCACCCGCCAGAAGGGCGTGCCGCATCTGCTGCGCGCGGTGCGGCACATCGACCCCGAGGCCCAGATCGTGCTGTGCGCGGGCGCCCCCGACACACCCGGTATCGACCGGGAGTTCCGCGCCCTGTACGCCGAGCTGAGCGGGATCCGCGAGGGCGTCCACTGGATTCCGAAGATGCTGCCGCGCCCGGAGGTGATCCAGCTCCTCACGCACGCCGCCGTGTTCGTCTGCCCGTCGGTGTACGAGCCGCTCGGCATCGTCAACCTGGAGGCCATGGCGTGCGGCACGGCCGTGGTGGCCTCGCGCACGGGCGGCATCCCGGAGGTCGTGGACGACGGCCGCACCGGCCTTCTGGTGGACGTGGACGACGACTTCGAGGAGCACCTCGCTCGCGCCCTGGACTCCGTCCTCGCGGACCCGGTGGCGGCGGGGCGGATGGGCGAGGCCGGACGCCAGCGCGCGGTACGGGAGTTCGGCTGGGACACGGTGGCCCGCCGGACGGTTCATCTGTACGAGAAAGTCCTCGCACACGGGTAGTCATCGATCACAGAGCGGCACAACCGGGCGAAGAGGGGCGGCGGCATGCGCGGTGGACCTTCGGTGCTGGGAATCGTCTTGGCCGGTGGTGAGGGGAAGCGGCTGATGCCGCTGACCGCGGACCGCGCGAAACCGGCCGTGACCTTCGGCGGGACCTACCGCCTGGTCGACTTCGTGCTCTCCAACCTCGTCAACGCCGACATCCTGCGCATCTGTGTGCTCACGCAGTACAAGTCGCACTCGCTGGACCGGCACATCACCACCACCTGGCGGATGTCCAGCCTGCTCGGCAACTATGTCACCCCCGTCCCGGCCCAGCAGCGGCTCGGGCCGCGCTGGTACCTGGGCAGCGCCGACGCCATCCTTCAGTCCCTGAACCTGATCTACGACGAACGGCCCGAGTACGTGGCGGTGTTCGGCGCCGACCACGTCTACCGCATGGACCCGCGGCAGATGCTGGCCCAGCACATCGACAGCGGCGCGGGGGTGACCGTGGCGGGAATACGCGTCCCGCGCGCCGAGTCGTCCTCCTTCGGCGTGATCAGCCCTGGCTCCGACGGCCAGTCCGTGGAGCGTTTTCTGGAGAAGCCCGCCGATCCCCCCGGTCTGCCGGACGACCCCGAGTGCGTCTTCGCCTCGATGGGGAACTACCTGTTCACCACCAAGGTGCTGGTCGAGGCGCTCCAGCGGGACGCCGAGGACCCCGACTCGGTGCACGACATGGGCGGTTCGATCCTGCCCGCGCTCACCGACCGCGGCGAGGCCCGGCTGTACGACTTCAGCGCCAACCACGTGCCCGGGGAGACCAGCCGAGACCAGGGCTACTGGCGGGACGTCGGCACTTTGGACGCCTACTACGAGGCGCACATGGACCTGATCGCCGAGCGTCCCGCCTTCAACCTGTACAACCGCAGCTGGCCGATCTACACCCACTCCGGCCAGCTGTCACCGGCCCGCTTCAACGCGGGCGGCATCACAAGCGAGTCGATCATCAGCGCCGGCTGTCTGATCCGGGGCCAGGTGACACGCTCGGTCCTCTCGCCGGGGGTCGTGGTGGATCCGGGTGCCGTCGTCCAGGGATCGGTCCTGCACGACAATGTGCACGTCGGGCGGGGTGCGATCGTGCGCGGAGCCATCCTGGACAAGAACGTCGAGGTGCCGCCGGGTGCGACGATCGGCGTCAACCCGGACCGGGACGCGGAGCTCTACACGGTCTCCAAGGGCGGGGTGATCGCCCTGGGCAAGGGCCGACGCGTGTCCTGAACCGCCCCCGCCCCGCCCGGCCGCAGGAGCCTGCCAGCCGCGCCCCCTGGCACCCCAGGGGGCGCGCGGTAGGCCGATGGACCGCGACGCGCCGCAGGTCAAATCCGTTCATTGCTCCGGAATCCGACATCGCGCCACCACCATGTGCACCAAACGATGTCGATCTTCCGGAGGTCTTCCCAGATGAGATGGACCCGGCGCCTGCGGGTGTGCGCCGTGGGCGTGTTGGCGGTATCCGCGCTGGTGTCGCCGCAGGCCGGCGATGCCGCCGAGCCGAACGACGGCAGGCTCACCGACCTGGTCAACCCCTTCATCGGCACACAGAACGAGGGCAACACCTTCCCGGGTGCCGCCGTTCCCTTCGGCATGGTGCAGCTCTCGCCGGACACCGGCCACAGCACCGGCTACGACTACACCCAGCACCGGATCCGCGGGTTCTCCCTGGTGCACCTCTCCGGTGTCGGATGCGCCATCGGAGGGGACCTGCCCGTCCTGCCGACGACGGGGGACGTGACCGAGACGGACTACGCCAGGTACGCGGCCGGCTTCCGCCACGCCGACGAGCAGGCGAGCCCCGGGTACTACCGGGTCCGGTTGGAGGATGGCGTCGAGGCCGAGTTGACGGCGACCGAGCGCACCGGAGTGCAGCGCTACACCTTCCCGCCCACCGAGAAGGCGAACGTCCTGCTCAACGCGGGCCAGGCGCTGCACAAGAACGTTTCGTCCACCGTTGAGATCCTCGACGACCGCACGGTGCGCACCGAGATCACGGGCAGCGGCTTCTGCCGCTCCACCCGGCCGTACCGGCTCTACACGGTCACCCGCTTCAACCGGCCGTTCACCGCGCATGGAACCTGGTACCAGGACTCGATCACGCCGGGGGCGACGAAGTCGTCGGGCCCGGGGCGCAACGGCGCGTACGTCACCTTCGACACCATCGGGGACCACACCGTCGAGGCGACCACCGCGCTGTCCTATGTCGACGCGCACGGCGCCGCTGTCAACCTCACTACCACGCAAGGACGTTCGTTCGACCGGCTCAGGGAGGACGCCCGCCGAGCATGGGAGGACCGCCTCGGCCATGTGCGGGTCCAGGGCGGCGACGACACCCTGCGCACCACGTTCTACTCGTCCCTGTACCGGTCGTTCCTGGCGCCGAACATCGGCAGCGACGCCGACGGCCGGTACACCGGCTGGGACCAGCGGATCCACCGGGCGACGCGGTTCACGTACTACCAGAACTGGTCCCTGTGGGACACCTATCGCACCCAGTCCCAGCTGCTCAGCCTGCTCGCGCCGCGCGAGGCGCGCGACATGGCGGTCTCCGTGCTCAAGGTCGACGAGCAGGGCGGCTGGCTGCCCAAGTGGGGCTACGGCACGGTCGAGACGAACATCATGAGCGGTGACCCGGTCACCCCGTTCCTCACCCACGCCTACCAGCAGGGACTGCTCAAGGGTTACGAGGAGCGGGCGTATCGCGCGCTCAAGAAGAACGCGGACGGCATCCCGCCCCCCGACACCATGTACGTGGGCAGGGAGGCCAACCGCGACTACATCGCGCACGGCTTCGCGCCGTACGTCAAGGGCCGCCCGTACGCCAAGCCGGGTGACTCCGACTACCACCACGGTGCCTCGGTGACCCTGGAGTACGCGCTGTCCGACGCGATGCTCGCCCAGATGGCGCGCGACCTCGGACACCGCGCGGACGCGGCGCGCTATGCGGCCCGGTCGCGCAACTACCGCACCATCTTCGACCCCTCGACCGGCTTCTTCCGCGCCCGGGACGCCTCCGGGGCCTTCACCGGGCAGGCCGACCCGTCCAGGAGCGAGGGCTTCCACGAGGGTACCGCCTGGCAGTACCAGTGGCTCGTGCCGCAGGACCTCCGCGGCGTGGTCGGCCTGCTCGGCGGCGAGAAGGCGGCCAACGAACGCCTCGACGCCTTCTTCGCCTACGACCGCCTGCTGAAGGACCCGGCGGGGACGGCGCGCAAGGTCTGGGTGAACGGCCCCTACGCGTACTACAACGCGGACAGGTACAACCCGCAGAACGAGCCCGATCTCATCGCCCCGTACACCTATCTGTGGACCGGCCGGCCGTGGCAGACCACGGACGTGGTGCACGCCGCGCTGACCCTCTTCACGGACGGGCCGACCGGCATGACCGGCAACGACGACCTGGGCACGATGTCCGCCTGGAACGTCCTGTCGTCGATCGGCGTCTTCCCGGTGCAGCCCGGCTTCGGCACCTGGGGCCTGAGCACGCCCGTCTTCGACCGGGTCGACCTGGTCCTGGACCCGGCCTACTACCCGCGCGGCGGACTGACCATCACCGCGCCGGGCACCTCGGACCGGAACCGGTACGTACAGGACGTCCGCATCGACGGGGTGGACTACGACCGGACGTACATCACGACCGGCGCACTGCGCCGTCTGGGCACGCTGGAGTTCACGGTCGGCCCGCGCCCGTCCGAGTGGGGCACGGCGCCGGACGCCGCGCCGCCTTCGCTGAGGTGACCGCCGTCACCACTTCCCCGAGTCCCCCACTCACCCAAGAGGAGGGACTTAATCCGCCATTAACTGTACGTAGCCTGATCGTACTTGACCGTAATCACCTGTCGGAGGTTGACTTCTTGCTTCACCCACCGTCGACGCGAGGCAAGCCATTGACTTCTGACCTGCTCGCACCACTCGACCTGGCGTTCTGGAACATCGAGTCCGCCCGGCACCCGATGCACCTCGGGGCGCTCGGCGTCTTCTCGTGCCACTCGCCCACCGCGGGCGCCCACGCCGCCGATCTCCTGGCGGCGCGCGCCGCCGCGGTGTCCGGGCTGCGTATGAGAATCCGCGACGTCTGGCTGCCGGCCGTGCGTCTTCCCCGCGACCTCGCCGGCGTGCGGCTGCCGCTCGCCCTCGGCGGCGCCACCCGCGAACCCGCCCCCGACTTCGACCCGCTGGACCATGTGCGGCTGCATGCGCCCACCACCGACTTCCACGCCGTCGCGGGCCGGCTCATGGAGCGCCCGCTGGAGCGGGGCCGGCCGCCGTGGGAGGCGCATGTGCTGCCGGGGGAGTCCGGCACCAACTTCGCCGTCCTCTTCAAGTTCCACCACGCCCTCGCCGACGGACTGCGCGCCCTGACGCTCGCGGCCGCCGTCATGGACCCGATGGACATGCCGGAGCCTCGCCCACGCCCCCCGCAGCCCGCCCGTGGACTCCTCCCCGACGTGCGCAAACTCCCCGGTCTCCTGCGCGGCACCCTCGCCGACATGGGCCGTGCCCTGGACATCGGGGCCTCCGTCGCACTGTCCACCCTCGGCATGCGGACCTCCTCAGCGCTGGTCTCGGAGCCCAGCGGCACCCGCCGCACCGCCGGAGTCGTCCTCGACCTCGACGACGTGCACCGGGTGCGCAAGTCCGCGGGCGGCACGGTCAACGACGTACTGATCGCGGTCGTCGCGGGAGCCCTGCGCCGCTGGCTCGACGAACGCGGCGACGGCAGCGAGGGCGTCGCGCCGCGCGCCCTGATCCCCGTCTCCAACCGCCGCCCCCGCACCGCCCAGCCCCAGGGCAACCGGCTCTCCGGCTACCTGATACGGCTCCCGGTCGGTGACCCGGACCCGCTGGAGCGGTTGCGGACGGTGCGCACGGCCATGGACCGCAACAAGGACGCCGGGCCCAACCGCGGCGCGGGCGCGGTCGCACTGCTCGCGGACCATGTGCCCGCGCTGGGCCACCGGCTGGGCGGACCGCTGGTCAGCCAGGCCGCACGGCTCTGGTTCGACATCCTGGTCACCAGCGTGCCGCTGCCCAGCCTCGGCCTGAAGCTCGGCGGCAACCCGCTCACCGAGATCTACCCGCTCGCCCCGCTGGCCAGTGGCCAGTCCCTGGCGGTGGCGGTCTCGACGTACCGCGGCAGGGTCCACTACGGCCTCGTCGCCGACGGCCGGGCGGTCCCGGACCTGGAACTGCTGGCACGTGCGGTGACGGAGGAGGTGGAGGCGCTGCTGGCGGCCTGCGGCACCTGACCGACGCCTCCGGCCGCCCCCGGGCTCGGCGGGGGCTCGCCCGCGCGCCGCGGGTGAGGCCCGCGCCGGTACCCGGTGGACGGCACGACGCCCACGGCTCGCCGCCCCTGTTCCGGGCCGTCCGGTTCCGCCGGCCGGTCACCGCCCGCCGTCGCCATCGGCCCGGGTTTGGCGACCGGGCCCGGCGCTCCGTAAAATTCCGCGTTCGAAGGCGAGCGCGGTCGGAGCGCTGCGCGGGTGAGCGAGGAACGGCAGCGCGATGACGGTGACAGAGGACGGCCTGACGGGCGGCGGCTCGGCGGCCACGGACGAGGTGCCATACGTGCCCGGCATCGACCCGGAGCGCCTGGCCGTCTGCCTGAGCGTGCTGGAGGAACTCGACGGGCTGGACGTCGACCACCCCGACGCGATCAAGGTGCGCAGGGCCACCTCGCACGTCTACCGCGCGGTCAAGCAGCGTCGACGGCAGGAGCGCCGGGCCGCCAAGACCGCTCACGACAAGGCGGTCACCGAGGCGACGGCGACCGGCTCCGCGCAGCGCATCGACGACGAGACCGAGGGCATCCTGCCGTCGTCGGCGACCGAGACCGGCCAGGTCGCGGGGATACTCCAGCGCCCCCGCTCCTGCTACGTCTGCAAGTCCCGCTATGTCGAGGTCGACTACTTCTACCACCAGCTCTGCCCGGCCTGCGCCGCCGAGAACCGGGCCCGCCGTGATGCCCGCACCGACCTCACGGGCAAGCGGGCCCTGCTCACCGGCGGTCGCGCCAAGATCGGCATGTACATCGCGCTGCGACTGCTGCGGGACGGCGCGCACACCACCATCACCACACGCTTCCCCAACGACGCGATCCGCCGCTTCAAGGCCCAGCCCGACAGCGACGAGTGGATCCACCGTCTGAAGATCGTCGGAATCGACCTGCGCGACCCGGCCCAGGTGGTGGCGCTCGCCGACTCGGTGGCCGCCGAGGGCCCCCTCGACATTCTGATCAACAATGCCGCGCAGACCGTGCGCCGCTCCCCGCAGGCATACAGCGAGCTGGTGGCCGCCGAGTCGGCGCCGCTGCCCGCGGGCGAACTGCCGTCCGCCGAGGTCATCGGCACCTTCGGCTCCGGGGCCGTGGCCGCGCTGCCCGTGGCCGGCGGCGGCGCGCTGACCGCGGAGGACGTCACCGGCCTGGCGCTGGTCTCCGGCTCGGCCTCGCTGGAACGGATCGCGGCCGGCACGGCCATCGACGCGGGCGGACTCGTACCCGATCTCCACGACACCAACAGCTGGGTGCAGACCGTCGAGGAGGTCACGCCGGTCGAGCTGCTGGAGGTGCAGCTCTGCAACTCCACGGCCCCGTTCATACTGATCAGCCGCCTGCGCCCGGCGATGACGGCCGCGGCGGCCCGGCGCACGTACATCGTGAACGTCTCGGCGATGGAGGGCGTCTTCGCCCGCGGATACAAGGGCGCGGGGCACCCGCACACCAACATGGCCAAGGCCGCCCTGAACATGCTCACCCGCACCAGCGCCCAGGAGATGTTCGAGAAGGACCGCATCCTGATGACGGCGGTCGACACCGGCTGGATCACCGACGAGCGCCCGCACCCCGACAAGGTGCGCCTGGCGGACGCCGGCTTCCACGCCCCGCTCGACCTCGTGGACGGCGCTGCTCGGGTATACGATCCGATTGTGCGCGGCGAGCAGGGTGAGGACCTGTACGGCGTCTTCCTGAAGGACTACGCGCCCGGCAAGTGGTGAGCCGGGCCTCGGCCCGGCAGGCGGTGACGAGCCGCCCCCGGCGCGTGGACCGGTGTCGGACGGGAACTCGCTCTGATGAGCACCGCAAGGAGTTCTCATGTCCATTCCCCACGAGATCGACCCGCGTGCCGCCGGCGATCCCCGCAATCGGTATGTGAGCGACGAACAGTTCTACCGGTCCGACCGCCCGGCGGACTCCGTCCTGCCGGAGGACCGGCCACGCGGCGGCACGGCCCCTGCACCGTTGAGGCACCGCGGTGCGTGGAGCACGTTCTTGCTGATCGTCTGCATCTTCCTGCTGATCGCGGCCGGGATCGCGTTGTTCCCCTGAGAGATCGAACGTCCCACGCGTGACGGCGTACGCCCCGGAGGCGGAGGACTCCGGGGCGCGCGCCGCCCTGCGCAGACGTGCGAAAAACGGTTGGCCGGGAAAGGGGGCCGCTGGCTAGCGTCCCCGGCATGACCCGGCTTCCCGCTGACTTCGTCCACCCCGTCCGAGCCGCCCTCCGGGACGCCGGCCGGCGGGACTCCGCGTCCCCCGGTACCACAGCGCTCAAGGAGGCCGGCCGGCCATGACCGATCCCCATGTCCTTCTCTCCGGCATCGTCGGCTCGACCGCGTACGGGCTCGCCCACCAGGGCTCCGACGTGGACCGGCTCGGCCTGTTCGCGGCGCCCACCGAGCAACTGCACGGTCTGCACCGGCCGAAGGAGTCCCATGTCACCACGGCCCCGGACCGCACCCTGCACGAGGCCGCCAAGTGGTGCCGGCTCGTCCTCGGCGGCAACCCGACCGCCATGGAACTCGTATGGCTGCCCGAGGAGTTGTACGAGGTGCGCACGCCGCTCGGCGAGGAGCTGATCGGCATCCGTACGTCGTTCCTGTGCGCGAGGCGCGTCCGCGACGCCTATCTCGGGTACGCCACCCAGCAGTTCCGGCGCCTCGAAGCCCGCGGCGACGGCTCCTTCCCGGCGGACACCCGCACACGCACGGCCAAACACGCCCGCCACCTCAAGCGGCTGTGCCACCAGGGCCTGGAGCTGTACACGACGGGACGGCTGACGATCCGCGTCGACAACCCGCACGAGTACCACGACTTCGGCGAGCGGGTGGCCGCGGACCCCTCCGTCGCAGTGCCGCTGCTCCGGTCCTACGAGAGCGCCTTCGACGAGAGGCCCAGCGTGCTGCCGGAACAGCCCGACGAGGCACCGGCCGAGGCATGGCTGCGCCGCGTGCGCGCCCGCTTCTACGCCCCGGGGGCCGCGGTCGCCTCCGGACGCGCCGTGGACGTCCCCGGGCAACGGCGCTGAGGCGCCCTACGCACGGATGGCGGAGAGATCCGCGGCCTCCCGGGCGGGGGTCCGGTCGGGGCTCGCGGCGATGGCGAGCAGGGACAGGAAGGCGCAGACGGCGTAGGCCGTTCCGGGCCAGGCCAGCAGGGCCGGGTACGGGCTCGGGTGCGGCAGCCGGTCCTCCGCGCGGATCAGCAGCGGGACCAGACGGCCGGCCGCGGCCAGGGCCCAGGCCGCCAGCGCGACCCGGTGGAGCGGCCGCCGCCGGCCCGGCCCGTGCGCCAGCCACATCATGGCCGGCAGGCACCAGACCCAGTGATGGCTCCACGAGATGGGAGAGACCAGCAGCCCGTACAGCTCGACGCCGACCAGGACACCGAGCGGGTCATGGTGCCGTACGGCGCTCCGCACGGCACCGGCCGCCAGAGCGGTGACCAGCGCGAGTCCTGCCCACCAGACAGGCTGGGCGAGGGCGTCGGGGCCGAGGAGCCGTTCGAGCGCTCCGCGCAGGGACTGGTTGCGCACCGACCAGGCGGGACCGATGCGCTGAGTGTCCGTCACCAGGCCGAACCAGTAGCGTGCCGACTCCCGCGGGGCGATCACCCAGGCCAGGGCCGTCGCCCCGGCGGTGGCGACGACGGCCCACGCCGCGGCCCGCCGCTGCCGCGTCGCCAGCAGATACAACCCGCCGAAGGCCGGAGTCAGTTTGACCGCGGCGGCAAGGCCGAGGCCCGCTCCCCGGGCCGCCGGTGTGCGCGGCACCGCGAACGCCGCCAGGACCAGGGCGCACAGCAGCAGATTGACCTGGCCCTGGTCCAGGGTGTGGCGCACCGGTTCCAGCCACAGGCCGGCGGCGGTCCAGAGCAGGACCCGGGACCGTACGGGCCGCTCACTGCCGTTGGACAGCAGCCGGTCGGCACAGCCGACGACCACCGCGAGGGCCCCCACGGAGGCCGCCTGCCACAGAACGACCAGGACCGTCCAGGGCGGTTGTGCGAGCGGCAGGAACACCAGTGCAGCGAACGGCGGATAGGTGAACGGAAGCACGGGGATCGGCGGATCCGTGTGCAGCCGGTAGTCGTAGAGGCCGCCGGAGAGCACCAGCGGGGACGCCTCGCGGTAGACCCGCAGATCCAGGGGGCCGGGAGGGAAGGCGAGTACGGCCAGCAGATGCACAGTCAGGGAGGCGGCCAGACACCACCCGGCATGCCGGGTCATCCATGTGCGGATGGCCCGGCCCCTGCCGGGAGCGGTGGGGTGTCGGCGGCGCACCCCGCAGAGTGTGGCACGGAGGGACGGCCGTCGAAGCCATTGCTCCGAACGGCCGCACGTCGCACGCCTCAGTCCACGGCCCCCAACCGGGCATGGCGGGCCGCCACCAGTTCGAGCACCGTCCGCCAGTCCTCCAGCACACCGGCGTCCAGGCCCCTCACGTGGGCCGCCTCGTCCGCCTGACGCAAGGTGAGGGCGTCGTCGGCCAGCGGGTCGCGGGCGAACGCGGCCGCCTCCTGCGGTGTCATCGCCCGATAGCGCCCCGCGACAGAGTGCAGGCGTACGAGACGGGAGACGCGTTCACCGAGCAGGGGCCGTACCGCGTCGGCCGCCCGGTCCGTGTGCCCGCTGTCGTCGTCCGGTCGTAGCAGCAGCCCGATGTCGTGCACCAGGCCGGCCACCTGGAGTTCCTTGTCCGCGGGGTGACTTCGGCGCAGCAGGGCGGCGGTCTGCAGGGCGTGTTCGTGCACATCGACCGGCTTGCCGCCGCGGTGCGGCGTGCGCCGCGCTCCTCGGCAGGCGTGCAGCAGATCCATCAGCTCCTCGACGCTGCGCAGCTCCATGCGTCAGTCCTCCCGCGAGAAAAGCCGTTGCCGACGCTCAGCAGATCATGTGGAGCTTGCGACTCAGCCAACAGGACCTGAACTGAGCACCGTAGGCTCCGACCCGGACACCCCCGGTATCGGTAACCGATTCGAGGACGGCGCTGAACGAGTGGTCGTAAACAGGGTTTCTCATGTCAAAACGGTTAATAATCTGACCGGATGAGCGCCAGATGACTCACGACAGTTACCTGGTTGTTTCAGCCCCATCGAGCGGGCACCCGCTCATTTGGTTAACCTGGACCGTGCGGACAGTCTTTGGGTTCCATCCAACCCGCGGTCCGTCCCGGGACAAGCCGGTCACCACGGCCTGCTCTCGTACGAGTTGCCGGCGCCACCGCGTCCGACCTGTTTTCGACTCAGACCCGAGCGGACGTCGAGGGCGCAGCGGCAGACTGGACCGGAACGTCCCGAGGGTTACCCGACACATAAGGAGTGCGCGGTGACACCGGAGAAAACGAATCGCGATCAGCGCCCCAAGGAACGCGGAGAGCGCGGGGGCCGGCGGACGGAGCAGAAACTCGGCAGTCTGGACGTGTGGGCCAGGTCCGCTCCCATCCGGCTGGCGGGCTACGAGGACGACCTTGCCGAGCCACACATCCTGCCGAGTGTGGACTGACCTCAGGAAAACCGTCGTGACCGCTGATCGCATGGGCGTGCCGGACTCGCGCCCATGCTGATCAGGGAAGCCGCGGCCGAGGACTGGCCGCGCATATGGCCCTTCCGGCGCCGGATCGTCGCCGCCGCCGAGACCTACACCTGGGACCCGGACACCCCCGAGGACGCGGCCCGCGCCCTGTGGATGGGGCCGGGCAAACGCGTGTACGTCGCCGAGGACGACGCCGGTGCGGTCGTCGGCTCGGCATATGTCACCCCGAACTACGGCGGCCCCGCCGCGCACGTCGCGAACGCGGCCTTCATGGTCGATCCGGATCACGCAGGTCAGGGCATCGGCCGTGCGCTCGCCGAACACATCCTGGACGCGGCGAGGGCCCAGGGCTACCGCGCCATGGTCTTCAACGCGGTCGTGGACACCAATCCGGCCGTCAGGCTGTGGCTGTCCCTCGGCTTCACCATCCTGGGTACCATCCCGGACGCCTACGAGCACCCGCGCTTCGGCACGGTCGGGCTCCATGTCATGTATCGGCCACTGTGAGGGTCCGTCCCCGGCGGCCGCCGGTGCGGTGCGCCGGGGACGGCCTGCCGGAAGACGCACGTGTCGATCACGTGCGGCGGGGGACTCGATGGGGGTGCGGGCGTGAGCCGGTGCGGGTGGGAGCCCGAGCGGTCGCGCCCCACTGCTGTGGCCGGGCACGGGGAGGCCGACTGCCCTCCGCCCGGACCGCCCGTACCGGCAGGAAGGCAGGGACGTGAAGGACAACGCACAGCAGCACCCCGGAAAGCGGCACCCCCGGCCGGAGTTCCCCCAGCAGGACCAGCCGCATCCCGGCTGGACCGGCCCGATGGACCCGCCGCCGGACCACGGCGAGGACTCCTACCGCGGAAGCGGTCTGCTCAGGGACCGCAAGACCGTGGTGACAGGGGGTGACTCCGGGATCGGGCGGGCCGTGGCACTGGCCTTCGCCCGCGAGGGCGCGGACGTCCTGTTCACCCATTTGGCGGAGGAGGGTGACGAGGCGCGTGAGACGGCGCGGCTGGTCGAGGAGGCGGGCCGAAAGGCGGTCCCCGTGGTCTGCGACATCCGCGAGGAGGAGCAGTGCGACCGGCTGGTCGAGCGGGCCCTCGCCGAGTTCGGGCGCATAGACGTCCTGGTCAACAACGCCGCGTACCAGATGTCCCAGCCCGACGGCATCCAGGCCATCAGCACCGAGCAGTTCGACCGCGTGATGCGCACCAACCTGTACGGGATGTTCTGGCTGTGCAAGAAGGCGCTGCCCCACATGCCTCCCGGAGGGTCGATCATCAACAGCACCTCCGTGCAGGCGTACAAGCCCAGTCCGCACCTGCTCGACTACGCGGCGAGCAAGGGCGCCATCGTGACGTTCACCCAGGGCCTGGCCCAGATGGTCGCCTCCGACGGCATCCGCGTCAACGCGGTGGCCCCCGGTCCGGTCTGGACACCGCTCATCCCCGCGACCATGCCGGACACGACCGAGTTCGGCAAACAGGCTCCCCTGGGCAGGCCCGCCCAGCCGGCCGAAATGGCCCCCGCGTACGTGTTCCTCGCCTCGCAGCAGGCGAGCTACATCACCGCCGAGATCCTCAACGCCACGGGAGGTACGCCACTGCCCTGACCAGCGCGGTGCCGGGCGCCGTCCGGGCGCGGCGGACCACCGGACACCGGAGCACGCTTCGGAGATCGGGTTCTGGGAACCCGGGCTCCCATGAGCGAGCACACCGGCGCGCAGGCGTCGTACTGGATCGAGACGGCGCCGGGGCTTCCCCGTCCGGCCCTCACCGAGGATCTCACCGTCGACGTGGCCGTGGTCGGCGCCGGGATGGCGGGGCTCAGCACCGCCTGGGAGGTGGCGCAGAGCGGCCGCAGCGTCGCCGTACTGGAGGCAGGCCGTCTCGCCGGGGGTGTCACCGGGCACACGACGGCCAAGCTCACCGCCCTCCACACGCTCGTCTACCAGCGTCTGCGCCGCACCCGCGGCGCCGAGGGCGCGAGGCTGTACGGCCGCTCCCAGACGGAGGCCCTCCGCAGGGCCGCCGAGCTGGTCGGGCAGCTCGGCATCGACTGCGACTGGGAGACCGCGCCGGCGTTCACCTACGCGTCGGACCGCGAGCGGATTCCGGAGCTGCGTGCCGAGGCGGAGGCCGCCCGGGAGGCAGGGCTGCCGGCCGAGTTCGTCACCGAGACGGAGCTGCCCTATCCCGTCGCGGGGGCGGTCAGGGTCACCGACCAGGTGCAGTTCCATCCGCGCAAGTACCTCCTCGCGCTGGCCGACGCGCTCGAGGACCGGGGTGCCCGGCTCCACGAGCACACCCGCGTCGTCGGGCTCCACGAGGGCGACCCCTGCCGTCTGCGTACCGAGGCGGGGCACACGGTCACGGCCCGGGACGTCGTGGTGGCCACCCACTACCCGATCTTCGACCGCGCGATGCTGTTCGCCCGGCTCTCCCCGCGGCGTGAACTGGTGCTCACGGCCCCGATCGACGCGAGCCGCGCACCCAGGGGCATGTACATCACACCCGAAGAGAACACCCGTTCGCTCCGTACCGCTCCCCACGGGGACGGCACCCGGCTGCTGATCGTCACCGGGGAGCACTTTGCCCCCGGCACGGCGGACGTCGAAGAACGCTTCACCCGCCTGGCCGACTGGGCCACCGGGCACTTCGGGCCGCTCGACTTCACATACCGCTGGGCCACCCAGGACAACGACTCCACCGACACGGTGCCGCTCGTCGGCCCCCTGCATGCCGCGAGCCGCCACACCTATGTCGCCTCCGGCTTCGGTGGATGGGGTCTCAGCGGCGGCATCATGGCCGGACTTCTGCTCTCCGCCCTGATCGACGGCCGGGAACCGCCGTGGGCACATCTGTACGACCCGCGCCGAGTGGCCGCCGTGGTGCGGGAGGCGCCCGCCTTCGTCAAGCACCAGGCCCAGGTCGCCCAGCACTTCGTCTGGGACCGGCTGCCACCGCTGGCCGGGGGCTCGGTCGACGACATCGCCCCCGGCGAGGGCGCGGTGATCCGCGTCGGTACCCGTGTGTGCGCCGTGGCCCGCGACGAGGAGGGACAGGTACGGGCCCTGTCGGCGCGGTGTACGCATCTGGGCTGCCTGGTCGCCTTCAACCGCGCCGAGCAGGCCTGGGAGTGCCCCTGCCACGGCTCACGCTTCGGCCTGGACGGGAGCGTCCTCCAGGGCCCGGCCACCCGGCCGCTGGAGAGGCGGGATCCGTAGCGGCCTCTCAGGCTCCGGCGCCGGCCCCCGCCCGGGCGCAGTTGATACACACCTCCGTGTGCGGCACAGCCAGCAGACGGTCCCGGCCGATGACGTCACCGCACACCGCGCACCTGCCGTAGCCGGGAGTCCCCACCTTCGGCAGGGTGGCGAGGACCCGGTTCAACAGGGCCCGGGCACGCTCCGCGTCCGCGCGCAGGGCCTCCAGCGCGATCACCTTGGCGCCCACATCGGCCGCGTCGAGATCGCAGTCGGCGTAGAGGGTGGGCATCTTCGATTCGGCCGCCGACAGCTCCTCGCGCAGGGCGTCCGCCTCCGCGGTGAGCCGGTCGGTGATCTCCCGCAGGTCGTCGGCCGACAACTTCGTGGGCATGGCTGCTCCACCTCCGTCGGGACAAAGACACGCTCAGGGCTTCAGGAGAGTCTTGACCATCCCGTCCTCCTTGGCCTGAAACATCGCATAGGCCTTGGGGGCGTCCTCGAGCGGCATGGCATGGGTCTTGAAGGTGCCCACACCGAGTGGGTCCTCGTCCGTCAGCAGCGGGAGGATCCGCTCCACCCAGTTCCACACGTTCGCCTGTCCCATGCGCATCTGGATCTGCTTGTCGAACATCGTCAGCAGCGGCATCGGACTGACGGCCCCGCCGTACACCCCGGACACCGAGACCGTGCCGCCCCGGCGCACCAGCTCGACCGCCGCGTGCAGGGCGCCGAGCCGGTCCACTCCGGCGTGCTCCATCAGGGGCTGCGCCACGGCGTCCGGCAGCAGTCCGGTGATCCACTGCGCCGCCTTGGCGAACGGCGCGCCGTGCGCCTCCATGCCGACGGCGTCGATCACGGCGTCCGTACCGCGCCCGTCGGTGAGTTCGCGCACGGCCTCGACCAGATCCTTGCCGTGCAGACGAAGATCCAGGCAGGTGACCCCGCGTGCCGCGGCGCGCTCCAGACGCTCGTCCACCAGGTCCACGCCGATCACCAGGCCGGCGCCGCGGTGCAGGGCGATCCGGGCCGCCATGTCGCCGATGGGGCCGAGGCCGAGGACGGTCACGCTTCCGCCCTCGGGTATCGCGGCGTACTCCACCGCCTGCCAGGCGGTGGGCAGGACGTCGGAGAGGTACACGTAACGGTCGTCCGGCGGCCCCTCGGGCACCTTCACGGGCAGCTTGTCTCCGAACGGCACCCGCAGCAACTCGGCCTGCCCGCCCGGCACCTGCCCGTACAGCTTGGTGTACCCGAACAGCGCGGCGCCCGTGCCCCGCTCCCTGACCTGGGTCGTCTCGCACTGGGAATGCAGGCCCTGGTTGCACATGAAACAGTCACGGCAGGACACGTTGAACGGAATGACCACCCGGTCGCCCGGACGGAGCGCGTGAACCTGGGGTCCGACCTCCTCTACGACGCCCATGGGCTCATGGCCGAGGACGTCGCCGGGCTCGAGGTAGGGGCCGAGGAGCTCGTACAGATGCAGGTCCGAACCACAGATGCCGGTGGACGTGATCCGGACGATGACGTCATCGGGCTTCTCGATCCGGGGGTCGGGGACGGTCTCGACACGGACGTCCCGCCGACCTTGCCAGGTCAGTGCTCGCATGTGCGCTCTCCTGCCGTCTGAAGCTTCGGTCCAGGTCCTGACGAGTCCCCTCGGACCCGCGTTCGACACCCGGGGGGGACGGGAGGCACGTCCGCGTCGCACGCGGCGCCCGGATTGCGCGGGCCCGTGACGTGCAGCGTCCCGTTCGCCGGGTACCCGACGGCTGAAGCGGCGGTGAACGGCACCGCCGCCCGGGAGAAGGGATCCGAGATGGCCCAGCACGTACGCGACGTCATGACCGCGGAACCCGTGACGGTGGAACCGCAGACCGCGGTCACCAGGGTTGCCCAGATCATGCGCGACCAGAACATCGGCGCCGTACTCGTGACGGAGGGCGATGAGCTGCGCGGTCTGTGCAGCGACCGCGATCTCGTGGTGCGCGCGCTCGCCGAGGGTGTGGACCCGGGGGAGACCACGGTGGCCCGTGCCTGCAGTGCCGATCTCGTCACCATCACCCCCGACGAGGACATCGACCAGGCGGTGCACCTGATGCGCGAGCACCATGTCCGCCGCATCCCGGTCGTGGAAGGCGGGCACCCGGTGGGGATCATCTCCCTCGGCGACCTGGCCATCGAACGGGATCCGGGGTCGGCGCTCGGCGACATCAGCGCCGCGCGGCCGAACGCCTAGCCGATCGCACCGGCCCCACGGCGGAGAGTGGGACCGGAACCAGGGAGAGGGGGAGCCGGGCCGGATGCCGTGCAGCGGAGGCGGAGACCGCCGCGCGATCGCGTGCCCCGGCCTCCCCGGCGTGCACTCGGTGGGTCCTCACTCGGCCCGGGCCCTTCGGATCGGCCCGCTCAGTCCAGGGGCGCCGTGCGCTGCCACGGCCGCAGGGCCTCCAGCTGCGCCGCCACCTCCAGGAGCGCCGTCTCCGAGCCCGGCCGTCCGGCCAGTTGGACCGCGCAGGGCGCCCCGCTGGGGAGCGTGCCGAACGGGACCGCCATCGCCGGCCATCCCGTGAGGTTCCACGGCGGGGTCATGGGGGAGTAGGTGGTGTTGGCCAGCAGATTGCGCAGCCAGCCGCGTTCGTGCCACGCCGCGGCGGCCGGGCCGCGGCGCGCGAGCGCGGGAGTGAGCAGGACGTCGTGTCCGGCGAAGAACGGCTCAAGGTGCCGCCGCAGCTGCTCGCGGCGGCCGCCGGAACGTACGCCCTTCACAAAACGGCGGCCCACCGCCGCGTGGACCCGGGTCCGCCGGGACAGCCGGCGCGGGTCGAGGCCCTCGGCGTCGACCGCCGTACCCGCCGTCCAGTGGGCGAGCGACATCGTGCCCAGCCACCAGGGGTAGGGCGGTTCGGCCGGACGCACGTCGTGGCCCGCCCTCGCGAGCAGCCCGGCCGCCGCGCGGGCCGCCTCCGCGTACGGCCGGCTCACGGTCACCCCGGGCAGGGGGCTGCGGAGCGAGAGGGCGACGGTCCGTGCGGCCGTCTCCGGCGCCTCACGGGTATCCCGCCGGTCCGCGAGGACGTCGAACATCAGCCGGGCGTCCTCCACCGTCGTCGCCAGGGGGCCGTTCTCCGACATGCCGAACCAGTCGCCGTTGCCGATCCCGGCCGGGACGGTGCCATGGCCCGGCTTGAGGGTGACGAGCCCGCAGTTGGCCGCCGGGATGCGCAGCGAGCCCATCCCGTCGTTGCCGAGTGCGATCGGCACCATGCCGGCCGCCACCGCCGCCGCGCTGCCGCCCGAGGAGCCGCCCGCCGTGCGGGAGGTGTCCCACGGGTTGCGGGCCGTCCCGTGCACCCCCTCCGTGGTGCCGAAGACGCACAGCTCAGGCACGTTCGTCAGACCCACGACGACCGCTCCCGCCGCGCGGAGCCGGGCCACGGTCACATGGTCGTGCTCGGCAGGGGTGTCCGGGGTCGCCGCCGACCCGTTGCGGGTGGACTCGCCGCGCACGGCCAGGTTGTCCTTGACCGCCACCGGCACACCGGCCAGGGGGAGATGGGCCAGGTCGGGGCGGTCCGCGACCTCCTCGGCCTCGGCGAGCGCCGCCTGCGCGCGTACGTGGCGGAAGGCGCCGACACGGCCGTCGAGCCGTGCGATCCGGGCGAGGTGCTCCGCGACGACCTCGTGCGGGGTGGCCCGCTTCTCGCGTACGGCGGTGGCGATCTCGGCGGCGGTACGGCCGACCCAGCTGCTCACGGGCGCTCCCTGTCGGTGCTCGGCGTGTTTGAGGCGTGGACGTACTGGCGAGTACGAGAGCACTGTGCCCGGTCCTCGGTCCCGCGTCGAGTGCCTGACGGTGTCATGTCACCAGCGTCACGCAGGTCCCGCCGGTCACCGACGTCGCGTCGCTCACTTCGCCGGCTCCCCGGCACGAGTGGCGAGTTGGCGGGAAAGGCTGTGGGAGCGTCTGCGGGACCGGCGGCCGGACCGGCCGCGGGTACGGCTGTGGGAACGTCTGCGGGACCGGCCGCCGGTCCGGCCCCCGGCGCCGTCCACCGGGCAGCCGCCCCCGCCCCGCGCCACTACGAGCTGGACCGCGTCCTGCCCGACGGCACGCGCCGCTTCCTCGGCGGCACCTGCCAGCGCGCCTGCTACGTCGGCGGGCTCGTCCCCGAGCAGGGCGAGAGCGCCGCACGGTTCGAACTGCGCGCGGTCGGGGAGCTCTACAACGTCTCGACGCCCGCCACGACCACCCACCGCTGGTAACACCGGAACCCCGCATCCTCACCCCCACGGAGCACCCCATGCATGACGACCGCACCCTGGTCGAGGCCCGTCTGAGGCGCGTCCTCGACGAGCGCATCCGCCCCGCCGTGTACCCCGAGTCCGTACCGCTGCAGGTGGCGGTGTGGCACGCGCCCGGCGAACCCGTCCCGGTCGCCGAGGGCCTGGCCGCCCCGGCCGAGCCGATCGCGGTGGGCATACGCTGGGGTGCCCCGTGGGGCACCAGTTGGTTCCGGGTGACCGGGACCGTCCCGGACGCCTGGACCGGGAGGACCGTCGAGGCGCTGCTGGACCTCGGCTTCGACGAGAACATGCCCGGCTTCCAGTGCGAGGGGCTCGTCTACCGGCCCGACGGCACCCCGGTGAAGGGCCTCAACCCGCGCAACCAGTGGGTACGGATCGGCTCTCCCGTCGAGGGCGGTGAGCAGGTGGACCTGCGCATCGAGGCGGCGTCGAATCCGGTCGTCCTGGGCTACCACCCCTTCCTGCCCACACAACTCGGCGACAAGGAGACCGCGGGAAGCGAGCCCCAGTACCGGCTCACGCGCATGGACCTCGCCGTCTTCGACGAGACCGTGTGGCAGCTCGTGATGGACCTGGAGGTGCTCGGCGAGCTGATGGCGGAGCTGCCGGTGGAGTCGGGACGGCGCTGGGAGATCCTGCGCGCGGTGGAGCGGGCGCTGGACGCGATCGACCTCCAGGACGTGGGCGGGTCGGCCGAAGGCGCCCGGGCCCGGCTGGCCGATGTCCTGGCGGCTCCCGCTGCACCCTCCGCCCACCGCATCAGCGCCGTCGGGCACGCGCACATCGACTCCGCGTGGCTGTGGCCGCTGAGGGAGACCGTGCGCAAGGTCGCCCGGACGACGTCCAGCATGACCGCGCTGATCGAGGCGGAACCGGACTTCGTCTTCGCCATGTCGCAGGCGCAGCAGTGGGCGTGGGTGAAGGAGCACCGGCCCGAGGTGTGGGCCCGGGTGAAGAAGGCGGTCGCGGAGGGCCGGTTCGTGCCCGCGGGCGGTATGTGGGTGGAGTCGGACACCAACATGCCGGGCTCGGAGGCGATGGCCCGTCAGTTCGTGCACGGAAAGCGGTTCTTCCTCGACGAGTTCGGGATCGAGAACGACGAGGTGTGGCTGCCCGACACGTTCGGCTTCGCGGCCGGGCTGCCGCAGATCATCAAGGCGGCGGGCTCCAAGTGGCTGCTCACCCAGAAGATCTCCTGGAGCCGGACGAACAAGTTCCCGCATCACAGTTTCCTGTGGGAGGGCATCGACGGGACACGGATCTTCACCCACTTCCCGCCCGTCGACACCTACAACTGCTCCATGAAGGGCAGCGAGCTCGCCCACGCCGTACGGAACTTCAAGGACAAGGGGGTGGCCCGGCACTCGCTCGCGCCGACCGGCTGGGGCGACGGGGGTGGCGGCACGACGCGCGAGATGGTGGCGAAGGCTGCGCGGCTGCACGACCTCGAGGGTTCGGCGAGGGTGGTGTGGGAGACGCCGCGGGAGTTCTTCACCAAGGCGGAGGCGGAGTACGCTCACCCGCCGGTCTGGGTGGGCGAACTGTATCTGGAGCTGCACCGTGCCACGCTGACCAGCCAGGCGAAGACCAAACAGGGCAACCGGCGCAGCGAGCATCTGCTGCGGGAGGCCGAGCTGTGGGCGGCGACGGCCGCCGTCCGCACCGGGTTCCGCTACCCGTACGAGGAACTGGACCGCATCTGGAAGACGGTCCTGCTGCACCAGTTCCACGACATCCTGCCCGGCTCGTCGATCGCCTGGGTGCACCGGGAGGCACGGGCGACATACGAGCGGATCGCGGCGGAGCTGAACGGGATCACCGGGGCCGCGCAGCGGGCGCTGGCCGGCCAGGGGAACCTGCCGCTGACGTTCAACGCGGCGCCGCACGCCCGTTCCGGGATCCCCGCGGGCGGCGCGGGCGCGCCCGCCGACGCGGGCCAGGTCGCCCGGGAGACACGGCCGGGCGGCGGCTTCGTCCTCGACAACGGGCTGCTGCGTGTGGAGATCGACGGGCGGGGACTGGTCGTCTCCGTGCACGACATCGAGGCCGGCCGGGAGACCGTCGCACCGGGACGCGCCGCGAACCTCCTCCAGCTCCACCCCGACTTCCCCAACATGTGGGACGCCTGGGACGTGGACGCGTTCTACCGGAACACGGTCACCGACCTGCTGGATGCCGAGGAGGTCGTCCCCGGCGAGGACGGCGCCTCGGTCCGGGTCGTGCGGTCCTTCGGCGCGTCCCGCGTCACCCAGGTGCTCTCGCTGGCGCCGGGGGAGCGGCGGCTGGAGATCGACACGCAGGTGGACTGGCACGAGACGGAGAAGTTCCTGAAGCTGGCGTTCCCGCTGGACCTGCATGCCGAACGGTATGCGTCCGAGACCCAGTTCGGGCACTTCTTCCGGCCGACGCACACCAACACCTCGTGGGAGACGGCGAAGTTCGAGGCGTGCAACCACCGCTTCGTGCATCTGGAGGAACCCGGCTGGGGGGTGGCCGTGGTGAACGACTCGACCTACGGCCACGATGTGACGCGCACGGTGCGGGAGACGGATTCCGGTACGACCACCGTCGTCCGGGCGTCCCTTCTGCGCGCCCCGCGGTTCCCCGACCCGGAGACGGACCAGGGCGTCCATCGCTTCCGGCACGCCCTGGTCCCGGGGGCCACGATCGCGGACGCGGTCCGCGAAGGCTGGCGGATCAACCTGCCCGAGCGGCGGCTGAGCGGGGGGCGCGCGGTGGCGCCGCTGGTGACCGTGGCGGAGGACGCGGTCGTGCTGACGGCGGTCAAACTGGCCGACGACGGCAGCGGTGACGTGGTCGTACGCTTCCACGAGTCCCGTGGCGGCCGTACGCGGGCCACACTCACGGCGGACTTCGACGTCGCGGCGGTCACCGCGACGGACCTCCTGGAGCGCCCGCTCGCCGACCGGCCCGCACCGCACCGCGACGGGGACCGGATCACTCTGCGGCTGCGCCCGTTCGAGCTGGTGACGCTGCGGCTGAAGCGGGCCTGAGCGCCTATGGGTGCACCGCTGGCCCAGCCCGTGGTGCACCTGCGACGCGACGCCTGCAGATCCTCGAGGGCACCGGCCGGCGCGTCTACCGCCGCTGCGCCATGGGGGCGGCCAGCCGTGTCGGCGGCATGAACTCCCGGACGTAGCTCCGGTGCCAGCACGCCCCCGTCTCCCGCAGTTCGCGCCAGGTGGTGAACCGGTAGTGGTACAGACTGGCCCTTACGAATCGGGGTGGCGTGTCCGGGAACGGGGAGCGGCGCAGCAGCCGCAGCGTGTCCCGGTCGTTTTCGAGCAGGCGTTCGACCAGGCCGCCGAACCACGACCCCGCGTACGCGGGGGAGAGCGCCGCGAACCACATCAGCCAGTCGAGTCGCAGATGGTAGGGGGCGTACTGGCGCGGCCAGCGCCGTGGATCGCCCGGCTTTCCCTTGAACTCGTACTCCCGCCAGTCCGAGTCCTCGCGCGGCACGTCGTCCGCCGTGCCCTCGACCACCACCTCGTAGCGCGTCCGGCTCACGCTGCCGAAGGCGCCGTAGGTGTTGACGAGATGCAGCGGGTCGAAGGAGCGGTTCATGACCTGGCCGCGGGAGACCATGTTGCGCACGGGGTGGTAGCTGAGGCAGACCAGGCCCGCACCGACGACCAGCACCAGGACCTCGTACCACAGTGGCGGTCCGGGCCCCTTCGCGGCGGTGGTGGGGAACTCGACCGCCGACAGGGCCAGCACGATCGTGATCCAGTTCAGCCAGGAGAAGTTGCCGGACAGCACCAGCCACAGCTGGGTCAGGATCATCAGGGACGCGGCGGCCGTGGCGATCGGCTGCGGGGTGAACAACAGCACCGGGACGATCAGCTGGGTGACATGGTTGGCCGCCACCTCCGCCCGGTGCACAGGCTTCGGCAGATGATGGAAGAACCAGCTCAGCGGGCCCGGCATGGGCTGGGTCTCGTGGTGGTAGTCCAGACAGGTCAGCTGCCGCCAGCAGGCGTCCCCGCGGATCTTGATGAGCCCGGCGCCGAACTCCAAGCGGAACAGGATCCAGCGCAGCAGGAACAGCACCACGACCGGCGGGGCGACCTCGTCGTTGCCCAGGAAGACCGCCAGGAAGCCGACTTCCAGCAGCAGTGACTCCCAGCCGAACGAGTACCAGGTCTGGCCGACGTTGACGATCGACAGATACAGCGCCCAGGGGATCAGCCAGAGCACCATCGCGGCCCAGAGCGGCACCCGGGAGTCGAGCCCGGCGATCAGCGCCGCCGACACCGCGCACCCCGCCCAGGACCAGGCGGCGAAGAAGCGGTCCGAGTAGTGGAGGTGGAAGACGCTCGGCGCCTGCCGGAAGGGTGCCCGGGCGACGAAACGCGGCACCGGCAGCATTCCGCGCTCCCCGATCAGCGCACGGAACTGCAAGGCCGCCGTCAGGAAGGCGAAGAGGTACACCACCGCCAGGGCCCGCTGGAAGACCAGCCGGCTCAGCCAGTACTCCGGTGCGACGAACCAGTTCACGGGTGACCGCTCCTCTCCCTCCAGTGTGGCCCTGGTACCCCTTCCCGGGCCGGTCCGGCCATCGCGGTGCGCAGGCCGCCCACCACGTATGTCACCTGCCCCGCGGGCAGAACTCGAAGATTCGCGGAATCCCTGGCATGGTGGCCCCATGGCTGAGCGGGGAGCGAGCGCCCTGGCGCTCCCGGAGAACTGGCCGTCCCACCCGGATCCGGTCCTGGCGCTCAATCGCATGGGCAGCTTCGACTGGGACCTCGAGTCCGGACTCTTCCACATGGACGCCCAGGCTCACGAGATCTTCGACCTGCGCTCCGAGGAGTTCGACGGCCGTATCGAAACCCTGACCTGCCGGGTCCCGCCGCACGAGGGCCGGCGTCTCGACGCCCTGATCGCCCGGGCCATCAAGGACGGCAGCGAGAACTACGGCGCCTACTTCCGCGTCCGCCGCCACGACGGCACCCTGCGCTGGACCCACACCCAGGGCTATATCCGGCGCGACGGGACGGGCCGGCCGCGCCGCATCATCGGCATCGTCCGTGACGCCACCCAGGAGCTCCGCGACAGCCGGGCACGCGCCGACCAGGCCTTTCAGGACGAGGCCGTACGCCAGCAGACGAACGTGGTCCAGGCCACCACCGCGGCGCTCGCACACGCCCGCACCGTCCGGGACGTCATCGACGTCCTCAAGGACAGCCACGGACTCACCCGCCTGGGCGCCGCCAGCCTGGTGGTCGGCCTCGTGGAGGCCGGGCGCATCCGGCTGGTCGCCGAAGGGCCCGCGAGCGCCTCCGTACCGGGCACCAAGGTCACCCGTATCGACGAGCCGTATCCGATGAGCGAGGTGGTCCGCACCCTCAGCCCCCGGTTCATCGAGTCCCCGGAGGAGTTCGCCGAGCACTACCCGATCCTGTGGCCGCACCTCACGGACCTGCACATCACCTCGGCCGCCTATCTGCCGCTGATCGTGCAGGCCCGCACCATCGGCGCGATGGGCCTGCTCTACGACGACCACCGCGGCTTCACCCCGGAGGAACGCAACGTCCTCCTCGCGCTGGGCAGCTGCATCGCGCAGAGCCTCCAGCGCGCCATGTTCTACGACCAGGAGATGGACCTCGCCCAGGGCCTGCAGCAGGCGATGCTGCCGCGCTCCATCCCGAGCGTGCCCGGGGCCGACATCGCCGTCCGTTACCGCTCGCCGTCGCTCGGCCGGGACATCGGCGGGGACTGGTACGACCTGATTCCGCTGCCCGGCGGCCGGGTGGGCGCGGTCATCGGCGACGTCCAGGGCCACGACACGCACGCGGCCGCCGTCATGGGCCAGCTGCGGATCGTGCTGCGGGCGTACGCAGCCGAGGGCCACAACCCCGCCACCGTGATGGCGCGCGCCTCGGTGTTCCTCAAGGAACTCGACCCCGATCGCTTCGCGACCTGCCTCTACGCCGAGGCGGACCTGTCCACCGGGGTGGTGCAGCTGGTCCGGGCCGGCCATATCGACCCGATGCTGCGGTCTGCCCGTGGGGGCTCCTGCCGGCCGCTGCCCGTCGAGGGCGGACTGCCCCTCGGCCTGTCCGCCGAGTTCGGCCGGCTCACCTACCCGGTCACCACCATCGAGCTGGAACCCGGCCAGACCCTGCTGCTGTGCACCGACGGACTGGTCGAACGGCCGGGGGCCGACCTCTCCGAGGGTGTGCAGGCCCTGCAGAAGCTGGTCTGTGGCGGCCCGGACGATGTGCAGGACCTCGCCGACCGGCTCATCGCGGTGGCCGCGGAACGGGGCGGAGACGACGACGTGGCCCTGTTGCTGCTGCGGCGCGGGGGCCTGGCCCAGCGCTCCGGAGGCCGGCTTCAGCAGGCTGTCGCTCCGGGCGACCCGGAGGCCCTCGTCGAGGCCCGCCGTATGATCCGCTCCGCCGTCCGCTCCTGGGGCGCCGGTGAGCGGTCCGACGAGATCGAACTGGTCGCCGACGAACTGATCACCAACGTCCTCATGCACACCGAGGGCCCGGCGATAGTCACCCTGCGGGTCATCACCGGACACGACCGCAGATTCCGGGTGGAGGTCGAGGACTCCTCAAGCGCCTTGCCCCGCCGTCGTGACGCGGGTGTCCTGGGTGTCTCGGGCCGGGGCCTGCTGCTCGTCGACCGGCTCTCGGACCAGTGGGGCGTGGAGTCACGCGGCGTCGGCAAGGTCGTCTGGGCCGAGTTCAGGGTCGCGCCCCGCCGCTGAGCCGCGCCACGGGTCGCGAGCGCGGTGGCCGGTGGCACCCTGGACACATGCCGGAACTGCCCGAGGTCGAAGCCCTCAAGGACTTCCTCACCGACCATGTCGTCGGCCACGAGGTCGTCAGTGTGCTGCCCGTCGCGATCAGTGTTCTGAAGACCTACGACCCGCCGGTCTCCGCCCTGGAGGGCCGCGCGATCACGGCCGTGCGCCGGTACGGCAAGTTCCTGGACCTCCAGGCCGGCGGAGTGCACTTCGTCACGCATCTGGCCCGCGCCGGCTGGCTCCAGTGGCGGGACCGCCTGCCCGACGGCCCGCCCCGCCCCGGCAAGGGCCCGCTCGCCCTGCGGGTCGCACTGGAGACGGGCGAGGGCTTCGACCTGACGGAGGCCGGCACCCAGAAGCGGCTCGCGGTGTACGTCGTGCGGGATCCGCAGGAGATCCCAGGAGTGGCCCGGCTGGGTCCGGATCCGCTGGCCGACGACTTCGAGGAACAGCGCCTCGCGAAGCTCCTCGCGGGCGAACGCCGTCAGATCAAGGGTGTGCTGCGCGACCAGAGTGTGATCGCGGGCGTCGGCAATGCCTACAGCGACGAGATCCTGCACGCGGCGAGGATGTCCCCGTTCAAACTGGCGTCGTCGCTGTCGCCGGAGGATGTGCGGTGCCTGTACGAGGCGCTGCGCACGACGCTCGCTGAGGCGGTCGAGCGCTCACGGGGTCTGGCCGCCGGGCGCCTGAAGGCGGAGAAGAAGAGCGGCCTCAGGGTCCACGGCCGCACGGGGGAGCCCTGCCCGGTGTGCGGCGACACCATCCGCGAGGTGTCCTTCAGCGACTCTTCGCTCCAGTACTGCCCGACGTGCCAGACCGGTGGCAAGCCGCTCGCGGACCGCAGGATGTCACGGCTGCTGAAGTAGCCGCCGGCCGGTCAGCGGGGCTTCAGGGTGACCAGACGGTGGCCGTCCTCGGTCCGTACCTCGTAGCGGTCGATCTGCTGCGAGGCGAGGGCGGTTCCGCCCTGCACCGTGGTCGCCTCGCCGTCGTCCGCGGGCACCATCCAGCTCGTCACGGTCTGCTCCGAGCCGTCCTTGCCGACCACGACCAGCCGGCAGGAGTGCGGACCGGACTTGTCCTTGACCGTCACGTCGACCTCGCTGCCCCAGACCCGGTCCTGCGCGGTGACCTGCGCCCAGACGCCCGTCTCCGGGTCGGTCGCGTCCATCGCGGCGGCGGTGGGCGAGGACTCGTGTCCGGAGACGACCGCCACCGTCGATCCGCCGACCGCGAACGCCACGGCCGCCGCGACCGCGTACAGCCGGCGCCTGCGCGTGCTGCGGTGCTTGGTCGTCACCTCGTCGAGCAGCCGCTCCAGCAGCCGCGGCCCGGGGGAGGCGAAGGGGTGCACCGACCGCGGGGTCGCCCTCCGGTACAGCATCAACTGCCGTGCTGCGGGCCGGAATTCGCTCACATGGGCCGTGCAACTCGAACACTCCATGAGGTGCTCCTCGAAGCGGAAGGCTTCCGCCTCGTCGAGCACGCCGAGCGCGTAGGCGCCGACGTCGCGATGGCGTTCCAGGGACCTCATACCAAATCCTCATGCCGTGAGCGGGGTGTGATGCTGCTGTTGCCCACGGGTACGGACCAGGCGGCCGAATCACTCAAGGCCGTTACCGAATCGCGGCCAAGACATTCGGAGCCGTCGGCCCGGCGGATTGGTCCGTCCTCAAAAAAGATGGATGGCGAGATGTCCCAGGGGGAGTCCGAGCTGCCAGGCGGGCGTCCAGACCTGGGGGCCGTCGTCCTCCCCCGTCACCGAGCCGCCGGGCACCGCGTCCAGGTCCGGGGCGAGCAGCTCGGTCTCCTCCAGCCAGCGCCAGGCCGCCGAGGCCAGCTCCAGGTCCGGTGCCGGGCCGCGCGACCGGGCCGCCTCGGCGGTCACCTGGGCCATCCGCTCGCGCACCCAGTCCTCCCACGGCTGGTCGTACGCCGTCAGCGAAAGCCAGGTCTCCAGCTGGGAGACGACACGGATCCCGGGCAGTTCGCCGCCGGTGTCGGACAGGAAAATGGTCAGTGCCAGGGCGTCGCGCCCGGCACGGAACTCGAAGGACGTGGGCGGCATGAGGTCGCCGGTCCGCAGCAGTTCGTCCGCGATGTACTCGGCGTACAGCCACGCCATGGGGACGGCCAGATCACCGTCGCCGGTGCCGTCCCTGCTCTCTTGGCCTCTGTGCAGCATCCCTTCCTGCCTTCCTCCGGTACGTGCGCGTCGCCCGGTTCCGGGCCCCGCTGCGGAACACGGATGAGGCAAGCTGATTGCTCAACCATGGTCCGCAGCAAGGCGCTTTACGGAGGTTTGACCCGGCCCTCGGTTTCACCGCAGGTCGGCCGCGTATCCGGGAAGAACCCGGCGCAGGGCGCGCAGCGCGTAGTACGCGCGGGACTTCACCGTACCGGGCGGAATTCCCAGGGCCTGGGCGGCCTCCGCCACACTCGCCCCGCGGAAGTACACCTGCACCAGGACTTCCCTGTGCTCGGGAGTGAGTGTCTTCACAGCCTCCCGCACATCGAGCATCGCGACGGACCGCTCCGCGTGGTCGGCGACCACACGTGCGCTCTCCGGGACGCCGTCCCCGACCTCGGCGGGACGCGCCTGGCGGGCCCGGCGCGCGTCGATGGCGAGCCGCCTGCCGACGGTGAGCAGCCAGGGGCGCACGGAGTCGAATTCCTGCGCGCGGAGCGCTTCGGGGTGTTGCCAGGCGCGTACGAGCGTCTCCTGGAGCAGATCCTCGGCGCGCTGCCGGTCGCCGTCGCACAGCCTGAGCAGCAGGGCGAAGAGAGGCCGGCCGTGCTCGCGCTGCAGCGCGGCCAACTCGTGCTCGGCGCTCGTCCCGGGAGAGGTGGTGGTTCCGGCCGTCATGGGCGTATGCCAACGCGGTCCGCACCACCGGGACAGGGCGCGCGCCGGACCGTGCGGTGGACGGTCGCTGTTCGTCGGTGAACGGCACGGCGAGCGGTCAGGAGGCCTCGCCCGACCGGGCCAGCGCCGAGCGCTTGTACGAGTAGCCGAAGTAGACGATCTGGCCGATCGCGAACCACACCGCGAACCGCACCCAGGTCTGCCACTCGAGGAAGGTGATCAGCCAGATCGAGAAGACCACCCCGAGGGCCGGTACGAACGGCATCCACGGCGTGCGGAAGGAGCGCGGCAGGTCCGGCCGCCGGTGCCGCAGCACGATCACCGCCGTGCACACCACCACGAACGCCAACAGGATCCCGATGTTGGTGAGTTCGGCCGCCTCGCCGATCGGCAGAAAGCCGGCGATGGCGGCCGACGCCGCCCCGACGATCCAGGTGACGCGGGTCGGGACATGGCGGGTGGGATGCGTCCTCGCGAACCACTGCGGCAGCAGCCCGTCCCGGGACATCGCGAACCACACCCGGGTGACCCCGAGCATGAACGTGAACATCACGGTGAGGATGCCGATGATGGCGCCGGCCGCGATCACGTCGGCGAGCCCGCTCAGGCCGACCGCCTTGAACGCGCTGGAGAAGCCGCTCTCCTTGTCGATGTCCTTGTAGTTCTGCATGCCCGTGAGGACCAGGCAGGCCGCCACGTACAGGACCATGGAGATCGCCAGCGAGTAGAGGATCGCCCTCGGCATGTGGCGCTGTGCGTCCTTCGACTCCTCCGCCGCGGTCGACATGGCGTCGTAGCCGAACACCGCGAAGAAGACGGTGGCCGCGCCGGTGAACGCGCCGCCGACGCCGTACGGGAAGAAGGGACGGTAATGGCCGGTGTCGATGTGGAACACGCCGACGCCGATCACCAGCAGGACGACGAGGATCTTCAGGGCCACCACGAACGTCTCGAAACGGGCCGCGTTGCGGATGCCGAGGTTCAGGAGGTACGCGATCAGCAGGCACAGGACGACCGCAAACAGGTCGACCCGATGGCCGGCCCCCGTGCCGGGGGCGCCCAGCATCCACGCCGGCAGATGGACGCCCGTCTCGCCGACCAGGAAGCCGAAGTAGCCGGAGATGCCGATGGCCACCACGGCCACGATCGCCGTGTACTCCAACAGCAGGTCCCAGCCGATGAACCAGCCGGCGTACTCGCCGAGCACCGCGTAGCCGTAGGTGTAGGCCGAGCCGGCCTTCGGGATGAGCCCGGCGAACTCGGCGTACGACAGCGCGGCGGCCGCGCTCGCCACGCCCGCGATCAGGAACGACACGAGGACCGCGGGCCCGGCCGTGCCGTTGGCGACGGTCCCGGCGAGGGTGAAGATGCCGGCGCCGATGATCCCGCCGACGCCGATCGCGGTGAGCTGCCACAGGCCGAGCGAACGCTCCAGCCGGGCGCCCTCGCCGACTTCCGTCTCTCCGATGTGCTCGATGGGTTTGCGGCGGAGAATCCCCTCACCCATGCGGAGCCTGGCCATGAGCCTCACCTCTTCGCGAGCGGCAACCGGCTGACGGCGGATCATGATGGCGCAGGGACGGCGGGGACGGAAGACCGCACGCGCATGGCGCCGCACGGGCCGAGGGCCGCGCAGCCGTCGTCGGCCCTGGGCGGCGATGGGTGCGCGACCGGGGGCGGTCCTGCTACGGCACGACGGTGACCGGCCAGCGCCCCGCCTTCACCAGCCGGACCGCCACCGAGCCGATGATCCGGTGGCCGGCCTGCTCGGACGCGCCGACCACGACCGCGTCCGCCTTGAGTTCGTCGGCCGCATTCACCAGGCCGTTGTAGGGATCGCCCCGGAAGGTGTGGAACTCCCAGCGCACCTCGAATATGCCCTTGACGCGCTCGGTGGCCTCACGGATGTAGGTGACCAGATCCTCCGCGATCTCGTCCGTCGTCTCGGCCACCGGCACCCCGAGCGCGGCCCCCGCAGCCATCACGGGCTGCACGTACACGACCGCGAGCAGCGCGTGCTGCCGCCGTGCCAGGCCTCCGGCGTACGCCGCCGCACGGAGTGAGGAGTCGGTGCCGTCCACGCCGACGACGATGACCTTGGGCCCGTCGGTGCCCCGCTCGAACTGATGCGAGTGCTGTTCCGTCACGGTACCGAGGCTATCGGAATCCGCAGGTCCGCAACCGGGCGGGCAGCGGAGGAATGCGCAACGACGGCGACCGGCCGGGGAGCAGCCCGGAAATCCGGGATATGGGTAAATATGCTGATCCCATCGAGTGCTTCTCGTCTCCTCACCGGTGTTGCGCGGTCCCGGCGCCATCCCCTCACGTGACTCATGAGTCATGCACAAGGATCAGATGCTCACCCGGCGCCGGGCGCTGCTCGCCGGTGCCACCGTTCTGGGCGCGGCCGGGGCGACCGGTACGGCCCGGCTGCTCACCGCGGACCCCCCGGCACGCCCGGTGCGGAGTGTCGCCGCGGCCGCGGGCCCACAGGCGGGCGTGCCCCCGAAGCCGTCCGCCTTCCGTCTGCGGCCCATGACCGGCTACAGCCCGCCGCGCGGCGGGCCGGCGCGCACCGCCGTCCGCGGAAGGCCGATCCTGCGCCTGTCGGGCCGTGGCACCAGCATGGTGCTGACCTTCGACGACGGTCCCGATCCCCGCTACACGCCCGCCATCCTGCGCACGCTGCGGGAGTACGACGTGCGTGCGGTGTTCTTCGTCTGCGGGGAGATGGCCGTCGACCACAAGGACCTGCTGCGCGAGATGGCCGACGACGGTCACGTCGTCGGCAACCACACCTGGACGCACCCTCTGCTGACCCGGCTGCCCCGGTCGAGGATCCGCTACGAGATGGAACGCACCTGTGAGGTCATCGCGGACGCCTACGGCGAGCCCCCCCTGTGGTTCCGCGCTCCGTACGGGGCCTGGAACCGGGCCGCCTTCCAGCTCGGCGCCGAACTCGGCATGGAGCCGTTCGCCTGGACGGTGGACTCCTTCGACTGGGCGACCCCCGGCACTCCCACCATCGTCCGTCGGGTGGAGGGCAATGCCGCCCCGGGCGTCATCGTCCTCTCGCACGACGCCGGCGGAGACCGCTCGCAGAGCGTGCAGGCGCTGCGCGAGTATCTGCCGTACCTGCGGGACTCCGGCTACCACCTCACGGTGCCCAGGCGCCGGTCCACCTGAGCGCCCGTCCACGGGTGGGGCCCTCAGCGCACCGCGGCGAGCCGGGCGAACACCACCACGTTCCCCGCGTAGCCGTTCTGCTCGGAGAAGGCTCCGCCGCAGGTGATGACGCGCAGTTCCGGAACTCCCTTGCTGCCGTAGACGCGGGCCCCGGGGAAGTTCGCCTTGCTGAAGACCTCGACGCCGTACACCTTGAACACGGCCGTCCTGCCGTCCTCGCGCCGGACCTCCACCTGGTCGCCCTTCCTCAGCCTGCCCAGTCCGTAGAACACGGCCGGTCCCTGGCTGTTGTCCACATGGCCTACAAGCACGGCCGTGCCCTTCTCACCGGGCGAGGGCGCGCCGGTGAACCAGCCCGCGAGGTTCGGGTCGTCGGGCGGCGGTGCGTCCACCCAGCCGGACGTGTCCAGTGCGACCGGGATCACGCGGGCGTCGATCCGAAGCGCCGGGATGCCGACGCGGACGGCCCCGGAGTAGCGAAGGGCGTCGGGCCCGGTGTAACCGGCGCTCAGGGCGCCGGGGGAGTCGGGGGCCGCCGCCGAAGCCGGCTGGGGCGGGCCCGTCGCGAACTCTCCCGAACCGTGCCGGACGAAGGCGAGGCCTGTCAGCAGGACGAGCGCGATCATCCCCCACGGGGCGCGCTTCGTGCGCCGCTGTTGGGCCGGCTCTGACCCGGGCATGCTCCCTCACTTCTCGGGTTCCGGTGTGAGGAGGCCCCCGCGGCGGGGCCCCCGCGGCGGGTCAGGACTGGCTCAGGGCGGTGCGGCGGCGGGACAGGTACCAGGTGATGCCGAGCGAGCCCGTGATGAGCGCCGCGCCGATCCCGATCTCCTTCAGGTCGAGGGCGCCGATGCTGCCGCCGACCCCCGCCCGCACCCCGTGCTGGCCGTAGCCGCCGCCCCCGCCCCCGCCGTAACCGCCCCCGCCGTATCCGCCGCCCCCGCCGTATCCGCCGCCCCCGACCCCGCCATAGCCGCCCCCGCCGTATCCGCCGCCCCCGACCCCGCCGTAGCCACCTCCGCCGTATCCACCACCGCCGACCCCGCCGTAGCCGCCACTACCCACCCCGCCGTAGCCGCCACCGCCCCCGCCGCCGGTGTCACTGCGGTAGTTCGCGTTCGCGGCCGCGATGGCGAGCTGCTTGTGGCCGGACTGGCGGCCGCACTGGAATGTGACGTCGTAGTTGGCCCCGGGCCGGGCGTTGCGGTTGACGACGGCCGTGGCATAGGACCGGCCCTTGGGGATGGTGACCGTGTCGAAGGCGTCGGAGTGGACGGTGGCGTTGTCGTTGCACCCCTTCACGGGCAGGTTGACCCGTTCGCCGGGGCCGATCTTCGTCGGCTGCAGGTCGTAGCCGAACGACGGCAAGTTCCCTTCGCCCCGGCTGACGGTTCCCGGCCCGGCGCAGCCAAGGGCGGTGACGCCCAGCAGTGCGACCGAAGCGACGCGTATCGCGCGCATGGTGACCCTCCAGGTCCCCGAGGAGCCGTGCTGCGGACCTTTTCCGCTTGCGCCAGAAACGCACCCCGGTGATCGAAACGCTAGGAAAGGTGGTGCCGGGGCGCGATTGGAGTCGTGCGAATGGCGCACAGACCTGAGCCACGAAAGGGGCAATGGCGGCTCCACGCAAGGGAGACGAGGGCCGGGCCGCCGGGGACGGGTGCGCGCGGTCCCGTCCCCGCCGGCCGGTACGTCCCCCGCTTCTCACCCGTGCATGCGCGGGAACAGGGCCAGGAACGGTTCGGAGGAGGCGGTGATGCCCCGGCTGTAGGGTGCGTCGAAGTCCCAGATCAGGAAGAGCAGGAAGGCGATCAGCGCGGAGAAGAGCCCGGCGAGGACCAGTTCGCGCGGTGTCCGCCGGATCTGCAGCGCGAACACCATCCCGATGGTGACCACCGCACCGGCGACCAGCCCGAACCACACCACCGGCGGCATGGTGGAGCCGGTGGAGTCGGCACGGGCGGCCCGCGCCGTGTCGGCGGCGGCCACCTGGTCGAGGAGCGGCTGGTACGCCTGCGCCTCGAAGTCCGTGCGGGGCGCGTAGTCGGTGACGTCCTGACGGATCCGCTGGAGGAGTCCGGCGCCGCGCGCTGTCACCTTGCCGTGGTCGGCCATGGCCTTCCACTCGGCGCCGACGACCTGGCCGACATACGCGTTGACGTCCGCGCGGATACGGTCGCGGACCTCGGGCGGGTAGACGCGGACGCGCTCCGAGATCTCGTGCAGCGCCTGGGCCTCGGCCTGCACATGGTCCTGGGCGGCGCTGCGGGCCTCCCAGACGCCCGCGATGGCCAGACCCAGCACGATGGCGTACACCACGCCGATCCACATCGTCATGTACTCGATGACATCGGGTGTCTCGGACGGGTCCTCGTCCGCGGCGGCCGTGCGCTGCCGAACCAGGGTCACCACGATCACGACGGCACAAGCGGCCGCCATCGCGAGGGTGAGAACAAGCCATTCCGACAAGAGGTCCCTCCAGGGGTCAGCGCGGACGCAGCGCGGCGATGGCGAACACCGCGGGCGCGACGATGAGCAGGGTGAACATGAGCGGCGACGGGCTGTCGTGCGGCGGCCGCGGGTGGGACACCGCGTGGTACGCCGGGTAGTGCAGCGGGGTCGCCCGGGGCCGCGGACTCGGCCGGTGCGAGGGCGTCGGGGCCGGCTCGGGGGTGGGTGGGGGAGCGAGGACCGGTGCCGGGCGCGGGCGCGGCGCCTGCGTGTGCGGTGGCGGCGGCACGGGCCGGGGCGGCGGGGTGGGCCTGGGCGGCGGCGGGGGAGGCGGTGGGGGCTCGGGTGTGGGCGTGGGGCTCGGTGCCGGAGTGGGGCTCGGAGTCGGGGTGGGGCTCGGAGGCAGGCACGGTGGCGGGGGGAGCTCGCCGCCCGCGACCGCCACCGCCGCCGTGCCGTCCGGGCCCGTGGAGGCGTAGGCGCACGCGTCGGCCGACGCGGGATGGGCGACGGCGCCCACGAGGGTCCATGCCACCGTCACCACGGCCAATGCCCCCCTGACGAGGGCGGACCGGGTCGGTTCGGGTCGATGCACGACCGAGATCATGGGCCGGTCCGCCCCCGCGCACGCCCGGGCGGGGGCGAATTGGCCCGAAGAGGGGACTTCGGCCTTCGGGAGGTTTCCTCAACGACGCCCGTATCGGAACGGGTTCGGCACTTATGTACGAAGGTGCACCGAGCGGGTGGGAGTCGGCCCGAGGCGTCACAGGCTCCGCAAAGAATTTCGCGGTCCGATTGAACACATCGGGTGTTCCGGCCCGTACCTAGGGCTATACGCGGCGCTCAGGAGGCGCTGCAACACCCAAGCGGAATGCTGGAGTTGAGAATGAAGACATCCTGGCGGAGCGCCTCCCTCGTGGCGACAGCTGCGGCCGTGCTGGCGCTCACGACGGCGTGCGGTCAGGAGAGCGGCACCCAGTCGACGGGCAGCCAGAACGTCGGGGCCAACGCCGTCGCGGGCGGCCTCGGTTCCCCCTCAACCGTCCCCGGAAACGGCTACGGCGCCGACTCCACGGCCGCCCCGAGCGCCGCGGCCGGCGGGAAAACCGCAGGCCAGCTGGCCGTCACCGACAATGCGAAGCTCGGTAAGATCGTCACCGACAGCGCGGGCTTCACCCTCTACCGCTTCGACCAGGACACGGCCGAACCGCCGAAGTCCTCCTGTGACGGCGACTGCGCCAAGACGTGGCCGCCGGTTCCCGCCGACGGCGCTTCCGTCGCCTCCGGGATCGACAAGTCCCTGCTCGGCGAGGTCACCCGCTCCGACGGCACCAAGCAGCTGACCATCGCGGGCTGGCCGATGTACCGGTACGCCAAGGACACCAAGGCCGGTGACACCAACGGTGAGGGGCTGAAGGGCGCCTGGTTCGCGACCGCGCCCACCGGCAAGAAGGCCGCGGTCTCCGACCTGCCGGGCCTGTCGGTCCGCAACGACCCCAAGCTCGGCCCGATCGTCGTCGACAAGAACGGCATGACGGTCTACCGCTTCATGAAGGACAAGGCGTGGCCCGAGCCGGTGTCCAACTGCACCGGTGCCTGCCTGGAGAAGTGGCCCGTCGTCGCGCCGGTCTCGGCGGACGACACCAAGGGCGTCAAGAAGAAGGGCCTCATGGGCTTCACCCGCCCCGACGGCGCCAAGCAGATGACCGTCAACTGCTGGCCCATCTACACCTTCTCCGGTGACAAGGCCCCCGGAGAGACCAACGGTCAGGGCGTGGGCGGCACGTGGTACGCCGTCTCGCCCGACGGAAAGCCGGTCGGCGCGTCCAAGTAGAGATCGCCTCCCCAGGGTCGATCGATCGCCTCGCCCCAGTCAGCCACGCACCCCGGAAGGGAGTGAGACGCAGAAGCCGGACGAACGGGACACAGGCGCGCACGACCAGGTCCGCCCCCTCTCCACCGCACGGAGGGGGCGGACCCTTTTCGTGTGCGATGGCACCGCGCGGGCCCGGCTCCGCACGTGCCACCGGCAGTGACCGGGAACGGATGGTCAATTTCCGTTTTTACTCGCTCGGTTGGCGGACGATCAGTAGCCTCTGCTCGAACACCGGATCGCCTCCCCTGTCCCCTACGCCTTGGAGAACTACATGGAGCGTCCTGCCTGGGCGCCACGGAGCATCGACATCTCCGTGCCGAGCGTGTCCCGCATGTACGACTTCTACCTGGGCGGGTCGCACAACTTCGAGGTCGACCGCCAGGCGGCGCGCAGGGCGCTGGAGTTCATGCCGGGCCTCCCCAAGATCATGCAGGCGAACCGGGCGTTCATGCGCCGCGCGGTGCGCTTCGCCGTCGAGGAGGGCATCACCCAGTTCCTCGACATCGGCTCCGGTATCCCGACCTTCGGCAACGTCCACGAAGTGGCACAGCGGGCGCATCCGGGCGCCCGTGTGGTGTACGTCGACCACGACCCGGTTGCAGTCGCACACAGTCAGGCGGTCCTCGAGGGGAACGACGACGCGGACGTCGCCGCGGCCGATCTCCTCAAGCCCTCCGAGATCCTGTCGAGTCCTCAGGTCGAGCGACTTCTCGACCAGAACCGGCCGATCGCCCTCCTTCTCGTTGCCATACTGCACTTCGTGGAGGACGCGGACGACCCGTACGGAGCGGTGGCCGAGCTGCGCGACGCCCTCGCGCCGGGCAGCCTGCTCGTCCTCACGCATGCCTCGTACGAGGGAATCCCCCTGCCGCAGGGGCGCGCCGAGGGCGCGGTCGACGTGTACAGGAACATCCGCAATCCGCTGATCATGCGCTCGCGCGACCAGATCGCGCGGTTCTTCGAGGGGTACGACATGGTGGAACCCGGACTGGTGCCGATGCCGACGTGGCGACCCGACACGGCACCCGAGGACGAGGATCCTTATGCCTTCTCCGGTTTCGCCGGCGTGGGGCGCGCGGCGTGAGCGGGGAACCGGGCGGACCGGAGGACAGACTGCGCAGGTTCGCGACCATCTGGAGCCGGGCGGTCTTCCCGGCGACCGCCACGGCGCTGACCCGGCCCGAGTTCGAGGAGCAACTGCTTCCGCTGGCCCGGCGTCTGTACGACGCGCTGCGGGCCAGGGCGTTCGACGCGGCCGAGGCCAGGGCCATCGGCGCGGCGCTCATGGAGTCGCACTGCACGGATCCGGAGGCGCTCAGCCGCACGCTCGACTGCGTCGACGCCTACCTGGTGCTCTACTGCGGCGACCCGGACGCCTCCGCGAAGACGCAGGAAGCCCTGCGGACCCGCTCCTCGCGGTTGCAGCACGCGATCGCCGCCGGGTTCGCGGCGGCCCTGAAGGAACGCACGCTCGCCGAGCAGGAGGCCATCGCCCGGGCCGCGCTCACCGCCCAGGGCGTGGTGGCGCAGGCCCTGCACTCCAGCGAGGCCCGCTTCCGCGCGGTGTTCGAGGGCGCGGCCATAGGCATCGGCATCGCCGATCTGGACGGCAACGTCCTGGAGGTCAACGGCGCGCTGCTGCGCATGTTCGGTGGTTCCGAGCATCTGGTGCGCGGGCGCAACGTCTCCGAGTGGACCCATCCCGACGACGCACCGCAGGTCTGGCGCCTGTACGACGAACTGGTCCGCGGCGAGCGCGACCACTACCACGTCGAAAAGGCCTTCTACCGGCCCGACGGCACGGTCCTGTGGACCAACCTGACGGTGTCCCTGCTGCGGGACGCGGACGGCAACCCGCAGTACCAGCTCGCGCTCATGGAGGACACCACCGAGCGGCGACTGCTGAACCTCAGGCTGCGCTACGAGGCCACCCACGACGCGCTCACCGGACTGCCCAACCGGACCCTGTTCTTCGAACGCCTGGAGAAGGCGCTGGCCGCGGGTGAGGGACAGCGTTTCGGCCTGTGTTATCTCGACCTCGACGGCTTCAAGATCATCAACGACAGTCTCGGGCACGCGGCCGGCGACCGGCTGCTCGTCGAGGTCGCCGACCGGTTGCAGACGTGCGCGACCGCGCCCGGTGAGATGGTGGCGCGGCTGGGCGGCGACGAGTTCGTGGCGCTCACCACCGGACCGGACACCGAACGCGGCGTCGACGAACTCGTCGGACGGATCATGAACGCGCTCGTCACCCCGATCAGCGTCGACGGCCGGGAGCTGACCGTGCGCGGCAGCATCGGCGTCGTCGAGGGACCGGCGGGGGAGCGCGGCCCGGCGGAGGTGCTGCGCAGCGCGGACATCACCATGTACCGGGCCAAGTCGGCGGGCGGCAACCGCTTCGAGCTCGCCGACCCCGAGGCCGATGCCCGCGCCATCACCCGGCACGGGCTGACCACGGCGCTGCCCATGGCCCTGGACCGGGGCGAGTTCTTCATCGAGTACCAGCCGCTGGTGCATCTGGGCGACGGCACCGTGCACGGCGCCGAGGCCCTGGTGCGCTGGCTGCATCCGCAGCACGGCGTGCTCGGCCCCGACCACTTCATCCCGCTCGCCGAGCGGACCGGGCTGATCGTGCCCCTGGGCCGGTGGGTCCTCCAGGAGGCGGTACGCCAGGCCCGGGCATGGCAGGAGAGGCACGACCAGCAGGGCCCGCTGCGGATCAACGTCAATCTGTCACCGTGCCAGCTCACCCACCCCGGGCTGGTCTCCGACACCGTGGACATCCTGGAGCAGGCAGGTCTGGAACCGGACGCGCTCTGCCTGGAGGTCACGGAGTCGGCGCTCATCGGAGCCGACGACGACCTGCTCAAACCTCTGCGGTGCCTGGCCGAGATGGGGGTGGACATCGCACTCGACGACTTCGGCACGGGCTACTCGAACCTCGCCAACCTGCGCCGGCTTCCGGTGCGGATCCTGAAGCTGGACCGTTCCTTCACCCAGAGCATGCAGCAGTGCCCCGCGGACCCCGTCGATCTCAAGATCGTCGAGGGTATCGTCTCCCTCGCCCACAGCCTGGATCTCGCGGTCACGGTCGAGGGAGTGGAAACCGGAGCCCAGGCCGAGCAGCTGCGGATCCTGGGCTGCGACACGGCCCAGGGCTGGTACTACGCCCGCCCGGGCCCGCCGGAGCGGCTGCACGAACTCGCACTGGTGGACGCGAGGGGCTAAGCCTTCACGGCCGCAGCCGACTGTGCCGACGGTACGAGCCGTACGGGCTCGGCCACGGGGGGCGGCGCGCGGGTGGTGCGTCCGGGGCGGGCGGTACGACACCCGGGTGCGGCGAGGAGGACGGCGTCCCCGGCGGCCGGCGTCTCGCTGTCGAGGCCGGTGCGGTGGGAACGGCTCGTGGACCAGCGCGGCGTCGGCGTCCCCCCGCCGCCGCAGCCGCAGTTGTTCCCCGTCCGTACAGCCGGACCGTCACCGGGACGTAAGCGGGCCGCTCGGCATCCGGAGTGACGGAGCGTTCTTGACGGCGCTGCCCGTTGACCGGGCCCTGGGCACCTGCGCCACCGGCGGCATCGCCGCGACGGCGGCCCGGCTGCTGCTCGACGCAGGTTTTGGCCGAGCGCACGGCCGGCGGGCGGCCCCCTCAGCGCTCCAGCAGCATCCGCTGAAGCTCCCTCGCCGCCCGTGGCGGTGCCACATCGCTGCGGTGGGCCAGCGCGATCGTACGGTGGAGTCCGGGCGGGGCCAGCGGGGTGACCCGCAGCCCGCGCCCGGACCGCGTGGCCACCATGCGCGGTACGACCGCCACCCCGAGCCCGGCCCGTACGAAGCCCAGCACCGCGTCCATCTCGCCGCCCTCCACCGCGAAGTCCGGCTCGAAGCCCGCGGCGCGGCACGCCGTGACGGTCAGTTCCCGCAGGTCGTAGCCGTGCCGGAACATGACCAGGCGCTCGCCCTCGAGGTCCGCGACACGGACCGTGCGGCGGCCGCCGCCGGGCCTCGGGGCGTCGGGTGAGGACACCACCACCAGGTCCTCGCGCAGCAGCTCCACGGTGGTCAGCGCGGGGGAGGGGGTGGGCAGCGGGAGTACCACCAGGGCCAGGTCGAGCGCCCCCCGCGCCAGCTCCCGTACGAGGTCGTGCGAGCCCCCCTCCTCGATCAGCAGCCGGATGCCGGGATAGCGGTCGTGGAAGGCGCGCAGCACGTCCGGCAGCAGGCCCGTGCACAGGCTCGGTGTCGCTCCCAGCCGCACCCGGCCACGGCGCAGCTGCACCAGCTCCTGCACCTCGTGCCGGGCCGTGTCCGCGTCGGCGAGGATCCGCCGGGCCAGCGGCAGCAGCGCCTCCCCCGCGTCGGTGAGCGTGATGTTCCCCCGTGCCCGCAGGAACAGGTCTGCCCCCAGCTCCCGCTCCAGCGCCTTGATCTGCTGCGACAGCGACGGCTGCGCGACATGGACCAGATCGGCGGCCCGGGTGAAGTGCCGGGTCTCGGCGACCGCCACGAAGTACTGGAGCTGCTGGAACTGCATACAGCAAGGATAGGACCCGCCTATCGAAACGAGCCGGTCCATGTCTTGGACCGATGGGGACCTTCGGCCCTAGCGTTCTGAGCCATGGCTCTGGCAACGCGGACGGACCGACGGCCGTCCATGGCGCGCACCGTGTGGGACTCGACCGTCGGCAAGAAGACAGTGATGGCGGTCAGCGGCCTGATCATGCTGCTGTACCTGGTCGCCCACATGATCGGGAACCTGAAGATCTACTTCGGGGCCGGCGAGTTCAACCACTACGCGCACTGGCTGCGTACCGTCGGCGAACCGTTCATGCACTACGAGTGGACGCTCTGGCTGATCCGCGTCGTGCTGGTCGTCGCCGTGGTCGCCCACGCCGTCTCCGCGTACCAGCTCAGCCGCCGGGACATCAGGGCGCGCCCGAAGAAGTACGTGCACGGCAAGCCGCGGGCGAGCTACGCGACCCGCACCATGCGCTGGGGCGGGATCATCCTCGGCCTCTTCATCGTCTGGCATCTCCTCGACCTGACCACCGGCACCGTCCACTCCGGCGGCTTCCAGGAGGGCCACCCGTACCAGAACGTCGTGGACACCTTCTCCACCTGGTACGGCAACGTCGTCTACATCGTCGCGATGCTGGCCCTCGGCCTGCACATCCGGCACGGCTTCTGGAGCGCCGCCCAGACCCTCGGCGTCGGCAGCCGCACCCGCGACCGCGCCCTCAAGACCGTCGCCAATGTCCTTGCGCTGCTGCTCACGGCCGGTTTCATAGCCGTACCCGTGGGCGTCATGACCGGAGTGGTGAGCTGATATGACTGCTTCCGCCGAATACACCGACTACGCCACCGGCGAACCCGTCGCCGACACCAAGGCGCCCAGTGGCCCGGTCAGCGAGCGCTGGGACACCCGCCGCTTCGAGGCCAAGCTGGTCAACCCCGCCAACCGCCGCAAGCACAGGGTCATCGTCGTCGGCACCGGTCTGGCGGGCGGTTCCGCGGGCGCCACGCTTGCCGAACAGGGCTACCACGTCGTCCAGTTCTGCTACCAGGACTCCCCGCGCCGTGCCCACTCCATCGCCGCCCAGGGCGGCATCAACGCCGCGAAGAACTACCGCAACGACGGCGACTCGATTCACCGCCTGTTCTACGACACCGTCAAGGGCGGCGACTTCCGGGCCCGCGAGTCCAATGTCCACCGCCTCGCCCAGATCTCCGTCGAGATCATCGACCAGTGCGTGGCGCAGGGCGTGCCGTTCGCCCGCGAGTACGGCGGCCTGCTCGACACCCGCTCCTTCGGCGGCGTCCAGGTCTCCCGCACCTTCTACGCCCGCGGCCAGACGGGCCAGCAGCTGCTCCTCGGCGCCTACCAGGCGCTCTCCCGGCAGATCGCCGCCGGCAACGTGGAGATGCACCCGCGCACCGAGATGCTCGACCTGATCGTCGTCGACGGACGGGCCCGCGGCATCGTCGCCCGCGACCTGATCACCGGGAAGATCGACACGTACTTCGCGGACGCCGTCGTCCTCGCCTCCGGCGGCTACGGCAACGTCTTCTATCTGTCGACCAACGCCATGAACTCCAACGCGACCGCCATCTGGCGGGCGCACCGGCGCGGCGCCTACTTCGCCAACCCCTGCTTCACGCAGATCCACCCGACCTGCATTCCGCGCACCGGCGACCACCAGTCCAAGCTCACCCTGATGAGCGAGTCGCTGCGCAACGACGGCCGGATCTGGGTGCCGAAGGCCAAGGGCGACAACCGCCCGCCGAACGAGATTCCCGAGGACGAGCGCGACTACTATTTGGAGCGCATCTACCCCTCCTTCGGCAACCTGGTCCCGCGGGACATCGCCTCCCGCGCCGCGAAGAACGTCTGCGACGAGGGCCGCGGCGTCGGCCCCGGCGGTCAGGGCGTCTACCTGGACTTCGCGGACGCGATCAAGCGCATGGGCCGCGAGAAGGTCGGGGAGAAGTACGGCAACCTCTTCGAGATGTACGAGCGGATCACCGCGGAGAACCCCTACGAGGTGCCGATGCGGATCTACCCCGCCGTGCATTACACGATGGGCGGTCTGTGGGTCGACTACGACCTCCAGACCACCGTCCCCGGCCTGTTCGCGATCGGTGAGGCCAACTTCTCCGACCACGGTGCCAACCGGCTCGGCGCCTCCGCGCTGATGCAGGGCCTGGCCGACGGATACTTCGTGCTGCCGGCCACGATCAACGACTACCTGGCGCGCAACCCGCACCAGGACCCGGTGACCACCGACCACCCCGCCGTCCAGGAGGTGCTGGCCGAGACCGAGGACCGGCTCGACCTGCTGCTGTCCGTGGACGGCGACCGTACCCCCGACTCCTTCCACCGCGAGGTCGGCGAGCTCATGTGGGAGTTCTGCGGCATGGCCCGCACCGACAGCGGGCTGCGCAAGGCGCTGGAGCGCATACCGCAGATCCGCGAGGAGTTCTGGCGGCGGATCAAGGTGCCCGGCGTCGGCGAGGAGTTCAACCAGTCGCTGGAGAAGGCCAACCGCGTCGTCGACTACCTGGAGCTCGCCGAGCTGATGTGCCTCGACGCGCTGCACCGCACCGAGTCCTGCGGCGGCCACTTCCGCGAGGAGTCACAGACCCCGGACGGGGAGGCCGCCCGCAAGGACGACGAGTTCGCCTACGCGGCCGCCTGGGAGTTCACCGGCACCGGCGAGGCTCCCACCCTGCACAGGGAAGACCTGGTCTTCGAGTACGTCCACCCCACCCAGCGGAGCTACGCATGAAGCTCACCCTGCGCGTCTGGCGGCAGAAGAACGCCGACGCCGAAGGCGCCATGTCCACCTACGAGGTGGACGGAGTCTCGCCCGACATGTCCTTCCTGGAGATGCTGGACACCCTCAACGAGGAACTCATCCTCAAGGGCGAGGACCCGGTCGCCTTCGACCACGACTGCCGCGAGGGCATCTGCGGCGCGTGCTCGCTCGTCATCAACGGCGACGCGCACGGCCCGGAACGCACCACCACCTGCCAGCTGCACATGCGGTCCTTCCGGGACGGCGACACGATCGACATCGAGCCGTGGCGGGCCTCGGCCTTCCCGGTGATCAAGGACCTCGTGGTCGACCGCGCGGCGTTCGACCGGATCATCCAGGCCGGCGGTTACATCACGGCCCCGACGGGCTCGGCGCCCGAGGCCCACGCCACACCCGTCCCCAAGACGGACGCCGACTCCGCGTTCGAGCACGCCGAGTGCATCGGCTGCGGAGCCTGCGTGGCGGCCTGCCCGAACGGCGCGGCCATGCTGTTCACCTCGGCGAAGATCAACCACCTCAACGTGCTGCCCCAGGGTGCGCCCGAGCGCGAGACCCGGGTGCTGAACATGGTGGCGCAGATGGACGAGGAGGGCTTCGGCGGCTGCACCCTCACCGGGGAGTGCGCCACCGCCTGCCCGAAGGGCATCCCGCTGGTCTCCATCACCAGCATGAACAAGGAGTGGCTGCGCGCGACCCGCAAGGCGGCCCGCCGCTAAGCGTCTCGCCGCTGGGGGCCCACACAAGGACAGGCCGGCGCCGCCTGGGACGGGCGGCGCCGGCCGTGCACGTTCGCCGGCAGGTGCGGACGGGCGGGACCGGGCGTGGTGCTCAACCCCGGTCCCGCCAAGCCCTCGCGCGCCGAATGCCCGGCCGAGCCCGCCGCCCGGCGTCACCTGCCACCCCTGGCATTCAACATTCCCACATCCGCCCTCCTGGCAGCGGTCACGTGCGGGCCAACCGGCATCGGAAGAACAGGAGCGCACAGACCGCACAGTCGTCGGTCTGCCTCCGCGCCGCCGAACCGGCCCGTGACCAGGAGAGAGCCATGACCGGCGTTTCCGCCCTCGTCAGCCCCCCACCGCCCGTGGCACCGACCCGCTACACCGTCACCCTCGCCCGTGACGAGGCCGATGTCCGGGACGCCCAGCGGCTGCGCCACGACGTCTTCGCCGGGGAGATGGGCGCCCTCCTGTCCACCCCGCAGCCGGGCCTCGACGTCGACGCCTTCGACGCGTACTGCGACCACCTGCTCGTCCGTGACACGGTGACCGGCCAGCCCGTGGGCACCTACCGGCTGCTGCCGCCCGAGCGGGCCGCGATCGCCGGGCGGCTGTACTCGGAGGGCGAGTTCGACCTCGGCCCGCTGGACGGAATCCGCTCCGGCCTGGTCGAGGTCGGCCGCTCCTGCGTCCACCCCGACCACCGCGACGGCACGGTCATCGGACTGATCTGGGCGGGGATAGCACGCTACATGATCGACGGCGGCCACGAGTGGCTGGCCGGCTGCTGTTCCCTGCCGCTCGCCGACGGCGGTGCGCTCGCCGCGGGCACCTGGGAGCGTGTCAAGGCCAAGCACATGGCGCCCGAGGAGTACCGCGTACGGCCGCTGTTGCCCTGGCGCGCGGACATCCCGGCCCCGGCCGGGCACACCGAGCTGCCCCCGCTGCTGCGCGGCTACCTCCGTCTCGGCGCCTGGGTCTGCGGTGAGCCCGCGCACGACCCGGACTTCGGCGTCGCCGACCTCTACGTCCTGCTGTCGATGCGCCGGGTCAACCCGCGCTATCTGCGGCACTTCCTCTCGCTCGTCCCGGCGTGACGACCATGCCCAGGACCGCTGCGCGAACCGTCTTCCGTCCCGGGCCGACCCTCCGCCCACGGCGCGGCGTCGAGGCGCCCGCGAGCCCCGGTGCGAGCACGGCGGCTGTTCCGGCCGCCGTGGCGGCGCCCCGGCAGCGGCACGGCGACGGCACGTCCCCCGCCGTCGCGGCGGTGAGTGCCTGGCTGCCCAGCGCCCCCTGCTCCCCGCGCTCCTGCGTGGATGCCACGGCGCCGGCGGCCGCCGCACCGCGCGCCGTACTGCGGCTCGCGGCCCTGCTGGCCCTGGTCGTCACCGGGACCGTCCTCTCCCCGGTCGTGTGCCGGCTTCCCGTCCCGTCCCGCGAGCGGATCATCAGGGCCTGGTGCCGGACGGTGGTGCGCGCCGCCGGCGTCCGGGTACGGACCAGCGGTGCCGCCCCCTCCCACGGCGGCCTGCTGATGGTCGCCAACCACATCTCCTGGCTCGACATCCCGCTGCTCGCCGCCGTCCGCCCCGGCCGGATGCTCGCCAAGATCGAAGTCAGGCAGTGGCCGCTGGCCGGTGCGCTGACCGCGCGCAGCGGCGCCCTGTTCATCGACCGCGACCGGCTGCGGGCGCTGCCCGACACGGTCGCCAAGATCGCGGACGGCCTGCGCGCCGGGTCCGCGGTCGTGGTCTTCCCCGAGGGCAGCACATGGTGCGGCCGTGCGCAGGGACACTTCCGGCGGGCGGCCTTCCAGGCGGCGCTGGACGCGGATGTCCCCGTCCAGCCGGTGCGGCTCCACTACCGGGACGAGGGTGGCACGGCCAGCACCGCGCCCGCGTTCGTGGGGAGTGACTCCCTGCTGTCGTCACTGTGGCGGGTCCTGTCGGCGCGCCGACTCGTCGCGGAGGTCCGGGTCGCGCCGGTTCTCGTACCGGGCGCCGGGACCGACCGACGCGATCTCGCCCTGGACGCCCAGCGGGCCCTGGAGCTCCCGGAGGACGGACCCGCACACCGCCCGTGACCGCAGCCTCCTCGCTGCGCCGGCCGCACCATTGCTACGGTGCTCCGGTGCCCGAATCTTCACGCGAAACGGCCGAGGGTGCCGGCTGGGGAGCCGCGGAACGCGGCGGATACCACGAGTTGATGCCGCGTCAGGTCGAGAAGCTCTCCTGGCTCGACCCCAGGACCCTCTGGGCCGCCCGCAACGGCGTGCTCGCCTCCTGGCTCGGCGATCCCACCGGACGTACCCGCGCTCGCTGGGTGGAGCGGCGGGAGGCGGCGGGCGCACCCGCCGACAAGGTGATCCGGCGGGACGACCCGGACCGCTTCTCCTTCATGGTCATCGGAGACACCGGTGAGGGCGACGACCCCCAGTACGCCGTCGTACCCGGTCTCCTGAAGGTGGGTCAGGAGACGCGCTTCACCGTGGTGGCCAGCGACGTCATCTATCCGGTCGGGGCCACCGCCGACTACGGCACCAAGTTCTTCCGCCCCTACCAGGGCTATCAGGCCCCAGTCTACGCCGTACCCGGCAACCACGACTGGTACGAGGACCTGCACGGGTTCATGCGCGTCTTCTGCGACGCGGAGCCGCCGGCGCCGGAGCCCGCGCCCCGCCCGCCGAGCCGGGCCTGGCTGCGTTCCCTGCTGTGGCACCGGCCGGGCACTTTGGACGAGCAACGCCTCGCCGAGGCGCGGCAGTTGCGCTCTGCCCCCGCTCAGCAGGCCCTCCAGCCCGGCCCGTACTGGGCGATCGACGCCGGACCCGTCCGCATCGTCGGTATCGACAGCGGCCTGCTGGGCACCATCGACGCCGAACAGGGCAGATGGCTGCGGGAGGTCTCGCGAGGATCCCGTCCCAAGATCCTCATCACCGGTTCCCCGCTCTACGTGGACGGCGAGCACCACCCGTGTCCCATCGAGGGCGGCGGCACGGTCGACGACGTCGTCCGCGATCCGGACCATCACTATGTCGCGGCGATAGGCGGCGACATCCACAACTACCAGCGCTATCCGGTGGACGTGGACGGCCGCACCATCCAGTACGTGGTCTCCGGCGGTGGCGGAGCCTTCATGCACGCCACCCACACCATCCCGCGCGTGTCGGTGGCGAACGTCACCGAACGGGACTTCCGCTGTTACCCGCTGCGCGGCGACTCCCTCGCCTTCTACAGCAGGCTCTACGGGCGCAGGCTGCGGCTGCGGCGCTTCTTCACGCTCTCCGAGGCGGAGGCGACCGCCGTCGTGGCCGAGCGCCTCGGCGTTCCCGCGACCCGCGCCCCGGGCGCACCCGCCCGGGTCACCCTGCGCACCCGGCTCGTGGCCTCTGTGCTGGGCGCCGGGGGACGTCCCGACCGCACCTCCCGGTTCCGGCTGCCCGTACGCAAGGTCTACACCCGTCTGTTCAGCCCGAGTTCGGCCACCTACAGCCCCCCGTTCTTCAAGAACTTCCTGCGCCTGGACGTCAGCCCCGAGGCGGTCCTGCTGCGCTGCTTCGCGGCGACCGGCAACCTGCACCAGGAGCTCGACCCGCCCGTCGAGGACGAGGTGACCATTCCTCTGGTGTGAGCCCCGTAGACGGGGAGAGGCCCCCACGAAGGGGGCCTCGTTCGTCACGGTCCGGCGCGAGCGTGGCTCGGGGGTTCAGCGCACGGTCGCCGCGGACGCCTCTTCCACCAGCTTGGTCACGGCGCCGGGCGGGAGACTGACACGGCGTGGGAGGCCTTGGTCTCGACACTGTGGGAGTGGGCGCGCTTCGCCATGAAGCGCTGGGCGGCGACCGGGATGTTCTTGTCCTGGGTGGTGATGAGGTCCCAGGAGGGGATCGTCTTCCAGGCCTCGCTGGTGGCCTTCTCGTCGAGGGCGGAGGCGGCGATGGGGCGCTGGGTGGCGGCCATGAGGTCCGCCGTGGCGCCCGTGCGACGCCCCGTAAGTAGACCACGCGATCGAATCGTGCACGATTGGATCGGGCGCGATCGAATCAAGGAGCCGATCACTCCAGGGTCCGAGGCGCGCCCGGCCCCTGTCCTTGCGGGAGAACGATCACGCTCGTACGGTTGCATCAGTGGAGAACGATCGTTCTCAGGCGGGGGTCGCTGGATGCCCTCATTCGATGGAGACGAATTGACAGACGCACCGCGCCCTCCCCTTCCGCCCTTCACCCGGGAGACCGCCGTCGAGAAGGTGCGGCAGGCGGAGGACGGCTGGAACTCCCGCGATCCCGAGAAGGTCGCCCTCGCCTACACGGTCGACTCCCGCTGGCGAAACCGCGCGGAGTTCGTCAACGGCCGCGACGAGATCGTCGCCTTCCTCACCCGCAAATGGCGGCGAGAACTGGAGTACCGCCTCATCAAGGAGCTGTGGGCCTTCGAGGGCAACCGCATCGCCGTGCGCTTCGCCTACGAATGCCACGACGACTCGGAGAACTGGTTCCGCTCCTACGGCAACGAGAACTGGGAGTTCGACGACAACGGCCTGATGCGCAAGCGTTACGCGTGCATCAACGACCTGCCCATCAAGGAGTCGGAGCGTCTGTACCACTGGCCGCTCGGACGACGGCCCGACGGCCACCCGGGCCTCGGCGACCTGGGCCTGTGACCGCCTGTCGGCCGGCTGTCGCCGCCCGGCGAGCCGCTGGGGGAGTCGCGGCTCAGGCGCCCAGTCCGGCGACCCGGGCCAGTCTCCGGTAGGAGTCCACGAGCGCAGTGCGGTCGTAGCTGCTCGTCGTGACCAGCACCTCCTGCGCCCCTGTCTCCTCGAGCAGGTTCTCCAGTTCCTGGGCGACCTGCTCCTCGGTGCCGGCGATATGGCCGGCGAGCCCCGCCTCGTAGAAGCCGCGCTCCTTGGCGCTCATCGCGAGGGACTCCACATGCTCGGCGGGCGGCAGGGGCGGGAACGTGCCGTGGGTTCGCGCATACGCCATCGACCAGGCCTCCGGGAGGAGGATACGGCGGGCGTCCTCGGGTGTGGCGGCGACCGCGATCGTGCCGGAGACGACGACATACGGCTCGCTCGCCCAGGGGGAGGGCCGGAACGTCTCCCGGTAGCGCTCGATCCCCCGGAGCATCTTCTCCCGGTTCCGCAGGTCCCCGATGACCATGGGCAGTCCGGCCTGTGCGGCGATCGTCGCGCCCTCGCCCAGGGCCAGCACGAACGGCGGCACGGTCAAACCCTCGGATGGACGCGCATGGGCTCCGGTGGGGGAGGTGCCGCGGAACCATCCCAGGAGCTCGGCGAGTTGGCCGGCGAAGTCGCCGGCGTCGTCCTTGTCGCGGCCCAGTGCCTTGCGCACCCCGTCGGTGAAGCCGACGGAACGGCCGAGCCCCATGTCGATCCGGCCGGGGAAGAGGGCCTCCAGCACGCCGAACTGCTCGGCGACGACCAGCGGCCGGTGATTGGGCAGCATCACGCCGCCCGTCCCCACCCGGATGGCCCGGGTGGCCGCCGCGACGGCCGCGGCCAGCACGGTCGGCGCGGATCCGGCGACGCCGGGCACACCGTGGTGCTCCGAGACCCAGAACCGGTGGTACCCGAGCCCTTCGACCTCCTGGGCCAGTCGCACGGTGTCCCGCAGCGCCTCGGTCCCGTCGTGACCCTCGCGGGTGCGCGAACGGTCGAGTACGGAGAAACGGGGTTCTGCGGTCACGGGGTTCACAAGGGCTTCAACGCCCAGCCGGGCGGGTGATTCCCGGCTTTCGCCGCCTCAGCTGTCGGACACGTTCGCGGTGAGCAGGCGCGGGAGCTGTCCGGCCTGGGCCGCCTGCTCGGGGGCCAGGCCCATGGCGTCGCCGATGGCGAGCGGGACCGTGCGTGCCCGGTCCCGCAGTCGGGCCCCGGCATCGCTCAGGCGGATGGCGACGGAGCGCTCGTCCTCCGGGCGTCGCTCGCGCCTGACCAGGCCGTTCGACTCCAGGCGCTTGAGCAGAGGCGAGAGGGCGCTGGACTCGAGCTGAAGGGCCTGACCCAGGTCGCGCACGGAAATGGAGTCCTGCTCATGACCGCCGGCCTCACCCTCATGGCCAAGGAACGCGGCGACGTCCCGCTGGTGCAGCAGGTCCTGTTCTGCCCGGTCACCGACGCGGCCTTCGACACCGGCTCCTACGATCAGTTCGCCGAGGGCTACTTCCTGCGCCGCGACGCCATGCAGTGGTTCTGGGACCAGTACACGACCGACGAGGACGAGCGCGCCCGGATCACCGCCTCCCCGCTGCGTGCCACCACCGGGCAACTGCGCGGGCTGCCCCCGGCCCCGGTCGTCACCGCCGAGGCCGATGTGCTCCCTGACGAGGGCGAGGCCTACGCGGGCAAGCTGCGCCAGGCCGGCGTCCCGGTCACCGCCGTCCGCTACCAGGGCATCATCCACGACTTCGTGATGCTCGACGCCCTGCGCACGGCACTCTGCACCGCCTGAGTGCGGTGGGCCGGCTCCGTCGGCGCACGTCCGGTTCAGCCGACGTGAACCCGCGGTCGCCGCTTCCGGTCCGGCTCCGCCTCGCGCAGCACCTCCCGGGTCACCGGGGCCACCTCGCCCTGGCCGAAGAGGAAGAACCGCAGGAAGTTGGCGAACGGGCTGCCCTCGGTCCACTCGAAGTAGATGTGCGGAAGGCAGCCCGTGGTGTCGCGGACGTGGAGCAGCAGGGCGGCGAGGGCGTTGGGGATGGAGGAC
>NZ_JBEYWX010000032.1:0-73671 GCF_040644655.1 Streptomyces sp. NPDC046931
GATCTTCGTCAAGGGCGAGGTCATCAAGACGGTGCCCGAGTCGAAGATCGTGGAGACCCTGATCGAGGAGGCCATGAAGCTCGCCGAGCAGATGGAGAAGGACGGCGTGACCTCCGGCGAGCCGTCCGTCTCCGTCGCGGAGTGACCTTTCCTTCCCGCGTTTTTCCCGAGTCCCGTCACCTGTGGGTGGCGGGACTCGGTCGTACGTCCGCCCAGACGCATTTCCCCGGACTGCGCGGCTCCACGCCCCACCGGTCGGCGAGCGCCTCCACCAGCAGCAGGCCCCGCCCGGACTCGTCGTCCCCCGGGTCCTGCGGGGGCCGGGGGTCGGGAAGGCGCTCGGTGCGGGTGTCGGAGACCTCCAGGCGTACTCCGTCCGGCGTATCGGTCAGCCGGACATGGAAGTCCCGCCCCGGCACATGCCCGTGCCGTACGGCGTTGGCGGCCAGCTCGGCGGCGATGAGCGTGACGGTCTCGTTGAGGGTGCCGTCGTAGGGGTGCCCCCACTCGTGGAGACGGTGTGAGACCAGACGCCGGGCGAGCCGGGCGCCCCGGGGACTGGACGTGAAGCGCATCTCGAACGCGTGCGCGGGCGGGGTGCGCTTCTGCATATGCCGGTCGGAGGGAGTTGCTGACTTCATGATGCTCACGCTCGCGCACGCTGCGTAGCGTTGAACAGCGGCTGAGCCGGGACCGTCGTGTGTTGTACGTGGTCGGGGCGCGTCTGTACGCGAGGTGAGCCGTAACCGGTGCCGCGCGAGAACGGTGAGGGGTGTATGAGCGAGGAGCAGACCACGGGGACGGGCGTGCCGCGCTTTTCGGACGGCAGTTGAAGAGGCTGCGGGCGTGGGCGGGGATAGGGCGCGCCGAACTGGGCGCGCGTACGGGCTATTCGGAGTCGACGATCGCCTCGTTCGAGCAGGGGAGACGGATTCCGTCGCGGCAGTTCATCGAGCGGGCGGATGAAGTGCTGGGCGCGCATGGGGTGTTGCTGGAGCTGGTCGAGGAGATGGAGAGGGCGCAGTATCCGCCGTTCTTCCAGGACGCGGCGAAGTTGGAGAGGGAGGCGGTCGCGTTGCACGTGTTCGCCGTCCAGGCGGTCCCCGGGCTGTTGCAGACGGAGGAGTATGCGCGGGCGGTGTTCACCATGTGGCGGCCTGCTCTGGATGAGGAGACGATCGAGCAGCGCGTGGCGGCGCGGCTGGCTCGGCAAGAGATCTTTGCACGGAAGCCCATGCCCACCATCAGCTTCGTGATGGAGGATGCGGTCCTGCGCAAGTGCTTAGGCGGATGGCCAGTCATGCGGGGGCAGTTGGAGCAGATTCTGCTGGTCGGCCATCGACGCAACGTGGAGATCCAGGTCATGCCGGATGACCGTGAGGAGCACGCGGCACTCTTCGGTCGATTCACCTTGATCGAGACGGTGAAAGGGCGCAGGATCGCTTACGTGGACGCACATACGAGCAGCCGCCTCTACACCGATCGCCAAACGGTCAGGGAGATGGAGGAGCGCTACGGCGTCCTGCGAGCCCAAGCTCTAACGCCGCGCCAATCGCTGGCCCACGTAGAGAAGTTGCTGGGGGAGAGATGAACGTCGAAGCGCTGTCCGAGCCGGTGTGGTTCAAAAGCAGCCACAGCAGCGGCGAAGGGGGGGAGTGCCTCGAAGTTGCCCTCGACTGGCGTAAGTCCACCTACAGCAGTGGTGACGGGGGCGAATGCGTAGAAGTCGCCCCCTGCCCCACCGCCATCCACGTACGCGACTCCAAGCACGACCCGGACACCGGTCCCACCCTCACCCTCCGGCCCGCGACCTGGGAGGCGTTCACAGGGTTTGCCGCTCGGTGACCGTACGCTTACGCTCTGCCGCCGGGCGGCGACGCGGTGGCACGGCAGGTACAGTGCGGAGATCAGCAGACCCCAGGGTGAGGCTTCCGCACGTGTTGACGCAGACCACCACTCGGGTCCTCGAACCGAGTGACCTGGACGCCGCGCTCGCGGTCCTCGACCGCGAGCCGGTCGCGAACGCGTTCGTGACGTCCCGGGTCCAGGTCGCCGGCCTCGACCCGTGGCGCCTCGGCGGCGAGATGTGGGGCTGGTACGAGGACGGCATGCTCACGTCGCTCTGCTACGCGGGCGCCAATCTCGTACCGATCTGCGCGACCCCCCGCGCGGTGCGCGCCTTCGCCGACCGCGCCCGGCGCGCCGGCCGCCGCTGCTCCTCGATCGTCGGCCCCGCCGAGCCCACCGCCCAGCTGTGGCGGCTGCTGGAGCCCGGCTGGGGCCCGGCCCGCGAGGTCCGCGCCCACCAGCCGCTCATGATCACCGACCGCATGCCCGCCGACATCGCCCCGGATCCCTACGTCCGCCGCATCCGCAAGGACGAGCTGGAGATGATCATGCCGGCGTGCGTGGCGATGTTCACCGAGGAGGTCGGCGTCTCCCCGCTGGCCGGTGACGGCGGGCTGCTGTACCAGGCGCGGGTCGCCGAACTCGTCGGCGCCGGGAGGTCCTTCGCCCGGCTCGACGACCAGGGCCGGGTCGTGTTCAAGGCGGAGATCGGCGCGGCCACCCCGCACGCCTGCCAGATCCAGGGTGTCTGGGTCGCCCCCGAGTACCGCGGCCAGGGCTTCGCGGCGCCCGGCATGGCGGCGGTGCTGCGGTACGCGCTCGCGGACGTGGCGCCGGTGGTGAGCCTGTACGTCAACGACTTCAACACCGCCGCCCGGCGGACGTACCACAGGGTGGGGTTCCAGGAGGTCGGCGCTTTCATGAGCATCTTGTTCTGAGAGGGGGCCGGCGCCCCGGTAGGCTCCAGGCATGCCGCGTACCCCCGACGACGTAGTGATCGGCCCCTTGGACCTGTCCGCACGCGTCGACGAGGCGCTCGCCGTGCAGGCCCTCGCTTTCGGGCTCGGCGCCGAGGAGATCGCCGTACGCCGCCAGATCGTGCTGCGGCACATGAACTACCCGGGGGCGCGCGCCCTCGGCGCCACCACCGGCGACGGACGGCTGGCCGGGTTCGTCTACGGCATGCCCAACGACCGTACACACTGGTGGTCCACCGTCGTCGAACCGTATCTGCGCGCCCACGGACATGACGACTGGCTCGACGACTCCTTCGTGATCACCGAGCTGCACGTCCACCCCCACCACCAGAACCGCGGCATCGGGCGCGCCCTGATCACCACCATCACCGACGGCGCCGCGCAGCCCCGCTCGATCCTCTCGGCGATCGACACCGACAGCCCGGCCCGCGGCCTGTACCACTCGCTGGGCTATGTGGATCTGGCGCGGCAGGTGGTCTTCCCCAGCGCACCCAAGCCGTACGCCGTGATGGGGGCACCGCTGCCGCTCCGTCGCCGATAACGGATTTCCACCGGCACAGCAAGCCCGGCTAACCTCCTAGCCATCACCCTCCCCCATCTCGGCCTCGCCCGGGCGGGGGGACCCTCATCGGCAGGAGTACGAGAAACGATGGCGAAGGCACCGGTCCAGCGCATGTCCCAGTTGATGGCGAAGACGCTGCGCGACGACCCGGCGGACGCCGAGGTCCTCAGCCACAAGCTGCTGGTCCGCGCCGGCTACGTCCGCCGCACCGCCGCCGGCGTGTGGACCTGGCTGCCGCTCGGCAAGAAGGTCCTCGCCAATGTGGAGCGGATCGTCCGCGAGGAGATGGACGCGATCGGCGCGCAGGAGGTGCTGCTCCCCGCCCTGCTGCCCCGCGAGCCGTACGACGCGACCGGCCGCTGGGACGAGTACGGCTCCGAGCTGTTCCGCCTCAAGGACCGCAAGGGCGGCGACTATCTGCTCGGCCCGACCCACGAGGAGATCTTCACCCTGTTGGTGAAGGACCAGGCGTCCTCGTACAAGGACCTGCCGGTCATCCTCTACCAGATCCAGACGAAGTTCCGGGACGAGGCCCGGCCCCGCGCGGGCATCCTGCGCGGCCGTGAGTTCCAGATGAAGGACTCGTACTCCTTCGACCTCGAGGACGAGGGCCTCGCCCAGTCCTACGCCCTGCACCGCCAGGCCTACCAGCGCATCTTCGAGCGCCTCGGCCTCGACTACCGCATCGTCGCCGCGACCGCGGGCGCGATGGGCGGCTCCAAGTCCGAGGAGTTCCTCGCCCCGGCCGGCGCCGGCGAGGACACCTTCGCGGACTGCCCGAACTGCGACTTCGCGGCCAACACCGAGGCGATCGCCTACGAGGCGAAGCCGGTCGACGCCACGGACGTGCCCGCGCTCGAGAAGATCCCGACCCCCGACACCCCGACCATCGAGACCCTCGCCGCCTCGCTCGGCGTCCCGGCCTCCGCCACCCTGAAGAACCTCCTCGTCAAGGTCGACGGCGAGATCGTCGCCGTCGGTGTCCCCGGCGACCGGGAGGTCGACATGGACAAGGTCGAGGCGCACTTCGCCCCGGCCGCCGTCGAGCTCGTCGGCGTCGAGGACTTCATCAACCGGCCCGACCTGGTCCGCGGCTACGTCGGCCCGCAGGGCCTGGACAAGGTCACGTACATCGCCGACCCGCGCGTGGCCCCCGGCACCTCCTGGATCACCGGTGCCAACGAGGAGGGCATGCACGCGAAGAACGTGGTCGCCGGACGTGACTTCGAGGTCGACGCGTACGTCGACGTGGTGGTGGTGAAGGAGGGCGACCCGTGCCCCAACTGCGGCACCGGGCTCAAGCTCGACCGCGCGATCGAGATCGGGCACATCTTCCAGCTGGGCCGCAAGTACGCCGACGCCCTCAAGCTCGACGTGCTCGGCCAGAACGGCAAGCCGGTCCGCGTGACCATGGGCTCCTACGGCGTCGGTGTCTCCCGTGCGGTCGCCGCGCTCGCCGAGCAGACCGCCGACGAGCAGGGCCTGTGCTGGCCCGCGGAGGTCGCCCCGGCCGACGTGCACGTCGTGGCGGCCGGCAAGGCGCTCCAGACCGAGCTGGCCCTCGAGGTGTCCGGGAAGCTGGCCGAGGCCGGCGCCCGCGTCCTGGTGGACGACCGGGCCGGTGTCTCGCCGGGCGTGAAGTTCACGGACGCCGAGCTGATCGGTGTGCCGAAGATCCTGGTGGCGGGCCGCCGCTCCGCCGAGGGCATCGTGGAGCTCAAGGACCGCCGGACGGGTGAGCGTGAGGAACTGACGGTGGACGAGGCCATCGCCCGCCTCACCGCCTGACGGCTCGCCCTCGTCGTCCTGCCGCCGGGCGGCGCCCTCGCAGTCCTGCCGCCCGGTCGCCGTCCGCGTCCGACGGCCTGACGGCCCGGTCCCGGTCCACTCCTTGACGGACGGACGCTCCTCCTGCGCCGCAACGGCCGCCGGTCACCGACCGGCGGCCGTCGGCGATCCGGGACCGCGCGGGGTTCTGTGCCACCTGGCCGGGGTCGGCCGGTCCGCCGTGCCTCCCTCGACGCGCGGTTGCGCATGGCCGCCGTGCTTGGCCCTGGTCCTGCGCCTGCGGCCGTGGCGGATGGCGGCCCGCGTCGGCCACGGCCCGCCCGCCCCGGGAACCCTGCCGCCCGGTCGCCGTCCGCCATGGCACCGGTGGGCCGCCCCGCTACAGCCAGGTCGCGAACTCGAGCAGGAGTTCCGCGTCCTGGGTGCGGCCCACGCGGCGTGCCCGTACCCCCGACTCGACCGCCCGGAACAGCGTCCAGCCGCGCAGCCGCTCCTGGTCCAGTTCCAGCGACTCCGCGAGCCGCTTCACCCGGCGGCGCGTGATCGCCGCGCCGGAAGGCGCCGCGATCAGGTCCTCCACCCGATCCCGCACCAGACGCGCCAGATCGAAGGCGCACTCGCCGACCACCGGATCGGGACCCACGGCCAGCCACGGCATCCGCTCCCCGGCGAGGATCTTGCTCTGCCGGAAGGTGCCGTGCAGCAGCCGGTCCTCGGGCGGATCGGCCAGCAGCCGCTCGCGGGCCGCGAGCGCCGCCTCGATCAACGGCGCCGCCTCGGGGTCCGTCCGGGCCCCCTCCCGCATCGACTCGGCCTGCCGCCCGGTGCGCCCCGCCACCGTCTCGAAGGAGTGCCCGGCAGGCGGCGCCACCCACAGCCGGCGCAGCGTGCCCGCCGCCTCCAGCAGGGCCCTCGCCTCCGGCAGCGAGCGCACCGACATCTCCGGATGGAGCCGCTCCAGCAGCAGCACCCCCCGCTCGGGGTCCGCGTCCAGGAGCCGTACCGCGCCGGAGCCGTTCCAGTGCGCGAGAGCCGCCCGCTCGCTCTCCGGCCGCGCCCGGGGCGGCGCCAGCTTCAGCACGACGGGTGTGCCGTCCGCCTGCCGCACCAGCAGCACAAGGCTGCTGCGCCCGCCCGGCGCCTGCACCCGCTCCACGGTCAACCCGCGTAGATCGACGGCCTGCCGGATCAGCTCGGGGAGCCGGTCCAGCCACTCGGCGCCACCGTCCGGCAGCGTCTCGCCGAGCGCCCGCACGAGACGCTGCGGCGGTTCGAAAGCCATGCGCGAGGAGTTCCTTTCCAGGTCGGCTTCGCACGCGTGCGGTGTGCGCGTACGCCAAGGTCCCGCAGGGCCGCTCAGGCCCGCGGTGTCACCGGCGCGGCAGGGGTGGCCCCGGCCGCCCGCTCGGCGAGACCAGGGAAGGCTACGCTCTCGCCGCTCCAGCGCACCGCCCGCACCGCCGCCTCCCGCAGCGCCTGCGCGGCGAACCGCCGCCGCTCGCCCGTCGAGGCCCGGACCAGGTCCGAGTACACCCCGGCCAGCCGCTCCTCCAGCTCGGCGGCGAGCCGCACGGCGGCGGCCGGGTCGGGGACGGAGAAGGGCAGCGCATACGCGGCAGCGGCGGCCTCCGGTGTGCCGCCCAGGTCCCGTACGGCCCGCGCCAGCTCGTCCCGCCGGGCGCGGTGGGCATCGTAGGCGGCGTGTGCCTCCGCCCGCCGGTCCTGCCGGATGCGCCCGCCGACCACACCGTAGCCGTAGACCGTGGCGTGCTCGGCGCGCAGGGCGGCCTGGAGGGCCGTCAGCTCGGCGCCGGCGGCCCTCGGCGTGCTGTCGCTGGTGCTCACTGTCCGCCTTCCGTCAGCAGATACACATGCGCGGCCCCGGCCGCCGCCACGGACGCCATCAGCCGCGCCAGCTCGCCCGGCACCTTCAGCAGCGCGTCGGTCCGCCGGTCGGCCAGGGCGCGCTCGGCCTGCGCCAGACCGGCGAGGGCCGCCTTGGGGTCGGCCGGTACGGCGGGCGCAGCCGGCGAGGCCGAAGTCGAGGGGGATGCCGAAGCCGAGGGGGATGCCGAGGTCCCCGCGCGGCTGCCGAACGCGTGTGCGTGCCGGACGACTTGGACTCGCAGCGGCTCCAGCCGGGCCGCGAGCGCCGGGTGGGCGGCGATCACGGCGGCGTACCGTTCCGCCAGCTTCTCGCTGTCACGGGCCGCACGCGCGCGTGCCCGGTCGGCGGCCGAGGAGCCGCGGCCCGGGCCGGCCGGGTCCAGGGCGCCGGTGCAGCCGGCGACCAGCGCGGCGCCCGCGGCCGAGGCGAACAGGCTCCTTCTGCGCAGGCGGATGCGCGGATGCGGGGGGAACGGCACGGCAGACGTCCTCGAAGACCTCGTACGAACGGATGGGCGGCTGCCCGTGATCACCGTACCCGCGCCCCGCCCCGCCACTCGCCATCGGCTCGGCCCGGGCCGCCGACGGCGCCGGTGGACGGCAACACCCCCCGGGACCGGATACCCTTTGACCTGACACGCGACCATCTCACAACAGCACACGCGGCCGAGGAGTCACCCGGATGAGCACCACCCAGAGCGAGAGGCTGCGAGAACTGCTGGAACCGCTCGTCAGCTCCCAGGGACTCGATCTCGAAGAGATCGCCGTGGACTCCGTCGGACGCAAGCGGGTGCTGCGCGTCGTCGTCGACTCAGACACCGGGGCGGACCTGGACCAGATCGCCGATGTGAGCCGCGCGCTCTCGGCGAAGCTCGACGAGACGGACGCGATGGGCGAGGGCGAGTACCTCCTCGAGGTCGGAACCCCGGGCGCGGAGCGCCTCCTCAAGGAACACCGGCACTACGTGCGGGCCGCGGGCCGGCTGGTGAAGTTCCAGCTGGCCGAGGGCGGCGAGCTGGTCGCCAGGATTGTGCGGGTCGACGACGACGGAGTCGACCTCGAGGTGCCAGGTGTGAAGGGCCGCAAGGCCACCACCCGCAGACTCGCCTTCCCGGACATCGACAGGGCGCGCGTACAGGTCGAGTTCAGCCGCAAGGACACGAAGGACATGAAGGAAGAGGAGGAGGCGTAGCCGTGGACATCGACATGAGTGCCCTGCGGGGCTTGGTACGGGAGAAGGAGATCTCCTTCGACCTGCTGGTCGAGGCGATCGAGGCGGCCCTCCTCATCGCCTACCACCGCACCGAGGGAAGCCGCCGCCACGCGCGCGTGGAGCTCAACCGGGAGACCGGCCATGTGACTGTGTGGGCGAAGGAGGACCCTGAGGACCTTCAGGAGGGGCAGGAGGCCCGCGAGTTCGACGACACCCCCTCGGGCTTCGGCCGGATCGCCGCCACCACCGCCAAGCAGGTCATCCTGCAACGCCTGCGCGACGCCGAGGACGACGCGACGCTCGGCGAGTACGCGGGCCGCGAGGGCGACATCGTCACCGGCGTGGTCCAGCAGGGCCGCGACCCGAAGAACGTGCTCGTGGACATCGGCAAGCTCGAGGCCATCCTGCCGGTGCAGGAGCAGGTGCCGGGGGAGAGCTACGAGCACGGCAAGCGGATCCGCTCGTACGTCGTTCGGGTGGCCAAGGGTGTGCGCGGTCCGTCCGTCACCCTCTCGCGCACCCACCCCAATCTGGTGAAAAAGCTGTTCGCGCTGGAGGTGCCGGAGATCGCCGACGGGTCCGTCGAGATCGCCGCGATCGCCCGTGAGGCCGGCCACCGCACCAAGATCGCCGTCCGGTCCACCCGATCGGGTCTGAACGCCAAGGGCGCCTGCATCGGACCGATGGGCGGCCGGGTGCGCAATGTCATGGGCGAGCTGAACGGCGAGAAGATCGACATCGTCGACTGGTCGGACGACCCGGCCGAGATGGTGGCCAACGCGCTCTCGCCGGCCCGTGTGTCCAAGGTGGAGGTCGTGGACTTCGCGGCCCGCTCCGCGCGGGTGACGGTCCCCGACTACCAGCTGTCGCTCGCGATCGGCAAGGAGGGGCAGAACGCCCGCCTCGCCGCCCGGCTCACCGGCTGGCGGATCGACATCCGACCGGACACCGAGCAGCCCGCGGACGGGCAGGGATGAGGCCGCTGGCCTCGGCCCGGGAATACATCCCGGCCGGGCGTCGCTGAGATCACGACAGTTTTCTGCGCAGCAACTGTTCGATTCTTGCCCCAAAGGGGTGAGGTCGGTACGGGGAGGTAGACTTAACCGTGTCTGGCCGGACGCACGCCCGCGTATGCCCTGAACGCACCTGTGTGGGGTGCCGGGAGCGAGCGGCCAAGATCGAACTGCTGCGCACCGTGGTGATCGAGGACGACTGTGTCCCCGATCCTCGCGGTACGCTGCCCGGCCGGGGAGCCTATGTGCACCCTGTGCCGGCCTGTGTCGACCTGGCGGTTCGCCGCCGGGCCTTCCCGCGGGCGCTTCGCGTCCCGGGACAGCTCGATGTAAAGGCGTTGCGCCACTACGTCGAGCAGACCGAAGGTTGCCGACAGCGCCTCGCTGAGCAGGCAGCACTGTAAGAAGCGCCGCACGGAACTCCGTGCGGTCTGGTACCTCGCGAGTCGAAAGCAGGTCGAGATTGCGATGAGCACTCGATGAGTACGCGATGAGTACGCCCATGAACTAGCGACGGTCCGGCCGCAACCCGGACCTCAAAGGAGCGAAGTGGCTAAGGTCCGGGTCTACGAACTCGCCAAGGAGTTCGGTGTGGAGAGCAAGGTCGTCATGGCCAAGCTCCAGGAACTCGGTGAATTCGTCCGTTCGGCGTCCTCGACTATCGAGGCGCCCGTAGTACGTAAGCTGACCGACGCCTTGCAGCAGGGCAACGGCGGTGGCGCGAAGGCCGCCGCCCCCCGCAAGGCAGCACCGGCGAAGCCGGCCGCGCCCTCTCCGGCACAGGCCGCACGTCCGGCTGCCCCGCGCCCGCCGGCGCCCAAGGCCCCGGCGGCCGAGCGCCCCGCGGCCGAACGTCCCGGGGCCGAGCGCCCCGTGGCGGAGCGCCCCGCGGCCCCGGGTCCGCGGCCGGCGCCCGGCCCGAAGCCCGCGCCGCGGCCCGCCCCGGCGGCACCCACGCCGGGTACGCCCGAGTTCACGGCGCCGCCGTCGGCTCCGGCCACCCCGGCCCCGCGTCCGGGAGCCCGTCCCGGCGCCCCGAAGCCCGGCGCACGTCCGGCCGCGCACGGCCAGGGGCAGGGTCAGGGTCAGGGCGGCGGTCAGGCCGCTCGTCCGGGCGCTCAGCGTCCTGGCGGCCCGGGACAGCGTTCCGGTGCCCGTCCGGCCGGTCCGCGTCCGGGTAACAACCCCTTCACCTCCGGTGGCTCCACCGGCATGGCGCGCCCGCAGGCGCCGCGTCCGCAGGGCCCCCGCCCGGGCGGTCCCGGTGGCCCCGGCGCCCCGCGTCCGCAGGGCGCGGGCCAGGGCGGTCCCCGTCCGCAGGGTGCGGGCGGCGGTCCCCGTCCGCAGGGTGCGGGCGGCGGTCCCCGTCCGCAGGCTCCGGGCGGTCCGCGCCCGAGTCCGGGCTCGATGCCCCGTCCGCAGGGCGGTCCGCGTCCCGGTGGCGGTCCCGCGGGCCCGCGTCCGAACCCCGGCATGATGCCGCAGCGTCCCGCTGCCGGCCCGCGTCCCGGTGGCGGCCCCGGCGGCCGTCCGGCCGGTGCGGGTCGTCCCGGCGGCGGCGGTCGTCCGGGCGGCGGCGGCTTCGCCGGTCGTCCCGGCGGCGGCGGTGCCGGTCGTCCCGGCGGCGGCGGCTTCGCCGGCCGTCCCGGTGGCGGCGCTCCCGGCGGTGGCGGCGGCTTCGGCGGTGGCGGCGGTGGCCGTCCCGGCTTCGGCGGTCGTCCCGGTGGTCCGGGTGGTCGCGGTGGCACGCAGGGTGCGTTCGGCCGTCCCGGCGGTCCGGCGCGTCGCGGCCGCAAGTCGAAGCGGCAGCGCCGTCAGGAGTACGAGGCCATGCAGGCCCCGTCGGTCGGCGGTGTGATGCTGCCTCGCGGCAACGGCGAGGCCATTCGCCTGTCGCGCGGTGCGTCGCTCACCGACTTCGCGGAGAAGATCAACGCCAACCCGGCGTCCCTCGTCGCGGTCATGATGAACCTGGGCGAGATGGTCACGGCCACGCAGTCCGTCTCCGACGAGACCCTGCTGCTCCTCGCCGGCGAGATGAACTACACGGTTCAGATCGTCAGCCCCGAGGAGGAGGACCGCGAGCTGCTCGAGTCCTTCGACCTGGAGTTCGGTGAGGACGAGGGCTCCGAGGAGGACCTGGTCGTCCGTCCGCCGGTGGTGACCGTCATGGGTCACGTCGACCACGGCAAGACCCGTCTGCTCGACGCCATCCGCAAGACGAACGTCATCGCGGGCGAGGCCGGTGGCATCACCCAGCACATCGGTGCCTACCAGGTCGCGACCCAGGTCAACGGCGACGACCGGGCGATCACCTTCATCGACACCCCGGGTCACGAGGCGTTCACCGCCATGCGTGCCCGTGGTGCCAAGTCGACGGACATCGCGATCCTCGTGGTCGCGGCCAACGACGGTGTTATGCCGCAGACGGTCGAGGCCCTGAACCACGCCAAGGCGGCCGAGGTGCCGATCGTGGTCGCGGTCAACAAGATCGACGTCGAGGGCGCGGACCCGACCAAGGTGCGCGGTCAGCTGACCGAGTACGGCCTCGTGGCCGAGGAGTACGGCGGCGACACGATGTTCGTCGACATCTCCGCCAAGCAGGGCCTGCACATCGACAGCCTGCTGGAGGCCGTGGTCCTCACGGCCGACGCCGCCCTGGACCTTCGGGCCAACCCGAACCAGGACGCGCAGGGCATCTCGATCGAGTCCCGTCTCGACCGCGGCCGCGGTGCCGTGGCGACGGTCCTCGTCCAGCGAGGCACGCTGCGGGTCGGCGACACGATGGTGGTCGGCGACGCGTACGGCCGCGTCCGGGCGATGCTCGACGACAACGGCAACAACGTGGCCGAGGCCGGCCCGTCGACGCCGGTGCAGGTCCTGGGTCTGACCAACGTCCCGGGTGCCGGAGACAACTTCATCGTGGTCGAGGAGGACCGTACGGCCCGCCAGATCGCGGAGAAGCGTGCCGCCCGCGAGCGGAACGCCGCGTTCGCCAAGCGCACGCGCCGTGTGTCGCTGGAGGACCTGGACAAGGTGCTCAAGGCCGGCGAGGTCCAGCAGCTGAACCTGATCATCAAGGGTGACGCTTCCGGTTCGGTCGAGGCGCTCGAGTCCTCTCTGCTCCAGCTCGACGTCGGCGAAGAGGTCGACATCCGCGTCCTGCACCGCGGCGTCGGTGCGGTCACGGAGTCGGACATCGACCTGGCGATGGGCTCGGACGCCATCGTGATCGGCTTCAACGTCCGTGCGGCAGGCCGCGCGGCGCAGATGGCCGAGCGCGAGGGCGTGGACGTCCGGTACTACTCGGTCATCTACCAGGCGATCGAGGAGATCGAGGCGGCCCTGAAGGGCATGCTGAAGCCGGAGTTCGAGGAGGTCGAGCTCGGTACGGCGGAGATCCGCGAGGTCTTCAAGTCGTCCAAGCTGGGCAACATCGCCGGTGTGCTCATCCGCTCGGGCGAGGTCCGACGCAACACCAAGGCCCGCCTCATCCGCGACGGCAAGGTGGTCGCGGAGAACCTCACCATCGAGGGTCTGCGTCGCTTCAAGGACGACGTCACCGAGATCCGCGAAGGCTTCGAGGGTGGTATCAACCTCGGAAACTTCAACGACATCAAGGTCGACGACGTCATCGCGACGTACGAGATGCGCGAGAAGCCGCGGGTGTAACCACCCAGCGGTGTGAGTACGGATGGATCGCTGCTGGCCGACGGGACCACGTCCCGTCGGCCAGCGCGCCGTCTGTCCGGGCTGCCTGCCCGGAGAAAACCCCTTCGAGTCGCCTCCGGTGTTCGTTGTACGGTTTTCGTGTCCCTGCGCCTCCCGGCGGCGGGGCCATCGATCCCGTACCGGCGGGTCATCCGGATGCATACATGTATGTGGGGACGCTGTCCTTCGACCTCCTCCTGGGCGACGTACGGTCGCTGAAGGAGAAGCGCTCCGTCGTCCGACCGATCGTCGCCGAACTCCAGCGGAAGTACGCGGTGAGTGCGGCCGAGGTGGACCACCTGGACCTCTACCGGCGGGCCTGTATCGGCCTGGCCGTGGTCTCCGGTGACGCGGGGCATGTGACCGACGTACTGGACCGGTGCGAGCGGCTGGTCGCCGGCCGCCCCGAGGTGGAACTGCTGTCCGTGAGACGGCGCTTCCACGGCGACGACGACTGAGCAAGAACAGCAAGAACACAGACAGGAAAGAACGGGAGACGGACCAGTGGCCGACAACGCGCGGGCTAAGAGGCTGGCGGACCTCATCCGAGAGGTGGTGGCCCAGAAGCTGCAGCGCGGGATCAAGGACCCGCGGCTCGGCTCGAACGTCACCATCACGGACACCCGGGTGACGGGCGATCTGCGGGAGGCGACCGTCTTCTACACGGTGTACGGGGACGACGAGGAGCGACAGGCCGCGGCCGCGGGCCTGGAGAGCGCCAAGGGCATCCTGCGCTCCGAGGTCGGACGCGCCGCGGGCGTGAAGTTCACGCCCACCCTCACCTTCGTCGCGGACGCCCTTCCGGACACCGCCCGGACCATCGAGGACCTCCTCGACCAGGCGCGCGCCTCCGACGCGAAGGTGCGCGAGGCGGCCACGGGTGCCGCGTACGCCGGTGACGCCGACCCGTACAAGAAGCCCGGCTCCGAGGACGAGACGGACGACACCGCCGAATGACCCAGCAGCACACCACGCCCGACGGCCTCGTCATCGTCGACAAGCCGTCGGGCTTCACTTCGCACGACGTCGTCGCCAAGATGCGCGGAATCGCCCGGACACGGCGCGTGGGACATGCCGGCACCCTGGATCCGATGGCGACCGGCGTGCTCGTCCTCGGTGTGGAGAAGGCCACCAAGCTCCTCGGGCACCTCGCCCTGACCGAGAAGGAGTACCTGGGCACCGTCCGGCTCGGGCAGACCACCGTCACGGACGACGCAGAGGGGGACGTCACCTCCTCGACCGACGCGTCCAGGATCACCCGCGACGCCATCGACGCGCGGATCGCCAAGCTGACCGGCGACATCCTCCAGGTTCCGTCCAAGGTCAGCGCCATCAAGATCGACGGCGTGCGCTCGTACAAGCGGGCGCGCGACGGCGAGGACTTCGAGATCCCCGCCCGGCCGGTCACCGTCTCCTCCTTCACGGTGTACGACGTCCGCGACGCCGTCGCCGAGGACGGCACCCCGGTGCTGGACCTGCTGGTCTCCGTCGTCTGTTCCTCCGGGACCTACATCCGGGCCCTCGCCCGCGACCTGGGCGCCGGACTCGGTGTCGGCGGACACCTCACCGCGCTGCGGCGCACCCGCGTCGGACCGTACAAGCTCGAGTCCGCACGCACCCTGGACCAGCTCCAGCAGGAGCTGACCGTGATACCGATCGCGGAGGCCGCCTCGGCCGCGTTCCCCCGCTGGGACGTGGACGCCAAGCGCGCCCGGCTGCTGACCAACGGCGTGCGCCTGGAGATGCCCGGCGAGTACACGGGCGCCGGCCCCGTCGCCGTCTTCGACCCCGAGGGCCGTTTCCTCGCGCTCGTCGAAGAGCTCAAGGGCAAGGCGAAGAGCCTGGCCGTCTTCGGCTGACGCCGGTGCCCGTGGAGCGGCGGTCACGGGGATCGAGCCGCCGCTCCACGGTCCCCCCTCGGTTCCCCCTCCCAGAGGTGTATCCATCCCCCCGCGCCTATTCACCCCATCGAGCAGGCGCTCGGAGTGAACGGAGGGGGCAGAAGGGGGCGCGTTCGGCGCAAGATCTGTTCCGTTGATCACCATCGGCCTACCGTCGAGCCCAGGCACGGCGGGGAGGTTCGAGCATGGCGGTTCAAGGCCCTCGGACAGTGGACCGCGGCGGGCAGGGGCACGGCCCGGAACCCGCCCTTGAACGGGTGTGCGACCTGGCGGGCCGCCCCCGCGGCACCGGGTTCGCGGTCGAGCACCGGGGCACGGTGATCACGAGCCACGAGGCCGTCGAGGGGCTGGCACGCCTGGTGCCGCACACGCCGAGCGGACGCGCCCGCGTGGTGGACGCCGACGCGGTGACGCCCCTGCCGTACGCCGGCCTCGCCCTGGCCCGCCCCGCCGACTGCGCGGTGCACGGCGGAGCCCTCGCCCTCCTCGTCCGCGATCCCCGTACCCGCGCCCGGCACCTCCCGGGGGCCCTCGCGCGCTTCGCCGCCGGAGACCCCCAGGTGTCCCCGAGTGCCCTGGCCACGGCCCTCACCACCCATCCGGAACCGGTGCTCTCCGCGTTCCGCACCCGGCTGGGACACTCCGGACCCGAGGCCGGCGAGACCCTGTGCGCCCTCGCCGACGTCACCACGCCCGCCCTCGCCCGCCGGGTCGCCGCCCTGATCCGCGAGGCCGTGGCACAGCGCCGGGAGGACGGGAGCACCTCCGGCCCGGGAGCCGCGCCGAGCCTCGCCCAGCACATCGCCGCCTACGTCGCCCGGCGCGTCGGCCACGGCCTCGCCGCCGTACCGTCCTTCTGCCGCTGGTCGCCGGACTGCTCGACGGGGGACCGCCGAGCGTGCGGTCCGTGCTCGCCGCCGTCCTGGCCGCGCCCGGCGGCGAGGAGTCGCGCCCGCTGCGGCATGAGCTGCTCGACCTGCTGCTGGCGCGGGAGGGGGACCCCGCGGTCCTCGACGTCCCGCTGCGGGCCGCCGCCGGCGGTGTGCACCACGGCATGGACCCCGGCGGGGCCGCGCACGCCCGCCGTGTGATCCACCGGGCGGCCCTGCTGCTGGCCCGTACCCGGGAGGGCGCCGCCCGCCTCGACCGCGGGCTGCTCGAGCCGGCCCGGCAGGCACCGGCCTTCGCACAGCTCGCCGCCCGCTGGATGGCCGAGGCCCCGGGGGAGTGGGCCGTCCTGGTCGGCCCGGGCACCCGCCGCATGATCGAGGTCCTCGCGTCCGCACGGGTCCCGGCGTGACTTGCCCCGGCCGATCGGTCGTGGGCGGGGGTGTCCTGGCCGGGTGGTGGTGGGCGGGGGTGTCCTGGCCGGGTGGTGGTGGGCGGGTGTGTCCCGGCCGGTTGGTGGTGGGTCGGTCTGTCCCGGCCGACCGCTCGTGGGCCGGTCTGCCCCCGCCAGATCGGTCGTGGTCCGACCGGACCCGGCCGTCCGGTTTGCGTGCCGCCCGTCACAGCAACCATGCCGATGCGGGCCGAAGGCGCCTGGCATGGCACCCTTAGACCTGCGTATGAGGCAGACACGGACACGGGTTCGACGAGGAGCGGTCACAGTGCAGCGCTGGCGTGGCTTGGAGGACATCCCCGAGGACTGGGGACGCAGCGTCGTCACCATCGGCTCCTATGACGGAGTCCACCGCGGACACCAGTTGATCATCAAGCACGCCGTGGAACGCGCCCGTGAGCTGGGCGTTCCCTCGGTCCTCGTCACCTTCGACCCGCACCCCAGCGAGGTCGTGCGCCCCGGCAGCCACCCGCCGCTGCTCGCCCCGCACCACCGGCGCGCCGAACTGTGCGCCGAACTGGGCGTCGACGCGGTCCTGATCCTGCCCTTCACCACCGAGTTCTCCCGGCTCTCGCCCGCCGACTTCGTGGTGAAGGTCCTCGTCGACAAGTTGCACGCCAAGGCCGTCGTCGAGGGCCCCAACTTCCGCTTCGGCCACAAGGCCGCCGGGAACGTGGAGTTCCTGGCCGAGCAGGGCAAGACGTACGACTTCGAGGTCGAGGTGGTCGACCTGTACGTGACCGGTGAGGCGGGCGGCGGCGAGCCCTTCTCCTCCACCCTGACCCGGCGACTGATCGCCGAGGGCGATGTGGAGGGCGCCAGCGAGATCCTCGGGCGTCCGCACCGGGTCGAGGGCGTGGTGGTGCGCGGTGCCCAGCGCGGCCGCGACCTCGGCTTCCCGACCGCCAACGTCGAGACCCTGCCGCACACCGCGATCCCCGCCGACGGCGTCTACGCCGGGTGGCTGCACGTCCAGGGCGAGGCGATGCCGGCCGCGATCTCCGTCGGCACCAACCCCCAGTTCGACGGCACCGAGCGGACCGTGGAGGCGTACGCCATCGACCGGGTGGGCCTGGACCTGTACGGGCTGCATGTCGCCGTCGACTTCCTCGCGTTCGTCCGCGGCCAGGCCAGGTTCGAGTCGCTCGACGCCCTGCTGGAGCAGATGGCGGAGGACGTGAAGCGCTGCCGTGAGCTGATCGCGGCCGCGGAAGGCCGCGCCTGAACCCGCCTGCCGAACCCGCCCGCCGAACCCATCTGCTGGATTCGCCCGCCCGGTTCCTTCGGGAAACCCCCTGCCGCCGCGCTCGGTTGTAGAATCCTGACCGTCCGTAAGGTCGGTGGAACGGAGTGAACCGGTGGCGACTGAGCAGGAGAAGGAAGCGCTGTACGCCCTGGACATCAGCGACGTCGAGTGGGTCGGCTCCCCTGACGGTCCCCAGGACGAGCGGGTGGAGATCGCCTATCTGGAAGGCGGCGCCGTCGCGATGCGCAACTCCGCGGACCCCGACACGGTGCTCCGCTACACCGCGGCGGAGTGGCGGGCGTTCGTCCTCGGGGCGCGCGACGGGGAGTTCGATCTGCGGTAGTGATACGGACGCCAGAGGGCCGGCACCGTGACGGTGCCGGCCCTCTGGCGTTGCCCGGCCGGTCCGCGACCGGCCCCAGTCCCTTGCTGCTGTGTTACTGCTGTGTCCAGCCGGGCGGTACGGGGCCCTGCTGCGGCTGGTTCTGCTGCGGATCCTGGGCCTGTGCCGGGGGCTGCTGCCAGCTCTGCCCCGGCGCCGGAGGCTGCTGCTGCCAGCTCTGCCCCGGTGCGGGCTGCTGCCAGCCCTGCCCCGGCTGGGGGGCGCCACCGGGCTGGGCGTAGGGCTGCTGGGGCTGCTGCGGAGGCGCGTACCCCTGGGGGTGCTGCTGGAACTGGAGGTTCGGGTTGCCGAAGCCCTGCTGCGTCCGGGCGATGTCCTCGGCGACGAGAGCGGCGAGATCGAAGTAGGCCTCGCGGGTCTTCGGACGCATCATGTTGAGGTCCACCTCGGCGCCCGCCGAGAGGTGCTCGTCGAAGGGCACCACGACGACACCGCGGCAGCGGGTCTCGAAGTGCGCGACGATGTCCTCCACCTTGATCATCTTGCCCGTCTCGCGGACACCGGAGATCACGGTGATCGACCGCTGGACCAGATCGGCGAACCCGTTCGCCGAGAGCCAGTCGAGCGTGGTGGAGGCGCTGCTCGCCCCGTCCACCGAGGGCGTGGAGATGATGATCAACTGGTCGGCGAGGTCCAGGACTCCGCGCATCGCGCTGTAGAGCAGACCGGTACCCGAGTCCGTGAGGATGATCGGATACTGCCGGCCCAGCACCTCGAGCGCGCTGCGGTAGTCCTGGTCGTTGAAGGTGGTGGAGACCGCCGGGTCCACGTCGTTGGCGATGATCTCCAGACCCGAGGGGGCCTGCGAGGTGAAGCGGCGGATGTCCATGTAGCTGTTCAGCTGCGGGATCGCCTGCACGAGGTCGCGGATGGTGGCGCCCGTCTCGCGCCGCACCCGACGGCCGAGGGTGCCGGCGTCCGGGTTGGCGTCGATCGCCAGGATCTTGTCCTGGCGCTCGGTGGCGAGCGTCGCGCCGAGCGACATGGTCGTCGTGGTCTTGCCCACGCCGCCCTTGAGGCTGATCACCGCGATCCGGTAGCAGGACATCACGGGCGTACGGATCAGCCCCAGCTTCCGCTGCCGCTCGGCCTCCTCCTTCTTGGCGCCGAACTTGAACCGGGACGAGCCCGCGTTGTTCTTGCGGGCCTTGGGCTGGTTGCGCAGCAGCCGGTCGGAGGAGAGCTCCACGGCGGCGTTGTAGCCGAGCGGGGTGCCGGGCGCGGCCTGCTGCTGTGGGGCACCGGGCCCGGCCTGGGGACCGACCGGGGCCGTCCAGCCCTGGTTGCCGTAGGCGTCGTGCGGGGCAGCGGGGTGCTGCTGGGGTGCCTGCTGCTGCGGCGCCTGCTGCTGGGGCACCTGTTGCTGCGGCGCCTGTTGCTGGGGCAGAGGCTGGGCCGGAGGCTGCTGGTGGGGCGTGGGCTGCTGGTGGGGCGTGGGCTGCGCGGGCTGCTGGTGGGGCGCGGGCTGCTGCGGAGTGGGCAGCGGGTAGCCGTAGCCGGGCTGCTGCGGCGGATAACCGTAGGCGACCGGTCCGGGCTGCTGCGGCAGCGGCTGGGCGGGCGGCTGCGGGTAGCCGTAACCGGCGGCCTGCGGCTGCGGGGGCTGGGGCTGGGGCTGCCCGGGCTGCGTCGGGAAGGCGGGCGGCTGGGCCGGGAACGCGGACGGCTGGGGCGGGCCGAACGTGCCCTGCGGAGGCGTCGGCTGTCCGGGTCCTGGCTGGGCGGGGGGCTGAGGATGCCCGTACCCGGTGGCCTGCCCGGGGATGCCCTGGGCGGCGGCCGGGGCCTGGCCCGGCTGCCCTGCCTGCTGCGGTACACCCTGGACGGGGTGCGCGGTGACATAGCCCTCCGGCAGCGGGGGAAGCTCCGGGTCCGCCTGGGGTGCCGCCGGCGGCTGTGCGGCGGGCGGCGCGGGTGGCTGCTGCCCCTGCGTCGCGGGCAGAGGGCCTGGAGCGGCGGGCGCCGGCTCCCTCTCAGCCCCCGCCTGTGCCTGTGCCTGTGCGGCTGCCGCCGTGGCCGCCTCCGCGCCGGTCTCTGCCTCCGGTTGTACTTCCGGCTCTGCTTCCGGCCCCGTTTCAGCCGTCCTTGACACGGTCTCAGGGACGGTCTGAGCGGCGGACTCAGCATCGGGCCGTACGCCCGCAGTCTCCTCGCCCTCCGCACCGGACACGGACCCGGCAAAGTCACCGGGCTCCGCCTCCTCGAACCGCTCCTCCTCCGGCTGCTCGTCGTCGGCATCGCCGAACAGCCGTTCCGCCTCGGCGTCGGCGGCGGCGTGGTTGAGTTCGGGCATCGGCTGCTCGGGGACGGTCCCCGAGGGAACGCTCGCCGTCGGGGCAGCGGCCTGGGGCGGGTCGGCGGGGAGCGGGCCGGCCGGAGGCGGGTTGCCCTGGGGCGGGTTGCTCTGCGGCGCGTTGGCCTGGGCGTCCTCGTCGACCGGTCGCAGCACGGGGAAGCCGGGCGCGCTGGACGGCTGGGCCGGCACCTGCTGCTGGGGCGGCAGGCCGTAACCGCCCGGTGCCCCCTGGCTCGGCTGGGGTGCGCCCGCGGCTGTCTGCTGGGGTGCGCCCGCGGCCGTCTGCTGGGGGTAGCCGTAGCCGCCGGGGGCCATGGCGCCTGCGGTCGGCTGGGCAGTGCCCGGCGCGGGGTGCTGCTGCGGAAATCCGTAGCCGTCCGTTGCGTACGGGTTCGCACCGGGCGCACCAGGTGCGCCGCCGGGTACGCCGGGTGTGCCTTGCGCGGGCTGCTGCGGCACGCTCTGGGCGTACGGCTGCGCCGGCGCGGGCACCTGGGGTGCCGCAGCGTGCGGCGCGGCGGCCTGGGATGCCGGCGGCTGGGGCACGGCGGCCTGGGGCGCGGGAGTGTGCGGTGCGGGGACCTGGGCTGCCGGAGTGTGCGGTGCGGGGACCTGGGGGGCGGGAGCGCCCGGCGGCCCGACGGGCGGCCCTGCGTGCGGTCCCGGAGGTGGCGGTGGCGGTGCCTGGCCGGCCTCCCGCGGTCCGGCGGCCGCGGAGCCACCCTGCGTGCTTTGGGCGTACCAGGCGGGAGGCGTGTAGACGATTTCGAATTCGCCGGTGAGGTCAACCTCTTGATCGTCCCCGTCCGAGGACGGGCTGCCGCCGTTGTACTCGGACCGATCGCTGTTCACTGCTTGCCTCCTGGTCAGCCACTGCTGCTGAGTTGGTCGTCGTCGCGGCCGGGCGGACCGAGTGGCGAGTCCCACGCGGCTGCGATCGTCACCGCATCACCAGAAGACTAATCACTCGTATCGCGGGAGGGAAAAGTGGCCGTGGGGGGCCGCCGGCCGGCGCCGTGCGTCCCGAGACGACGTGGCGTCAGTCCATACGGCGGGCCGCGCCGAGAAGGCCCGTCTCCGCGTCGGTGGGTTCGGTCATGACGAACTTGCGGTGCTTGCGGGTGCACCACAGGGCGACGCCGTCGTAAAGAGTCGGCAGCAGCTGGAGATGCTCGTCCGGGATGCCCAGGGTGTCGCGAACGATTTCGGTCTCCTGGGGCGAGATGCGCTGAATTCCGACCAGTTGGGCCTGAGCCAGCCAGCGGGGCGCGTGCTCGCTGACGAAGGGCAGCACCGTCACCACGGCCTGCCACGGCAGGGAGGTCACCCGCCCGCGCGGCGGGCGGACGCCGCAGTCCCGGATCAGCACCACCGGGCTGGAGACGGAGGGGCCCTGAGCGGGCACCCGTCCCACCGGATAGACCGTCACACACTGCTGACCGCCGCCCGCCGCCTGCGCCAACTGCTGCCAGGCCTGCGGACGGCCGGTCTCCACGCCCACGCGCGCGCCCGTCGCGGCGGCGCGCAGCGCCAGCACCTGGGCGAGCCAGAGACCGCCCACGAGGACGACGTCGAAGGGAGTGGGACGGGACAGGCCGAGCACGGCGGGCTGCGATTCCGGGTCCGTACCGATGATCACGCCGTCGTCACCGATCGGCATGCTGATCGCCGCGAGCTCGTCGACGGTGACCACATGCCGGTTCCGGCGCGGCCCGCGCAGCCCGAAACCCGGGCTGAAGATGCGCCGCTGCTCCTGCGGCGTCTCCGGCTCCCGGACGACGGGAATCATCCCGGTGTCGGTGGGCGAGGCAACGTGCGCCGGCGTGCGCCCGGCGGCCCGTCCGTGCTGCCCCGGGTCCGTGACCGTGGTGGGGTGGGACATCAGTACGTACCTCCGAGCGGCAAAGTGGCGAGGGCTCCGGGGACCTGCTCCCGGTCGAGGCGTACCAGCCCGACCTTCGCGGTGCTCGCGGCCCGCTCCAACTCCCGTCCCACCTGGCCGAGTTCGCTGTCGCCGCGGGCGGTGATACGAAGGTGCCCGGCGAGGGAGACACCCCGGTTGCCGGCCCTGCCCAGGGTCACACTGAACGTGGTGGCGAGCACCGGGAGCGAGGTGAGCCGTGTGACCAGTTCGGGCAGCGCCACACCGCTGTCACCCAACTGCGGCCAGCGGGAGAGCCAGTACGTGGTGTGCCACCGGTCGTCGACCCGCCAGCTCCGTACCGACTCGACCGTACGCCGCTGGGCCGGACGCCCGTCCTGGGCGTGCTGCGCATTGGCCCGCGGGTTCAGACAGCTGGACGTCGCGAGCGCCTGAACCAGCTCGCTCTCGTCCAGGATGGTCGCCTTGAAACCGGCCCCGGCCAGCCGGCTCACCAACTGGTCCGCCACGCGCAGCAGGGCGCGCTGCGCCCCGGGAACGCCGTCGCCCCGGGCCTGTACCGCCTCCGGGCACAGCTCCGGGTCGAGTTTGAGGGCGACCCAGGTGAGCCGCAGCGCGGGAGAGCCGGCCTGCGCCTGGAGTGGGCCGTACGACCGCACGGCGACCGACTGCGGCGGCAGATGCGGCGCGGGTGCCGGCTGCGTGTGCTGCACGATCTGAGCGGACGCCAGACGGATCCCGTCGACCTCCAGGGCGTCGTGGATCAGCTGGAGCGGCAGCCCACGCCCGGCGGACTCGGGACGCAGCGGCTGGTCTCCCGGCTGCACGAAGAGCACGGTGGTCAGGAAGGTGCCGTCACCGATCATGCCGATCGAGCGGTCGTCACGGGACACGAAGCGGTACGTCCGCAGGGCCGGGTCGCACTCCACGGTCGGGGCCAGCAGCGGGTCCGTCCCGGGCGGGACGGGCACCTTGGCCTCACGCCTGCGGCGCCGCAGCGCGCGTGTCGTCTCGTACCACTCGGGCAGCGGCCGGTGGCCCCGGCGCAGAACGGCGAGGAGCAGCAGCAGCGCCGCCACCGCACCGGCCGGGGCCAGCAGCCAGGCGGCGTCGGTGGCCCAGGCGACCAGCATGATCGCCGCCGCGAGCTCCATCAGAACGAGCTGCGGCAGGCGCAGCGGGCCCATACCGCCCGGGCTGGGCAGCGTACGCGGCGACGCGACGGCGGGGGCCGGAGCCGGCACGCGTCTGCGGTCCGGACCGCCCTGTTGCTGCTGTGCGCGGTCTCTGCGCCGCGTGCTCGTAGCGCTGGTCATCCCCCGGGACATCCCTTTCGCGAAATTGTGGCCGTTCGTCGGGCCGAGATCCTCTGTCGGAGATCCCGGCGACGGGCCAGGGGCACCGATGGCCCACCTCGTCCATGCGCGGGCCTCACGGTACCCGCTGCCGAACGCCGGGCGACACACGGGACACCGGAACCCCAGGTGGCCAGCCTGTCATGGACCGGCCCCGCGTGGTGGAGCGCTGTGTGAGGCTCTGTGAAGATGCGGCAGCAGCCCTCCACCTGATGAACCGTCGCACCACTGCGCAGTGCGATAGTAAGGGCCTGCTCGGCCGGAGCGGCCTTTCGAGCACACGGAGCATCACAAAACGGGAGACCTGGGGACCATGGCAAAGCGTCGGGACGAGCTCGCCGCCTACACGTTCGCTCGCAAGCGCACCGTCGCGGCGTTCCTGGCACCATCGCCGGGAGGCTCCGACGAAGGCGCACCGCGCGCCATGCAGACGGTGATGCCCAGCCTGGCGATGGGAGTCGTGCTGGTGGTGGGCTTCATCGCCTGGGGTGTGATCAAGCCGTCGGCGCCGAAGGGCTGGGACACCCCCGGCGAGTACATCATCGTCGACAGCGACTCCACGACACGCTACGTCGTCCTCAACGACAAGGCCGCGAACGGCAAGGCGACCGCGACACTGCACCCCGTCCTCAACTACGCCTCCGCCAAGCTGCTCCTCGACAAGGGCAAGGGCAACGTCATCGAGGTGCCCGGCAAGGAGATCGACAAGAGCGGGATCCCGCACGGCGCGACCCTCGGCATCCCCTACGCGCCCGACCGGCTGCCCGCGAAGGAGGACGCGGAGAAGGCGAAGACCTGGGCGGTGTGCGAGCGGCCCGCCCCGGGATCGGACGGCGCCATCGGCCGCGCCGTCTTCGTCCTCGACACGGGCGACGCGAAGACACTGGAGAACAGCGGGAAGGTCGACGCCCATGAGGCCCTGTACGTGGTCGACTCCAAGACCTCACGCGAGTACCTGGTGGACGGCAAGGGCAACGCCTTCCAGCTGGGCGGGCCCTCGGGCCTGGACAACACCACCATGGAGCAGCTGCGCGCCGCCGTCATCGGCACCGCGGCCCGGCCGCAGCCGGTGAGCCAGCAGTGGCTGCACACGCTCAACGAAGGCGGCGTCATCACCTTCCCGACGGTTCCGTCCGCCGGCCAGGCGACATCGGTCAAGGGCCTGCCCCAGGAGGCGCAGACGGTGGGCCGGGTGCTCAAGGCCGAAGACGCGCAGGGCACTCAGTACTACGTCGTGCTCCGTGACCGGGTGGCCACCATCACACCCTTCGTGGCCAACCTGCTGAAGAGCTCGCCCTCCGCCAGACTGGCCTACGGCACCGGCGGGGTCACCGACATCAAGGTCAGCACCCCGGACATCATCGCCGCCAACGGCGGCCAGGCCGACAACTTCTACGCGGACAAGGGCTGGCCCCAGAGCGTTCCGCGGCAGGCCAACCCGGCGGCCTCCGGCGGCGAGGAGGCCCGCACCACCTCGTGCAGCGTCTACAAGGGCGCCATCGGCGGGGACAGGAAGCCGCAACTCGCCGCCTGGGCCGGAACGACGTACCCCAAGAAGGTCATCGCCGACTCGATGAGCGCCTATGTCTCGTCCGGCTCCGGACTGCTCTTCCAGGAGGTCACCGGTACGGCGCAGGGCGGCGGTGCCACGTACCTGCTGACCGACACCGGCCTGCGCTACTCGCTGCCGTCGAACAACGACAGCGCCGCAGCGTCATCGTCCGCGACCTCTTCCTCTGCCTCCTCCTCATCGTCGTCGTCCTCGTCCGACGGGCCGAGCGAAACGGACAAGGCGCGCACGCGGCTCGGCTACGAGAAGGTCTCCAACCCCGCGGTAGTACCGCAGTCTTGGGCGACCTTCATCCCCAAGGGACCCACTTTGGACACCGGCAGCGCGGCACAGCCGCAGGCCCAGTGAGCGCCCAACAGGCGTCTCGGCGACCCGACTTGACGGCGTACCATCACAGGGTCATCGCTCAAGTGTGTGAGCCGTGTAACTGATTGGCCTTGTCTGTGGATGAGTGACAGGCTGACGATAGAGTGTTTGCAGCACTCAAAGCTGCGAAGCTTTTCCGGGCACCTGGCAGGTTTCCCGGATCAACGACGACATGGGGGAAGGTTCATCATGGCCGGCCAGTTCCGGGTAACAGAAGACGAACTGACCAAGCTCTCCGGCGACATCAGCACCGCGAACGGTCAGATCCAGGGAGAGATCCGCCGTCTCAACGGTGTGATCGACCAGATCGCGGGCGGCTGGCAGGGCCAGGCGGCCCAGTCCTACCGCCAGTTGCAGGAGCGCTGGAACGCGGACGCGAAGAGGATGAGCGACATCCTCAACGACATCAAGGAAGCCGTGGACTCCACGCGGAGCAACTACTCCGCGTCGGAAGAGCAGCAGAACTCGGAGATCAGCAAGATCATGTCCGACTTCGGCTGATCCGGCCGCTTCGGACCCAAGTTCTCAGCACTTCCCACTGCTTTCCACCGATTTCCTTCGACTCTCCCTGAAAAGGAACGCGATGTCGATCCTCGTCAATTACGCAACCATCACCAACGCGTCCACGGATGTGCGCAGCACCGCCGGCCGCATCAAGCAGCAGCTCGACGACCTCGAGGCCGCGGTCAAGCGTGTCGCCAGCACCTGGGAAGGTGAGGCGCAGGAGGGCTACCAGCGCAAGCAGCGTGAGTGGGACACGACCGCCGCGGACCTGCACGCGACCCTTCTGAAGATCTCCACGGCGCTCCAGAGTGCGGCCGAGAACTACCAGGCCACGGAGAAGAGCAACGCCTCGACCTGGGGCTGAGCCGTCGGCGGCCCGAGGGACACGACATGAGGACAATCGGCCCAGCCGACGCCGCGGCGTCCGCTGGGCCGACCCCGTGTCCGGGGTCGCGCACAGTAGAGAACGCAAACCTTCACAAACGCTGACGCACCCTCACATGTGCTGGCGCATCTTCACACACCGACATGACCCAGCTTCGTAGGAAGCAAGCAAGCCCTGGGGGCCTGAACATGGGGGGCCTGACAGCCCGCACGCGTAGCCGCGACAGTGGAACCCGCACACTGCGGTGGGCCTTCGGCGTGCTCGCAGTCACGGGAATCTGCCTCGCATCGGCCCCGCCGGCGCCCGCACTGGCCGACCCGGGGGTGCCGACGCGTCTCAGCGACTCCGGCCGCCCCGGATTCGGCCTGTCGGCCAGCACCGAGTGCGTCTTCGGCGGCGGCGTCATCAAGCCCACGCCCTGGTCGCTCCAGCGGATCCTCCTGGACCAGATGCACGCACAGGCGACGGGCAAGGGAGTCACGGTCGCGGTGATCGACACCGGCGTCGACGACTCCAACCTCCAGCTCAGGGGCGCCATGGCCCCCGGCGGCGGCGACTTCGTCGGCTCCACGCACGGCACCCAGGACCTCGAGGGGCACGGCACCCGAGTCGCGGGCATCATCGCGGCCCGCCCGCTGAAGGGCACCGGTTTCGAGGGCCTCGCACCCGACGCCAAGATCCTGTCCTTCCGCTACGCGGGCGGGCAGGACAAGCAGGGCGACTCGCGGACCATGTCGCGTGCGATCGGCGCCGCGGTGGCCAAGGGCGCGAAGATCATCAACATCTCCTCGGACACCGCGAACAAGCAGGACAACACGGAACTGCGGAACGCCGTGGCGGCGGCCGTACGGTCGGGCGCCCTGATCGTGGCGGCGGCCGGCAACGACGGAGCCGACGGTGCATCGGCCAAGACCTACCCCGCCTCGTACCCGGGCGTCCTGGCGGTGGCGGCCTCCGACCGCAACGACGAACGCGCCTACTTCTCACAGGCGGGCGACTTCGTGGACGTCGCGGCACCGGGCGTCGACATGGTCTCCACCGTCCCGAAGGGCGGCCAGTGCACGGCCGACGGCACGAGCTTCGCGGCCCCCTACGTCGCGGGCATCGCGGCTCTGCTCAAGGAGAAGCACCCGAACTGGACGGCGGCCCAGCTCACCACCCGCATCGAGGAAACCGCCGGGCGCCCGGGCCGCGGCCCCAACCGTTTCATCGGCTGGGGCGTCGTCGACCCGGTCGCCGCCCTGTCGGACGACTCCACGCCGGGCAACGCGCCCCAACCGGACCCGCCCATGGCGGCCAGGTCGGGAGGAGTCGTCCCGATGTCCGTGACGATGGGCGAAAGCGAGACGGACCGGCAACGCCGGATCGCCGTGTACGTCCTGGGCGTGGGCCTGCTGCTGGTGCTCGTGATCGCGGGCAGCGGCATGGCTGTGAGGGACTGGCGAAGCAGACAGGCCGCACGGCCCGGACGGACCGGACTGCCGGGCTAGACGACGACTTGAGCACCGAGCCGGTGCCGAGAACTTGGAAAACAGGGGAGAGGACAACGGGGTATGAGCGACGGAATGCGGGTCGATCTGAGTGCGCTGGATGAGGTCATCCGCAAGCTCTGGGCGCTGCTGGACGACATGGACAAGGCCGGCACCACGTCGAAGTACGACACGGAGATTCCGATGGACGCCTTCGGCCAGTCTTGCTATTTCACGGAGGCCAGGGACCTGCACGGGGCTCAGGGCGACATGAAGACCAAGATCGAAGGCATCATCAAGCAGCTTCACGAGTTGATAGACGACTTCAGCACGAAGACCTCGAAGGTCCGAGACAAGTACAACGACAAGGAACACGAGATCAAGCGAAGCGTGGGGGGCGACTCGGGTGGCTCCAAGAAGAACCAGCTGGCGTAGTGGTCATTTTCCGGAAATAGCACTGACGAGGGGAGTTGGCCGTGGCCGACGCTAGAGGGGACTACGAGGCCAGCAAGCAGTACGCCGAGCACCAGGAGAAGGAAAGGAAGGAGGAACACAAGAAGGACCACGACCGCCTCATCGAGTCCGACAAGGTCGCACACCAGGGCCAGGGCGGACGTCCCACGGGCCTCAAGACGGACTTCATGTCCTACTCGATCAACGGCCTGCGCCAGATGATCCTGGACTCTCACCCCGGCAAGATCGCGGAGGTCGGTGGTCACTGGAAGAAGGTCCACGAGATCCTCTCCGGCGGCGACGGTGACGGCAAGACCGGTGGCGTCGACACGCAGTCGGCCAAGGGCAGCATTGCCGGGCTGCTCCAGACGGCGGTCGACAACGTCCTCGAACACTGGGAAGGCCAAGCGGCCGACGCCTTCCGACGCAAGGCGGACCACATCGGCGTCCAGATCCGCAACGGGTCCGCGCACGCCAACTTCATGGCGGAGCAGCTCCTCGCGATCAGCAAGGACCTCGACGCCTCCAAGGCGAAGATGGAGGAGATCAAGGAACCCTCCCTCGCCGAGCGCGCGAGCGACAAGCTGAACGACGACGGCCGCGACGACTCCCAGATGAGGAAGGACCTCGCCGCAGGCGTCAGCGCGGACACGGCCGCCAAGGCGAACGAGAAGAACCTGTCACTCACCAAGGAACGGCAGCTGCAGGCGGTTGCTGTTATGGAGGAGCTGGCGGCCAACTACAAGGTTTATTCGCAGAACCTCAAGAACGCCAAGCCGATTAACGACAGAGAGGGTGTCGAACCTCCGAACAACAACGTGACGATGCCTCCACCGGTCTCACCCCCCGTTGCATCGGGCGGAGGCCCCGGCGCAGCGCGTGGGGGCAATAAGCCGTGGAGTGCTGGCCCGACGACCAGCATCAAGCCAGCTCCCACAGCTCCCAGCAATCGGGGCATCTCGGGAGGCCTCCCGGCTCCTCGAGACGGCGGTATCCACGGAGGATCGCAGCTTCCGACCGCTAAGACGAAGGTTGACGACATCGCTCCTCTCCCGACGCCCGGAACCGGCCCAGGAACTCGAGGGTTCGGCGACGGTGGCGGTGGCGGCGGTATCCGCGCAGCTGGAACTCAGACTCCGGACATTTTGAGTACTGGCGGAGCATCCAGCCTGCCGCGCGGCGGCCTTGGCCTTCCGGGCGGTCGCAGTGGCCTGGCTGGCGGCGGCACGGCAGCAGGTCGCGGTGCCGGAGGTCGGTCCGGCATGGGCGGCATGGGCGCTGGAGGTGGCGCGGCGGGTCGAGGTGGTGCCGGCCTTGGCGGCCGTGGCGCCCTTGCGAGGGCCCGTGGCGGTGTGATCGGCGCGGCTAAGGGAGCCACCAAGGGTGCCGGTGGCGGTGCGGGTCTACACGGCAGCCGCGGTGGAACTCAGCGAGGTGCCATGGCAGGAGGTATGGGCGGCCGCAACGGCCGACGTTCCGAAGAGGAGAACAGCCGCGGCGAGCGTCCCGACTACCTTGTCGAGGACGAAGAGACCTGGATCTCGGAAGAGGACCGCAACCGCAACGTACCGCGGACCATCGAGTAGTCAGGCAGGCGAACCGGGCCGAGGTGGCCCGGTCCGCTGCTATGAGGGCTGGCGCAACCAGCCTTAGTGAGTGAGGAGCAAGGAAATGCGTGTCAAGCGAGTCTGGTCCGCGACAGGAGTCGTGGCGCTGACAGGAGCCTTGCTCCTCACTTCAGCCCCCACTGCCTCAGCGGACTACATCCGCGACAAGCAGTGGGTCATTGACGTTATGAACTTCGAGAAAGTCTGGTCGGAGTCAAAGGGACAGGGCGTCACTGTTGCGGTCGTCGACACTGGAGTGGACGGTAACCATCCTGATTTGGTTGGCCAGGTCCTAAGGGGGAAAGACGTCACCGGTAAGGGGGAGAATCCACAAGATGACAGCAATGGTCATGGTACCGGCATGGCTAGCCTCATCGCGGGTCACGGGCATGGGGTGAACAGTTCATCAGGCGTGATCGGCCTAGCGCCGAGGGCCAAGATCCTTCCAATCAAGGCTGCCGTTGATGAAGATTTCAACGATGATCAGTGGGCGGATGGAATCCGATACGCAGTTGATCAGGGTGCAGACGTAATCAACCTGTCATTTATCGATTCTCTTGCCAATCCTGACTCTGAGGGCGCTGAAGCGATCAAGTATGCACAACAGCACGACGTTGTTGTTGTAGCCGGCACTGGAAATGACGGAATCGCGCAATTGCCCTACCCTGCGAAGCTGCCAGGGGTCGTAGCTGTAGGCGCAGTTGACCAGTCTTTGAAGGTCTGGGAGAATTCGAACTATGGCACAGGAGTGACACTCACCGCTCCCGGTGTGAATATTGTCGAAGCGGACCCCAGCGAGTCCAGTGGCTATTCGGCGGGAACGGGTACGTCAGACGCAACCGCTTACGTCTCCGCCACAGCAGCCCTGATCCGCGCCAAATACCCCAACCTCACCGCAGGCCAGGTCATCAACCGTCTGATCAAGTCGGCAACCTTCCTCAACCACGACGTCAAGAAGGCACCCGACGAGGAGTACGGATACGGCATCATCCGCCCGTACAAGGCGCTGACTATGGACATCCCCGCCGGCCCCAAGGAGGGCCCCCTCGCCCAGGGATCGTCCTCAACGTCCACGAACTCCGGAACCGCCTCCAAGGGCAGCGACAGCGCGAATCAGGCCAGCAACAAGAAGAGTTCCTCTTCCGGAAGCGTCTTCCTCACCGCCGGAATCGCAGCCGTCGTGGTCATCGCAGCCGTAGCTTTCGCGCTCATCCGCAGCCGCCGCAACAGCCGTAGCAACGGTTCTGGCTCCGGCGGCGGAATCCCCCCTCAGGGCACGGGCTACCCGCCCCAGCACCCCACGTACCCGCCTGCCCAACAGCCGTACCAGTCCCAGCAGCACCCCAGCGCTTACACTCAGCAACCACCGCAGCAGGGGCAGTAGGAACCTGGTCCAGCTCTCGATCAGATTGTTCAGTGCGCCCAGTCCACGTTGGACGGGCTGAGTCATTCACTATCTGGCCGATCGCGTATTGCGGACTATTCAAAGTGTATGTGAATGGTGTGCTTTCTGATGTCCCTGACATGGGCCGCCATCACTCATCCTTGCCGCCATCAACTTATGTGATCGAATCTTGTCCGGATTGGGTCGGTCAGAGAGATTCTCCGAGGCTTGTATGCCTCCATGCATGGTCTGTTCGGCATACCCGAAACCAGGATAGGAGCCGCTTCATGGGGGACCATTTCAAAACGGATACGGATCAGTTGGGGCAGTTCCTCAAAACTCTGGAGGGCTGCGTCAGGGATCTGAATGAGGCACGTTCGGCGTTGGCTCATGTTCGTGCGGACCAGATCGGCACCAAGCGTCTGGATGAGGCGTGCGACGGATTCCAGGCACGCTGGAAGTACGGATCCGAGCAGACCAAGCAGATGATCGACGCCGTCAGTGAAGGCGTGAAGTCCAACAAGAAGAGCTACGAAGAGGTCGAGGAAGCCTTGGAGAAGGCCTTCAAGCACATTGCAGATCAGGCCACTTCAGGTGGGGGAAGCGCGAAGTAATGGCGGCGAATCCCTACCCCAACCTCGGCTGGAACCCTGTACCCGGCATACCCAGTGAAGTCAACGCGCTGAGGCAAAAGGTCGCTTCCGCCGCCACCGCGCTGCGTAGCTGCCACACACAGCTCGAGAAGCTGATCGGCGAGAGCAGCTACTGGGAAGGTGATGCGGCGAAGGCCTTCCGCGAGGCGATCGATGGTGAGCTTCCGACCTACATCAAGAATGCTGCCCGCTCCCTGGAAAAGGCGTCCGCGCAACTCGGTAGCTGGGACGGCTGTCTAACGTCCAATCGCGACTTGGCAAGGAAGTACGATGATGCGGCGGCCGAGAAGAAGACCGCGATCGCATCGGCCAAGGAACGTCACGCTCAGGCCGAGCAGCACCCGGACCTCAAGCTCGCCGGCCAGCAGTTCCCCACTCAGGAAGAGGCGGACGCGGCGACGGCGCGGCTGCGTGCGGCTGAGCGCAGCCTCAACGAAGCGACCATCGCGCTGAACAAGGCGAACGGCGAGTACGACGACATCATTGCCAAGGCACAGACGCTGGAGACCACACACGCCGACAACGCCGAGACGATCGCCAAGTCACTCGACGATGCCACGGACAAACTGGCACCGAAGGAGCCGGGTTGGCTGAGCAAGGCCGTCGACGCCATTTGGGAAGGCATCAAGGCAACTGGTGATTTCCTGCTGGAACATGCGGGAACGATCGGTGCCATCGCCGGTCTGCTGGCGCTCTTCCCTACGCCGCTGACTCCGCTGTTGGCCGGCATCGCGGCGGTGGCGAGTGCGGCGTCCATGTCCAAGAACTTGGCCGATCCGAAGTTCAGAAGCGACTTGTTCGGCGGCGGGAGCGGTATGGACATGTTCTCCGCATGGGCCTCCGTTGCCGGTGACACAGTCGGCATGATCCCGGGAGGACAGGCCCTGGGGATGGCGGCGAGGGAAGTGGCCGAGGGTGTGAGCATGGCGGGCAGAATGGGCGTAGCTGTGTCAAACACCGAGAAGGTTGGCGCCTTCGCCAGGGAGATTGTCCCCGCCTTCTCGAAGAGTGCCGCAGACGAAACCGCCGAGGCGTGGCGTCTTGCAGGGGAAAGCGCCGGTGGTTCGGGCAAGCTGATGGGTGCGATCAGCGCCAGCGGTCTGAATGTCGCGGCGAATCTGGTGTCCTCTGCGGAGAGCTTGGGACTGGTTTCCGATGACGGCGCCGAACACAACACCGCAGAAAGCACGAAGGCTGCTGCCACGCTGCACGACATTGCGGGGCTGTTGGGATGGGTGTAGAGAAAATCGCAGCGCCTGAAGGGCTGATCGCACAGTGACTGATGTCTTCACCGAGGCAGGGACCCAGCCGAAGCCCGTCCTCTGGTACGGACTCCCGCACGGCTATCTACAGCTGGACCTCGACCCGCCCGTCGAACGGGTCGTGGAACTGATCAAGCAGATACTCAGTCTGCCGGACGACTTGCGCGACCGCGCGGAACGCGTCGTGCGGTTCTACACAGGCGTCGTGGGTCTGCTGAACGCGCAGAACGTGCTGGGGTGCGCAATGGGCCTGCACCCGGCCGAGGGTGAGGGATTCACATCCTCCGTGCTTACCGTCTCAACCTTCCCGGTAACCGCTGTCAACGCCAAGCTCGTACTCGCCAGTCTGGCGGGAACCGCCGCCGACCGGCCGGACGAAGGCATGCGGCCGCTGGAGCTGCCGTGTGGAACGGGCTTCCTCGCGGAGAAGAGGCGATGCGCGCCCGCACCGGGCGTGCCGCCCGAGGGTAGTGACACGCCCCCGGAGGGTACGGTCTGGCAGGGGACAGTTGCGGTGACCGGCCCAGGCACACGCGACATCGCTGTGGTGCAGTTGGTGACATCCGCAGTGGATCTCGCTGATTCCTATCGGGACGTACTGCTCGGCGTCGCGCACACTCTGTCGTTCACCGATCCCGCGCTTATGGATTCCGCAGCCAGCGGCAGCGTCATTCCGGATTCTGGGGCTGCCGATGCTATCTGGAATGACTTCGGTTAGTTGAACACCAGAACCGGAAGGAGATGAGATGTCGGAGAGTCCACCGGGAACTGCCACGCCCGAGGCCGTGCATGTCGAGCAGGTGATGAAGCAGAATTACATCGCCTTGGTCAAGCTTCTTGCTGTGCGAATAGTCGTTATCGCGGTCCTGATTGCGGTGCCGATGGCTCTTTACGGGGCGGGCGCCCCGAACAGCTTGTTCCTAGTGCTGCCCGTCATCCCTGCAATGTTCTTGCTGATCCTTACGGCTTACCGTCTTTGGGCCGGCGTCCGACTGGCCCAATGTCGGAAGGTGCTGCTCCACTACCCTCTTCAATTTCATACACGCGTGGTTAAGAAGAGTTCGCTCTGGACCGAGTACGGCACTGTTTTTGAGGTCAAGATCTCTACGCGGGGCGAGCACGGGGCTCCATTGATGAAAGCGATCAATGCCGCCGGTCGTCGCCGTTGGCCGGAGGGCACGGAGAACGGGGTGTGGGTCGCAGGGGACCTTGCTTTCGGTGGGGTGATGGTCGTGCCGGGTAGCAATGCGATGCTGTTCTTGAATCCTGCGGATTGGGACAAGCTGGCCCCCAGGCGGGAGGAGGCCGGACCGGAACGTATCGCGCGAGCGGAGCAGGCAGGCATCAACAGGCGTAATTGGCGGAAGCCGATTCTGCTGCGCGGGTAGCTGACAGGGGCCCCGTCGTCGCTTCATCCAGTCCGTTTGGCAAGTATTGGCTCTGCACGCACAAGTGCTTGGAGCTCTCGTGCTGGCGTCCCTTGAGATCTCGTAGCAGGGTCAGCCTGTCGTGCGGCGACAGTGCCGTGGCGAGCACGTCGGCCCCGGCGCTCCCTCGTTTACGTGAAGACGCGCCGGGGCTTCCGTCATGCGAAGAACACCACCAGCAGGCTGATGGCGAAGCCGATCACGCCCACCGCGGTGAGTACGTAGACGGTGCGGAGCAGGCCCTGGCTCGCCTCCTGCCTGGCACGGTGGACGTCGGAGGTGCCGCCGAAGGCGAAGCCGGTGGCGGTGCCGAGGAGGCCGATGGCGAGAGGGATCAGGGCGGCGAACCACCACGCGCAGCCGACTGCGATGGCGCCGACCCAGCCGTGGTCCTGCTGGTAGGAGGTGTCGCCGGACTTGCGGGCCTCGAGGACGTGGCCGCGAGGGTACAGGGCGTCGCTCCTGAGCTCGGCGTTGAGGTTCTTGGCGCTGCCGTCGTCGGCGGTGAAGGTGCCGTAGCACCACCTGGTCTTGGTCCGCTTCCGTGAACTGCTCGACGTGCTGGAGCGGTACTTGTAGTCGACGGTGCAGGTCTGGACGGTGAGCTTGCCCGGTGTGGAGGAGCCGTAGCGATAGGGACCGAGGAAGGCGCCGAGGGCCAGGAGCACGATACTTACGAGGATCAGGCCTGCGCCGATGAGGCGGCCGAGGCCGGCCTGCCCTCCCGGCGCGGCGGAGTTCGCCGCGGTGTTCCCGTGTACTTGGGTCATTGAGTGTTCCTCAGAATGGAATGCGGGCGTCACAGGGCGAGTGCGCAAACGAGCGCTGCCAGGATGCCCAGGACGAAAATTCCGCCCAGGAGGGGGCCGGTGACGGTGGGAGCCGGCAGACGCTGCCAAGAGACCGCGAAGCCGGGGCCATTGCGAACGCCGAAGCCCGTGAGGAGGCAGTAGACGCTGAATGCTGTCAAGGAGAGGCAGAGCGCGAGAATCCCGGCGTCGCGTCCGGGGTCCCGGTCCTGCGGCTGCTCGAAGGTATCGTCCACATGCACCACGGGGACCTTCACCCCGGTTTCAAAACGGGATGACGTTTGCACCACGACGTCTTGGTAGGTGGCCTCACCGTGTTGTGCGGTCCACGTTCCGGTGCAGCTGAACTTCAGTTCCGTGGTGCGCCTGTGCGTGCCGTAGCGGGTCTTCGTGTGTGTTTCGCATGAAGAAACCGTGAGGGTTCCATCGATGCCCTCGCCGGCGAGTTCGCTGCGCAGTTCCGGAATGGTCACCGCGGCGGCGACCGCTGCCAGGAGGAGCAGTCCCAATCCGAGGAGTCTTCCCGCCCACAGGCTCCCTGTGCTGCCGTAACGCGGCTGTGCTGTCACCACTGCTGGTCGTCCCCCTGGAAGACTTGACGATCTCTTGACCGGCGGATTCGCTGGGTCGTGCGCGAGGAGTCTAGGGTATCGGTCTGTCGTCCTATATGAACTACGGCGAGTGAACTACGGGGGAAGGCAATGGAGTTCGAAACCTTCGATGTGGACACTGCTGTGCTCCGCAAGCAGGGCGGAAACTTCGTGGACCTCGGGGGTGATTTCTCGAACGCCTCCAAGAGGCTTGCGGACACTCTCGAGGGGCTTGGGGAGCCATGGGAGGACGCGGACTTCGGGGAGGTCTTCGGCCAGGTCTACACGCCGATTCGCGATGGAATCCTGACGTCGATGGGGAGCCTTGCGGAACGGCTCCAGCAGATCGGGCACAACTTGCAGGACATGGCACGTAACTACGACGGAGTGGACGCGTCGAACAACGGGCTGATGAACGGGATTTCCCGCTAACTGTAAAAAAACGGGGCTATTGGCATGTCGCTTACACTGCCCAGCGAGCTTGTCTGGGTGCTCGATCTCCTCGGCTACTCCTGGCCCGAGGTCGACGAAGAAGCACTTCACGAGGTCGCCGAGACCTGGCGGAATTTCGGTGCGGAACTCGAAGAGATCCAGGCGCAGGGCGAACGCTTCGCCGGCACCGTCATCGCCGGCAACATCGGCTCGGCCATCGACGGCTTCAGCAAGGCCTGGGGCGCCTATACCGGCGTGAACGGCGAGGACAGATACATCCCGGACGCCAGGACCGCGTGCGAAGTTATCGCTCTCGCCTTCGACGCGGCCGCGGTGGCCGTACTCACGGCGAAGCTCGCCGTGATCGCGCAGCTCGTCGCTCTGGCCGTGGAGATCATCGCGGCGCAGGCGTCGGCCCCCTTCACCTTCGGACTGTCCGAGATCGGCGCGCTGGGTGCGACGCAGGCAGCGCGGGTGGTCGTCCGGGAGCTGCTGGAAAAGCTCAAGAAGGAGGTCATGGAGGCGATCACCAAGGCCATGGAGCATGCCTCCATGGACGCCCTCAAAAAGATCGCCAAGGAGCAGCTCGAGAAGGTCACCAAGGAGAAGGTGAAGCAGTTCGCCAAAGACCAGATCAAGGAGCAGGCCAAGCAGTTCGTCCAGGAGCGGGTTGTCGACGCCGCCAAGGACAAGGCCAAAGAGGTCGCCATCGGAATGGCGCAGAACATGGGCCGGCAGAGCATCGAGACCTACTTCGACGCGCGGTCCGGCATTGACCTCTCGGAGACGGCGGACGTCGCCAAGACGGCGGCCGGCGAGTACGTGGACGGCCTCAAGAATGAGGTCACCGGGGGCGAGGGATCGGCATTCGCCGACTACACGGACGTGTCGGGGCACGTGGACAACGCCGTGGGCAGCGCGACGGAGAAGGTCACCGGGGCGATCGGTGATCGCGCACAGCGGGGTGTTGACACGCTGGCCGGACACGGCGACCGTGCGACGGGCGGGTCCGACGACGCCGGGGATGCCGTCTCCGCGGCGGATTTCGGCTCCTCGCGCACCGCGCAGGCGTCCAACAGGGCGGCGGCCACTGCCTCCACGGCCGACACCGGCTCCGCCGGTTCCTCCGGCTCCTCGGGGGGCGCGCAGGAGTGGGCTCGAAGCGAGTTCGGATGACGCCGCCGCCTCTCACCGGGTCTACCGCTCTGACTGCGTTTCCCGCTATTCCCGCCTTCACGGCCTTCACGGCATTCACCGCTCTCACCGTCGACAGGAAGGACGTGCCGGACCCATGACCGCGGACCGGGAGATCCCGTACGAGGAACTCATGGGCGTCGCCCAGGACCCCGAACAGGCCCTGCGGCTGCACCGCTCCCTGCGCGCCATCGCCGACGCGTCATCGCTCGATATCGACCTGCGCGACATGGCGCGTGCGGTGCTGAGCGGCCGCGTCGACGTCAAGGACGCCTTCCAGGACCCGCGCTATACCGAGGCCGTCTATCAGCGGCTCGATGGGATCCGCCGGGCCGCCGACGACCAGACGTACGCGGAACGCCGGCAGTCCAAGGCCCGGTTCGCGGACTGGGACGCGCGGCAGCGAGCGGAGCTGGAGCGCGAACGTGCCGAGCGGGACGCGCCGGTCGGCGTCTCAGGCAGGGGAGGGCGACCGCTCGGCGCCGAGACGCGAAGGTGACTACGTCCTGCCTGTCTGTGTGCGGTGGGGGCTGCCGTGGTGAGGTTGCTCCCCGCACCCGTCGGGTGGCCTCGCTTCTTCAGCGCGGGGATCCTTGTGTGCGCTCCCGGTGCCCCTTGCGGTCCGGTACGCCCATGTAGCCGGCCTCACGCTCGATCTCACCGAGCCACAACCGGGGGACCTGCCGCTGGATCGCCGTGACCAGCGCCACCCGGGAACTCGCGGGGACCGGCAGGCGGTAACGCAGCCGGGGAAGGGCGGGTTGCAGTGGCTCCTCGTCGCGGACCAGGGGCCACAGGATCGGGTCGTCGCGGTCGATGGGAGCGTTGGGGCATAGCTCGATGGAGTATGTCTTCACACGGCCCTTGCCCACCTTGCTCCAGTACACCCCGACCCCGGCGAGACTCTGCCAAGGGATGACGTTCTGAGCCTTGCCGTTGCTGACCCACAACCCCCTCCGGTCCACGCTCACGCTGGACCGCCGAGCCACCCAGGTGGTCATCAGGCTGGTGACGCTGATGAAGCCCATGAACAGCCCGATGACGATTCCCCCGATCCCCTTGGGGTTCGGCTCACCATCCCCTAGCCCGGCGGTCACCGCTATGCCGCCGAACAGGAGGAGGACACTGATCACCGTCAGGACGATGCCGAGGGGGATCATCCGCCGCGCGGCTCGCTGACCGGTGGGTACGACGGTGGCGGTGGGGGAGGGGGAGAGTTCGCCGGAGAACGACATGCGGTGAAGTCTAGGAAACGTCGTGACGCCCCAGCAGGCCGGGCGCCGGCTCAGCCGGGCGCCGGCTCAGCCGGGCGCCAGCACAGTCGTGCCCCTTGCCGGAGGTGACGCGGCCGGTGTCTGAGGCGTCACGTATGCGTGAGCGCGGTCGTCGGTGATTCGGTCGCCGAGCACTCGCGCGGAACGCTCTACAGGTGAGCTGGCGGCCGGGAGTCGGCCGCCGCCCGCTCTTGCGAGTGGCGGCCGGAAGAAGAGACGACCCGAAGCTCAGACCTTGGTGAAGCACAACGTGTAGTTGAACTTCTGCCCGTTGTGGTACTGAATGCCGTAGTCGTACTTCGACCCGCATTCCATGTTCTTGCCGGGGACCATCTCCCCCAACTTGTACTCGGCCTCGCGAGAGTCACAGTCGACGACCGTCGGAAGCGGCTCGCCCTTGGGGTCCTTGATCTTGACGCAGTCGCCGATTTCCGGGTCGTGAGCCTCGGCGTACGCGGACGCCGACGCCTCCGCCTTCGCCTTGCCACCGGTGGGGCTGGTGTTGTAGTCCCAGACGTAGTAGGCCAGACCACCGCAGATCGCTACGACGACGGCGATGGACTTCACGACCCGCAACCGGCCTCCCGGCAGCGGGCGCTGAGGAGCGCGCTGAGGCTGCGGATGCGGCTGTTGCGGCTGCTGTGGATTCCCGTACGGAGCATGCTGCTGGTATCCGTACGGCTGCTGAGGCTGCCCGTACGGCGGTTGATTCGGATGCTGCGGTGGCGGCGTCGACATGCCTGAAAAACCCCGTGGTTGACTGCGTGCTGACTGAACGGACCGAGGTCAACTGGAAATTGACCAGTGCAGGCTATCCGTTCGACGTCGGTCGGGTCGCCAACGGGGCAGGTCAGACGAAGTAGCCCACCAGGAACGACACCCCGGCCCCGACGAGCCCCACACCCAGCATCCCGATCACTATCGGACGCGTCACTCCCCGCCCTGCCGTCTCCCATGCCGCGTCGAACGAGATGCGGCTCTGGCCGAACGGTGCGTATCCGGTGGCGAGGCAGAAGGCTCCGAGGGCCGTGAGGACCCAGCCGCCGAAGAAGGCGGCGAAGAAGCGCCAGGCTCGGTCCATACCGCTCTGGACGTAGGCGCCGTCCGCGGAGGAGTCCGCCGTGGGCGCGTCGGTCTGCTGCACCGACAGTTCGGTGCCCGGCGTGTACCGCTGCCTGACCTGCACCGCGGCGCCCGCGTCCTTGCCCTTGCCGTCGTCGGACACGAAGATGCCCTCACAGCGGATGGGGCGCCGGTTCTTGCGGCTGCTGCGGGAGGCGTTGTTCGGATAGCTCACCTCGCACTGCTTCACGGTCAGGGTGCCGTGCGTGCCCGCCCAACCCGCCAGGTACGCCCCCTCGTACGCGCCCCATCCGCTCAGAGCGAGGCCCGCGAGGAGGAAGACCAGGCCCCCCGCCCGCCCGAGGCGGCCGAAGGCTCTGCCGACGAGACCGGCAAGGGAACGGTCGACACCTTCGCCTTTTCCTGTGCCCTGCGTCTGAGCCATGACGATGAGGTCCTTCTCTCCTCTTCGGCCGGTGGGGGCTCAGCATGGCATCCGTACACGACGGGAGATACTTCGGGTGTCCGAGAGACGAGGGCAGCGAGGAGAAGCGACATGACCAGGCGACCCGAGAACTCACCCACCCCGCACGGCTCTTCGCAGGACCGCGGTGTACTGGACGAGGCGCTCGAACCGGAGCAGATACGTTCTCTGAACTCCGCCCTGCGCAGGCTGTCCGAGACCGAGGGTGCCGGCAAGGACATGCAGGACGCGGCGAAGAGGCTGCTCTCCGGCCGCCTCGCCCTGCGCGAGGCCCTGGACGACCCCGCGGTGGCACGCGCCATGGGCGAGGGCATGGCCTCCCTGCGTGGGCAGTGGGAGACGCTCTCCGAGGAGGAGCGCGAGCAGATCAGGCACGGGGAGGCGCCGGCGAGCGGTGACTCCTCGTCCGGGGCCTTCGAGCCGAGGAGCTCGGAAGACGAGGCCGCGCAGTCCAGGAAGAAGAGCCAGGGGCGGCACAGCGGCGGGTTCTCGCTGTACTGAGCAAGCAGGGCGACCGGTGGCGCGGGCGGTGGCCCACCCGGCGCCTCCACGGTCAGAACAGCCCGTGCCACATCTGCTCGACGATCAGCGACCACCATGTGTCGGGATTTCCCAGCGCGGAGGGATCGATGGCGGCGAGCTGCTCCTGCAACGCCGCCACCGCCGCTCCCGCCGCGACCGGGTCCAGGCCACGCATCCGCTGCCGCGTGGTGGCGAGCAGCGCCAGGCAGCGGGCGAAGGCGGCCGCCGACACGTTGATGTAGCGGGCGGCGGCGGTGACCGGGTCCACGGCCCACACCGCGCCGAGTCCGTCCGGTTCCGTCGTACCGGGCAGGCACTGCACCGCGACCACCGCGACCCCGTCGAACCCGATCCGCACCAGGTGGGCCAGGGCGCCGATCCTCTCCTCGGCGGCCGGGCTGCGCCGCTCGCGCAGATTGGTGGCGACATCGGTGAACAGGCCGCCGGCCGGAGGGGCGTCGGGCCGGTCGGCGGTGAAGAAGAGCGGAAGGTCGGCGGGGAGCCCTGCCCAGGTGAGCGTCGACTTGGCGGTTTCGGGCAGCGGACTGTCGGCGACGTCGTCGGCGTCGTGGCGACGTACGCCCTCCTCGCCGAAGACCTCCACGAGATGGCGACCAAGGGCCACGTCACGCATCGGCTCCGCGAGCCTCACCTGCGCGGGAACGGGAAGGCGGTGCGGGCGGGGCGGCGGCTGCTGGCCGGCCATCCGGTGCATGGCCTCGACCTGCTCGACCAGGGCGGCGATGCCCTCCGCGCGATCCTCGGCATGAGTTCCGTAGTTCTGCGTGCATGACATCTGTGCGTTGCGGAACTGGTTGAGAAGTTCGGCGGTGTAGCCGCCGGGGAGCAGGCTGGGCCGCAGGTCGGTGTGGATCGCGAGGACACTGCTCTCGGGGACGTTCATGCGCCGCAGCTCGGCCCACGCCTGGTACTCGGCGGGAGGCAGGCCCGGCCCCGAGGTGCGGAAGAGGGTGGTCTCCTCCCCGTTGGCCGGGTCGGTGTAGGTGAAGACGGCGGTGTTGCCCGGGCCCGTGACCGGACGGGCACCCCCCGCCGGGGCGCCGCTCCGGGCCCCGCCCTGCGTGCCGCCGCCCTGCTTCTGCTGGTACATCCGTACGACCTCCTCGACGGGCGCCGACGGCCAGACCGTCAGCTCGCCGGTACGACGGTCGACGACCCCGCACGCGTCGCCGACCTCGGCGGGCGGCCGGCGCTCCCCGGTCACCGGGTCCTGCTCGGGGGCCGCGGGCGCGGGCCACACGACCCAGCCCAGGTCGAACTCCTGCATCCCGACCTCACGGCGCGGCGCCGCCGAGCCTTCCGGGTTGAGCCAACGGTCGGCGATGGCGAGCGCCTGCTCCTGGCTGGTCACGGGGTGGCTCCTTCGAGGTCGGTCGAGGGGGAGGACAGGAGGGGGGAGGGAGGAGTGAGGAGGGGGGAGGGGACGTCCGTCGTGTGTCTATGAGGCTTTCGAGGCTATCGCCGAGGCCGCCGCACGGATGAGGAGGGCCTTCGCCCCGTGCTCGGTGGCGACAAGGAGGACACCGTCGGGGGAGAGATCGGCGGCGGTGAACGGCGTGTCGGAGATCAGCGCGGCCACGACATCCCCGCTCGCCCGGTCCCAGACGCGCAGATAGTCGGCGCCCCGGCTGAGCCCCAGCGGGGCGGCCGCCCGCTCGTCCTCGGACGGGCGCAGGACCTGGGCGGGATCTGCGTCGCCGAGGGAATCGGGAGCGGGCCGGAGGAGACCGTGGATCAGTACTGCGGAGCCGCGTGTGTCCCCGGGCTCGCCGGTTTGTTCCGTCTCCGCGGCCGTTTCCCCAGCCTCCCCGGTCGCATCCGCTTCCCCCGTTTCCCCCGTCTCTCCGAGCGGGCGAGCGCCGGGTGTGTCGGCGGGTACGGCGAGGACGGCGACCGGAGTGGCCGGACCTTCCGGGCTGGGAAGACTGCCGACGGTCACGGCGCTCACGCCGGCGACGGGCAGACTCCACAGCGTCCGCCAGGGCAGCTCGAAGGCGAGCCGGTGCAGGGCATCGGCGTACTCGGGCAGGCCGTCCTCGACGAACGCGGTCTCCAGCAGGGCGGCGCGCAGCGGGGCGGACGCCTGGGTACGGGTCAGCAGGGGGGCCGTACGCAGATACGTACGGGCTGGTGCGCCGAGCGTCTCCACCGGTACGGCTTCGATGGCGGCGCGCAGTGATACCGGGTCGGCGTGCACGAACAGGCCCGGGTCCGTGAGGAGTTGGGGCAGCAGACCGGCCTCCAGGGTGTGACCCGCGATGTGGTCGCGCACGTAGGGATCGGCCTTGCTCCAGTCCTGCTCCGGCACGGCCTCCAGCAGCGCCATCGCGATCTGCGTCTGAGCGGCGCGGATGTTCGGCAGACCGGCGCGGATCTCGTCACCGAGAGCCGGGTGCAGCAGCCGGAGCAGCGTAGGCCGACCGTTCTCCCGCCCGCCCGTGCCCGTACCACGCTCCGCGTCCCGCCCTTCCCGCTGCTCCACAGGCTGCACGAAAGGTCCCGCGAGCAGCATCCCGCCCGCAATCGCCCCGCTCATATCCCGCCCGGCGACCGCACTCGCCAGCCGCCCCCACAGGTGGACGGGTATGCCGTCGGCCTCGGCCAGGGCGAGCGGCGCCAGCAGCAGCCGTAGCGTCTGCGGGTCGGCGCCGAGCCGTCCGGCATGCAGATCGAGAGCCTCGCCGACGGAGGTCGGCAGCCGGTTCTCATCCGCGGGGTCGAAGCCTTCGGGCGCCATCAGGATGCCCTGCACGGCGAGTTGGACGACCAGCGGACTCGTTCCCGCTCGCCGGCCGATGGCCGCGGCCAGGGCCAGGCGGGCGGCGGGGTCGACAGTGAACGGCAGCTCAGGCGCACCGAACTCCGGGTCGAGCGCGGCCTGGGCGTGCAGCACCAGGCCCTCGGGGTCGGCCCATTCCGGTGCGTCGAGGTCGATGACCTGCACGGTGCCGGGCGGCAGACCGGCGGCCAGCCCGGCGGCCAGCGGACGCGGCACCTCGGCCAGGAGCCGGACCGTCGCGGTGGCGGCGAGGGGAGCGAGCACCTCCCGTACGAGCCGGGCGGGCTCATCCGCGGCCCGTACCGGACCGGCCCGGTCGACATCCGGCACGACGACGGTCACCGGCTCGTCGAGCGCGGCCATCTCGGCGAACACGTCCTTCGTGCTGGTCGCGTCCAGTTCGTAGTGGTCGGCGAGCAGCCACAGCACCTGCGCGGCGGTCAGTCCATCGGGGGTCGGCACTGCCGGGGCGGGCAGTTCCGGTGGCACGGTCGACGGATCCATCGCATCCAGCGGCAGCCGCTTGCGGAACTCCGGCTCGCACAGCATCAGAAAGCCGGTGAGCAGTCGCGAACGCCCGCTGCCGGAGCCGCCGGTGAGCACGACCACGCGCGGTGCACCGGGCGCGGCCGCGCGCCATGCGGCGAGCGCACGCAACGCTGCGGTCCGGCCGCCTATGTGGGGGTGCGGTGCGTAGTCCTCGGTCGAGCCGGTCATGGGTCCCCGTTCCCCGTCCTCCGCCATTGCGGTCGCATGTGCGTACGACATCGATCTTAGGTGCCGATCGCAGGGGCCGGCGGCGTGCGGCCGGGCATCAGGGGGTACCTCCCTGTCGCTCGACTGCGCTGTGAGAAACGTCCGCCGGGGACCAGGATCACGGGCACCAAGGTCACGGGCACCAGGGTCCCGGGCCCCAGGATCACCTGTCACAGGATCACCTGTCGGCTGGTCCGACCCTTCATCGGCTATGCGTCGGGTCGACGCGCCTCGCGCTGCCGGCGGTACAGGGCGATCGCGGACTCGGTCGGGAAGTTGGGAACGGTGACGGTCTCACCGGTGTCCTTGGCCACCACGATCTTGCTGCCGCCCGGCGCCGCGGGCCGCGGCCGGCCTTCGGCGTCAGTGGTGGGCGGGAACGTCGCGTACACCAGGTAACCGATGTCGAACTCGTGGACGTGCAGGGGAGCCGGGCTCCCGTCGGCCAGCTTCGGCTGCGCATAGCGGCTGCGGACGATGGCCAGGGCTTCCTCGGGGGTGGTCGGGGGAGCCGGGTGGTCCGGAGTCATGGAGTTGCTCTCCTCGTCACGGTAGTTGGGCACGGCTGTCCTGCGGCATGTCCTTGGGACGGTATCCCGACTCGACGCCGAGCGGCACGCCGAGGCCGTGGGCGGGGTCTTCCGTTTCCTGGTGGCTCGGACCGGCCGCGTATGCCAGCGGAGGTGCGATTGCCTGCGCATCCACTCCCTCGCCGACCCACAGGGCGATGAACAGCGCGGCGGTCGCTTCCAGGAGTCCCGCACGTTCGAGACCGCCGCCGGCCACGGGTTCGCAGCCCACGTCCTGCACCAACTCGCGTACACGCACGAGGGCCGTCTCCTCGTCCCCGCAGATGGGCACGGCCAGTGGTCGCCCGCCGAAGACGGGCGGCCGCATGCGCCACACGTCCTCGTGGCAGAGGTTGAAGGCCTTGACCACGTGGGCTCCCGGTGCCGCCGCGGCGAGTTGCTGCGCGGCTGAGGGGCCTCCTTCCGTCAGCAGCCGGAAGCCCGGCCCGAGCGGGTTGGAGCAGTCGAGCAGTACCTTGCCCTCCAGGGCCGCGTGCAGGTCCCGTGCCACGTCTGCTCCCGCCCCGAACGGCAGCGCGGCCAGCACCACCTCCCGACCGGACTCGGCCGCCGCGCGCAGACTGGCAGGCTTCGCGCTGCCTCCGATGCGCTTCGCGAGCCGCGCCGCCTTGTGTGCGTCCCGTCCTCCGATGATCACCTCGTGCCCGGCCCGCACCCAGTGGGTGGCGAGCGCGTCGGCCAAGTTGCCCGTTCCCAGTACACCGATTCTCATCACGCGTTCCCTCTCCGTGCCTGCTTCGACGGTTCACACCGACGCTAGAAGGCGGTTCGGGCACCATTTGGTACGTGACGACCGACGCCTTCCTCGCCGACTGCCGTGCCCGCCTCGCCTTCGACCTGCTCTCCAACACCTGGAACGCCGTGGTGCTCTGGGCGCTGCGCGACGGCCCCAGGCGCCCGGTCGATCTACGGCAGCGCATCGGAGGCATCAGCTCCAAGGTCCTCACCGAGACTCTGCGGCGACTGCAGTTCAACGGACTGGTCGACCGGCAGGCACACCCCGACGCACCATCACGTGTCGAGTACCAGCTCACCGCTCTGGGCCGGACCTTGCTGGCGCCCATCGACGCCGTCGGCGCATGGGCCTTCGAGCACGGTGACGAGGTCATGGCCGCCCAGGAAGCAGCATGCATTCCCGACGCCCAGTGGCCTCCTCCTACCCGCTGACCCGGTCAACAGCGTGAGCGCGGACGTCGCCGGCCGATGAGTGCACATCCACCCGGAGGCCGTCCGCCACCGGTGGGGTGTCGGCGGTGGGTGACAGGATGGCCGCATGTGCAAGGAACTAGACGACGTACTGGCAGATCCCGCACGGCTGTTGACCGCCGACCGGGCGGCGGTGCGCGACCACATCGTCGCTGCGGATGGCGCCCAGAGCGTGGGGCGCGAGGTCTTCCTCCAGGCCGAAGCGATCTTCGGCGTCTCGGAGGTCTCGACCGCCGAGTTCGCCTCATGGCTGCACTTCGCGGCGAAGGCGACCGGCCACGAGGAGTACGCCGAGCGGACGGCGGCGGTCGAGCCGGGGATGCCCTGGCGAACGGTGTGGGCGTGGTGGCGGCCGGCCAACTGGTTCATGGCCCACCCGAGCCTGAACGGCGACTATTACCAGGTCCACCGCCGCCTGTACGAGGGTCGGGAGCTCATCGAAGTGGTCGATCAGCGCGGGCCGCTCTGGCTCGATGCGGAGACGGGCCGGAGGGTGAAGGTCCAGAACGAAGGAGCGCTGGCGGAAGCGCCCGCGTTGCCGAAGGCGCTCGACGCGCCTGAACTGCACAACTGGGACCTGACCGCCCCGGAGAGCTGGGCAGGCGCCGTCGCGTTCGCCGTCGAGGGCGGCAGGACCCGTCATCTCGTCGAGAGCGCGCACGGCATAGCGGTGCTTGAGACCGACGCGGAGGTGCTGCGGGACTGGCCGTGCGGTGAGGGGATCGATCCCACGTCGTCCGAAGACTCACCGCCCGGTCCCGAACCGGCGCGGCGGCGGCCGGCGGGTCCGCTCAGCGCGGCCCGGGTCGACGACGCCTTTGGAGAACGGCACGTGGTTCGCCTGCCCGAGGCCGCTCTGCCCGACGGGCTCGAACACCCCGGGAGCCGACGGCACTTGCGGGACATCGGCCTGCCTGCGTGGTGGGCGTGCCACGGGGCCGAGTTCACGGCCCATTCGGCCGATGCCATGCGCCCTCCGGCCGAGGGCACCCTGTCCGAGGACGGCGTGCTCGGTGGTGTGGCCGCCGCGGACCTGATCGCCTTCGGCACGTGCGACTATGGCGAGCTGTATCTGCACCGCCACGACGGTTCCGTGTACATCTGGAGCCGACTGGACGGCCCGACCAACCGCACGCTGGTGCCGCTCGCACCGGACCTCGATGTGTTCACTCGCGTCCTTGAGGCCGTCTACCGCTACAGCAACGCCTGCTGGCACCCCTATCCGGTGGAGCAGGACCAGGAGGCAGTGGCACAGGTGTTCCTGGACGAGGTAGACGAGCTGGCCCCGGGCCTGCTCGACCAGCAGACACCCGGCGGCATCCTGTGGAGCTGGCTCTACGCGGGCATCACCGAACTGGGCGTGGATGGCTTCTAGTGCCACATAGGGCGACGTTGGCCGTGTCGGCTATCCGGCGTTAGGTGCTCACCCGGGGCGGTGCGGAACCCCGCCTCGCCCCGCGTGACGATATCGGTTTGGCGGAATCGAATTCTGAGCTCCTGTCCTCCACGTGCCTGGACGATCGTCATTCGTTGTACAGCGCGTACTTCCAGGCGCCGGCGTCGGCGCCTTCGTCGTCGATGTCCCAGAGCGCATCGTCGATGTGCTGGCGCAGTAGGTGGGCCTCATCCTCGTTGTCCAAGTGCTCCAGGATTCGGGCACCCGTGATCCAGTGAGTGAGCATTCTCAGAAAGCGGTCCAAGTCGTTGGCGAGAAGGGCGCCGTCGAGGCCGCTTTCTTCGGCGTCGTGAGGGATGCGCAGTACGTGCCCGCTGGGGCCGTCGATGACGACCACGCCACCCATCCACAGAGCGATACGGAAGAAAGGCCCGGTCTCCTCGGGTGGCTCGACCTCGCTGGGCCATGGCAGCTCCTCCAGGAATCGCTCATCGCCTGACTGAAATTCGGTTCCCTTCTCTCTCATGGCGGGGAGGCCGATGTCGGCAAGCACTTGGAGTGCGGTTTCGTCTGTCAGGCCGGGAGGAATGAGCGAGCTGTCCGACAGGTGCTCAAGTAGGTGAATAGTGCCCCTGCCCCGCGTATCCATGTCGGCGACCGTGGGATGGTGACGCAGTCCGGGCTGATCAGCAGGCGCACAGTATGCGGCCGGTGGGTCCATCAAACTACAGGACGCCACCGGCGGCCGACTTGGCGAGCAATTCTTCGTCGGCCACACGACGGGGTACTACTCGGTACCCCAGTTGTCCAAGTCCCCATCCAAGACCTGTTCCCAATGATCGGCGTCTATGACCACCGGGTCGATCTCCTCCGCCCACTGCCGCAGACTGTGACGCGCGTCCCTTCGTTCGTCGGGCGTGCTGAAATCACTGATCAGGAACTCATGGTACAGACGGAGGAGGATGCAGAACTGCCGTAGACCCGTCGCAACGGCCACAGACGAATAGCCGGTGCTGTAGTCCTGGACGACAGCACCTGTGGATCCGTCGAGAAGTACCCGGCCGCCGGTCCATTCTCCCAGGTAGTAGAAGGGACCTTCGCTATTGGGTAGATCTGCGTCAGCAGGCCACTGAACCTGAACCAGACCTGTCTTGCCCAGGTCAGCAGTGCGGAAGAAGGGGAGTTGCTCTGACAATGCGGGCAGACCGACGCTGGTGAGGAAGTTCCGGCTGTCTGAGTCGCTGAGGCCGGGCGGCAAGTCTTCCTGTGACAGCGGGCGGCATGTGCCCATCCCAAAAGTGGATTCGAGCCAAGCTCGGTCAGGAGCGCCCTCGGCCAGTGCCTGCGGAGGACAGTTCCAGAGGCCCGCCTGGGTGATAGGGCCCACAAAGGGGGCCGGGAGCGCTGTGAGGTGTGGTTGTTGACTGGCGGCGGAGTTCACATTTACCACGAAGGGGCCGGACGGCCCGACAACGAACCATTCTGACTCTGCCAACCTCTTGCTTCTGAAGGGACGGAAGGCGTCCTCGCGTCCATCGAAGATGTGCCGGACGCGCGGCCCAGTCTCGAGAAGAGGCCAGGAATGACTCTCTGCCAGCAGACTGACCAGCTCTTGCGCTCCAAATCTCTGGTCCGATGGTGCATCGGACCGCTCTGCCGTTGGCTCCCGGAACCGGCCGAAGGTCCCGAAGGGCCGGCAGTTGGTCCAGACAGTCCTCCATGGGAGCGCGACCCCTGACTCAGTTGCTATCGCACGAGCCAGCCTTTCGTCGTCTCGATTGAGAGCGCAATGATGCAGCCAGGCGACCCACTCCTCGTGGGGTGCGGCGGCGAGCCCCAACTGCTCCAGGTAGTGGATGTCGGTGGCGATGCTCATCTGTGGGACGCCACTCGGCCAGGTTGCGGCTATGCCTTGCAGAAGACCAGCTGCCTCGAGGTTCGCCAGCACGGACCCGTCCGCCAAGACATCCTCGAGCAGTCCGGCCTGAGCGGCATGGAGGCCCACTGCTTGGGCTGCATACCGGGCGAGGGGATCAGCTGCGTTGTTGGACGATGCTCCCTGCGTATGCAGCCGTCGCAAGAGCGATGCGAGCAGCGATCCGTGGTCGACGGTATGGAGCCGCCTGAGTCGGTAGCGATCGGACTCCGCCCGAAAACCGACCTCCCTTACGGCTCCCGCAACCTCCGAGGTGGCCAGGAGTTCCGTGCGTGTTTCCGTCAGCTCTTCCAGTTGGCCAGCTGATGCCTGCACGCCGAGGCACCGGCACAGCTCTGCCCAGACAGGGAGCGAGACGGCGCGAAGTTCGGCTGCGGCCAGTACCCAGAGCGGAGGATGCAGTTCAAGCAGCCTCGCCAGGTCGGCGCATCGATCCTCATCGCTGGGTGGCGGGCTGAGGACAATGTCATTTCGGCCGGGAGCGAGGACCCACGGCCTGTCTGAGGACCGTTCTACGATGAACTGTACAGGTGGCCGCGAGAACCGTTTGAGAGTGCGGGTCACGAGCTGACTGATCCTGCTGGCTTCGTTGGAGGTGACGAACCCGTCCGCCCACTGAACATTCGCAAGGAGGGCGACCCCACCGCTCGTGATCCTCTGAGCGCCTGAGACGAGGGACGTTGGAGCGGCATTGACGCCCCATGCCACCAGCAGACGGCGTGCCACATCTTCTGCGGTCAGCCCATGACAGTCCACATAGACGGCATCGGGCATACGGCCGGACAGCTCTTGCAGGAGTCCAGTTTTTCCGGCCCCCGCCTCTCCTCGGATTGCAAGGGTTTCGTACAAGCGATGCGGCTCGGCCAGCCAGGTCTCGACCCGCTCAACCGCTCGCTCAGGTGTCAGATGCACTTGGCCCTCAGTCCTCGCTTCCGCCTGCCGCGCCCTCGTAACTACCTAACGTAACTCATGGCTTCAGGAGATCAGCTGCTCCCCTGGACTGGCCCTACTGCGTTCATCCAGGCCCTCAGCCACTCGCCGCGATACTTCACCATTTGCTCGTCGGTGAGTGCCTTCACATGCTCACGCTCGGCGTTGTCGAGGGCCTTGCCCTGCCTCACCGCTTCCCGCTTCTCGGCAGGGCTCGCGTACTCGCCCTGTTGGGCAGCTGCTTCGTGCCCCATAGCCCCTTTTCGATAACCGATCCCGTACGATATGCGTAGATCACTCTTAGGGGGATTCATTCGCACTTCTTCGGGGCGGTTCTCGCGTGCTGTCTTTGTGCGTGCGCGGGGGGCTCCAGGATCGCGCTCCATGTCATGGCTGAGATAGTCCGAGCAGTTGGCCCCGCCGGTTCCCGTCCTGTCACCGCACGGCTCGAATTCGGTAAACAAGGCCACAGTCTTGAACCGGCCAGGGTGACTGGCTTCCACGCTCCTCATCCATTCTCCCAGATGTGGCTCCGAGTGATCGTGGTGGTAGCGATCACTCCCTGGGATCGAAGAGTCGATTACGTAGTTGACTTCGACTCTGTCGCCGACCTGTTCGTGAACCTCGAGTACGGCATAGTTCTTGCCTGACATGTCTGGTCGCATGTTGCCGTCTTTGTTTTGTTTCCAGAGTTTTTCGAACTCGTTCTCCTTCTTTTCCTTGTCTGCAGGGTCTGCACTATCCGCCTCGTGAGTTACGGCGTAATCGCGAGCTCGCGCGTCGGCTGGGGATTTGCTGTCGCCCTCCTTCATGCGCCGTACGTCGTGATTTTCGTGCATGGATACACCCGGGAGGGGGTTTATTTCGTTCTTGACCCCTTTGGGTCGGCGTCGTTCTGGGTCGCCGGCTATGGGGCTGTTGCCTGCAGCGTGAGCTTCATGGAATGTGTTACTGATGCGAGCGATACCCGCGACAACGGCCATCTTCTGCTCAGGGTTGAGTTTCCTGAACTTCTCGCCAAGAATCTTGTTGAGTTGCGACTGGCTTAGGCGTCCATTGCTGCGCGCTTCTTCCACAACGCGGGCCAGTGAGCCGTCTCTTGCCCATCGGTGGACGTTGTCGATGACTGGCCCGAGGTCTGTTTGTGATACATGGTGAGTTTCCCGAAGTATTCGTTGTGACTCTTCTAGGGGCATATCGAAGTGCGTGTGAGTAGCTGTTTGGCGCTCGCCGAACTCGGCTGACCCGCGCACTTCTTCTGCATGGAATCTAGAGGAGCCCTCGCCCGCAGGTTCTTGCGGTGCTCCGTGATGCGGGCCGGCGGGTGCGGCCGATGGCTGGCTGGGTGTGGCGTGATGACCTGCTGAGGGTGTGGCACCTGGACCTGGGCTGTTTGCGCTTCCACTGGGCGGCCGGTGGGGCGCTGTCTCGTTTGTGCGCAGGTCCGGGGCAGGAGACTGCCGAGGAAGGCCGCGATCGGTGGTCGGCTCGGTCGGTGCCGCATGGGGCCCGGGAGGTGTCGTGTCGTTCGTGACGGGGCGCGTGTCGGTGTTGGTGGAGCGGTCGGTCGGCGAAGGCGCCTGATGCTCACGGGTCGGATCGGCGGTGCCAGGGGTGGTGCGCGTGTCGGCCGCGTCGGTTCGGGTGGCGTTTTCCGGCGCCCGTTCGTCGCGCCGTGTGGGGGGCGTTGCGTGGTCGCCTTCGTATCCGTTGCCGCTCTCAGCGGTGGTGCGCGTGGGCCTGGGGCCCGACTCGTGTGTGGGCTCGGACGGATGGCGTGTTGAAGGCCCATCGGGCTTCGGTGTGTCCGCGTGAGTCGGCCCCTGCTCGGCCTTTGGTGAGCTGTCCTCAGTGTGCCTGTTGGTGTCGTCAGAGGAGTTTTCGTTCGGGGTGGTCGTGGCTTCCGGGTTGGTGTCGGTCTCGTCGGGGGTCTGCTTCGAGGTCTCGTCTGACGAGTGCGGTTCGGGGGCCTTGTGGTTCTCGTTCTGCTCGAAGGAGTTGTCGGACTCCTGGTGGTGAGTGCCGGTTCCCTCTTGGGGGTTGTCCGACTCGTTGTGGGAGGTGGTGGTGTCCGTCGGGGTGGGGTGGATCGGGTTGCGGTTGGCGTCGAGGGGGATGTGCCAGACGCGGTCCGCGTTGGGGATGTGGAGGGGCTGGTGGCTGACCTCTCCGCTCTGGGTGTCGATCCAGATGATGTTGCCGTGGTAGTTGACGGCGTTGAAGGCGTGGCCGCCTCCGCCCGGCCAGTCGACCTGGACGATGGCCGCGGCGCCGTGGCCGGCCTGGTGGAGGTCCCAGGCGATGCGGGCGGGGGTGTCGGGGTCGCTGCCGGTGCCGGCGTATGTGTGTTCCGCGCCCGACCACCGGATCTGGTTCGCGTTGGCGTTGTTCTCGGGTGACCAGAGGTCGGGGTTGCCGTGTTCGTCCAGGTCGAGGGTACGAGGGGCTGAGACCTGGGGGTTTCCGTACCAGGTCTCGAGGAAGGAGCGGGAGCAGTCGGCGCAGTTGTTGCTTCGGCCGGGGACCTGGTTGCCGCCGTCGTTCTGGAGTTGGGACCACTGGGCAAAGGGGTCCGGGAAGCGCTGCGGGGTGCCGTCGGGATTGTGCGGCACCGCGTTGACCAGCGCGTGCTGGTCGTCGGGGTGTGGTTCGGTCAGGCCACCGGGGTAGTGGTCCAGGTCGTTGCGGATGTCGTCCAGGCTGTCCTGGTGCGGGTGGTGCTGAGTGGACGGGCCGGGGTCGGCGTGGGGCGCGCCCGGTGGCTGCGGTGTGGCACTTGTCGCGTGTGGCGGCGGTGTCGCGCCGGGGACGACGGTGTGGATCGGGACCGGCGTCACCTGGTGGTGCTGGGGGTCGTGTGTTTTGTCCGTCCCGGATTCCGGCGTCTGTGACGTGTTGTGCTGGGAGGCCGGCTGCTGCGGGGCGTTCGGGTGCGGAGGGGCGCCGGGTGCCGTGCCCGCCGGCTGGTTCGGTGACCTGTTGGGGGTGGGGCGGGTGCCCGGCGGGTTCTGCGTGCCGGGAGTGCCGGATCCATTGGCGGCCTGGTTGCTCGGGTTCGAGGTCCGCTCCGGCCCGGTGCTGGACGAGGTGGGGGGCGGGGTGCTCTGACTCGGGCTCTGGTTCGTGGCTCGGTTCTGGGCCGGGTTCGAGTTGGGGTTCGAGCTGGGGTTCGGGGTGCGGCTCGTCCCCGAGTTCGGGTTCGAGTTCGAGTTGGAACTCGGGTCCGAGTTCGCGTTCGGGTTCTGGCCTCGGGTGGGTGTTGTCCGGGTGTCGGTTGCGTCAGGAGTGTTACGGGGGGCGGTGCGGTCGCCGGGTGTGGTGCTGGGGGTGTTGCGGGGGGCGGTGCGGTCGTCCGTGACGTTGCGGGGGGTCGTCCGGTCGTCCGCCCGGGGTGTCGTCCGGTCGTCCGTGCGAGGCGTGGTCCGGTCGCGGGGCGCCGTGCGGTCATCCGGGGTGTTCCGCGGTGCCGTGCGGTCGTCGGGGGTGGTGCGGGGCGGAGTCCGGTCGCCCGGTGTGGTGCCAGGCGTGCCGCGGGGCGCCGTCCGGCCGTCCGGGGCGGTGCCCGGCGTGCGCTGCGTCGGGATGCGGCCGTCCGGCGTGCCGGGGGTCCGCCGGTCGCTGGTGCCGGGTATTCGGCCGTCCCCCGCGCCGGATGTACGGCCGTCCGGCGTCGCGGCCTGGGGTGTCCGGGGCGTCGTCGAGGACGTGGGGCTGGGGGTGGACGCGGGACCGGTTCCCGTCGGCGAGGGGGTGCTGGGTGTGGTGGAGGACGGATTCCTCGTCGGACCCGGGCTGGAGGTCGGGCTGGTGGGGCCCGGCGTGGAGGAGGTGCTGCCGGGCGTGCTCGCGGCGGCGCGCGGGGCCGGCCCGCCGCTCGTCGTCGAAGGAGGCGTGGGCGAGGTCGGCATGCCCGAGTTGCCGTCCGGACGCCCGCCGGTTCCGCTGGGGGAGTGATCGGTCGCGGTGGGCGCGGGGGTGGCATGGGACTGGGTGGGGGCACTGGCGGCCAGGCTGTCGATCGACGTGCCGATCCCGCCGCCTCTGCCGCCACCCGGCGGGGACGCCGCGCCGCCGGACGACGCGTGGGTGGGTGTGGCGTGCGGGGTCGGTGAGGAGATACCGGACACCGAGGAGTGGCCGGCGCCGGTGGGGCCGGACGTGCTCGGAGCACCGGAGGAGGTGTCGGTGTTCGAGCCGTTGTGCGAGGCCCCGGCGGGTGAGGGGTCGTCGAAGTCCGCCAGCGACGTCGTATGCCTCGAGGTCGGGAGATCCGAGGAGGAAGGATTCTGCCCCGGCCCGGAGCCGGACCCGGAATCTGATCCCGAGTCGGTGCCGGGGTGGGAGTCCGGGCCCACGCCCACATCCGGCGTGTGAACGCCGACGCCCCCGGTGTCGGCGGATATCCCGCTGCCTATGTTCCTCCCTGGGCCCGAGTCCGAGTCCGAACGCGAACCCGAACCCGAATCCGAATTCGTGTCCGAGTGCCTCGACGACGAGTCCGATCCCGACGAGCCGGAGTCGTCGGACGACGTCGACGACGAGGAGCCGGACGAGGACCCCGAATCCGAGTCCGAGTCCGACGACGACCTCGACGAGGAGTCGGACCCCTCGTGTCCGCCGTCCCCACCGTCACCGTCCCCCGTACCCGACCCGTGGTAGCCGTCGATGCGGCTGTCGATGGCGTGGTGGAAGCGGTGGCCGGCCTTTTGGCCCAGGCTGTCGCGCACGCCCTCGGCCAGGGTCTGCGGGGTCTGCTTGATGGCATCCCAGCCGGCGTCCTTACCGGCCTTGACGGTCTGGCCGAGGTCGTAGCCCTGCTGGGCGCCGAAGCCGACGTTCACCGTCTGCCGGATGAGGTCGGTGATGATCGCCTCGATGGCCGAGATGGCGGGTTCCTTCATCGCCTCGACGATCGCTTCGATGAGCGCCTCTTTGAGCTCGTCGAGAAGGCGGCGCACGATCAGGCGAGTGACCTGGGTGGCGCCGAGCGCGCCGACTTCGGACAGGCCGAAGGTGAAGGGCGCGGCGGCCTGGGCGGCGGCGATCTCGAAGGCCAGGGCGATCAGCTGGGCGATCACCGCCCATTTGGCGAATACGACGAGGTAGGCGCAGGCTTCCATCACGTTTGCGATGGTGTAGGCGGCCTGTGCCGCATTCGCGAGGTAGCCGTCCGAGCCGTTGCCGCCGTCGAACTTGGCGTAGGTCTTGGTGAACTTGTCGATCGACTCGCCGGCGTTGTGGGCCACCACCGTCCTGGCGCTGGCGTTCGCCGAGGTGTGCAGCTCGTTGACGTCGTCGCCGAACTTCCGCCAGAGGGCAGCGGAGTCTCTGAGCTTGTCCTCGTCTGCCGTCGGCCAGCGGTAGCCGAGCATCTCGAGAACCCATTCGAGTTCGTCCGGCAGCATCATCGACACAGCACACACACCCCCGTCGCCAACCGGCGTCCAACTCCCTCACTCATCAAGGGAGATCGCGCATGGAACAGCCGTACGCACAGCTTACGTACTCACCCGCAGGCAACTTCAGTGGATTGCTGTCACAAATCTGTTGCAGGCCAAGCGGCTTGAAGTGGATGGACCAAGCCGCTTGGCGAGGACGGACGGACCAAGCCGCTTGTGCGACGACGGACGGACAAAGCCGCTTGTGCGACGACGGATCAGGTCTCTTGACGGTGACGGCGACCGATCAGGGATCAGGCCTCCTGGCGACGACGTATGTGGTGCGGCCCCGTCGGCATCTCCACCTGGCCGTCGTACTGAGTGGTGATCTTCTGCCAGGCGGCGTCCTCGTCGCCCTCGTTCCGCTCGTGCCGCACGCCCATCTCGGTGAAGGCCAGCCCCATCCCCGCGAGCCGTTCCGCCAGGCTTCCCATCGACTGGTACATGCCGTCGCGCAGGCCCTCGTAGGCGACCCCGAACTTCTCGCCGATGTCGTCGTCGCCCCACGGCGGGGTGGCCCCACTGCCGCCTTCGAGCGCGCCGAGGCCTTTCTGCAGGCGCTCCACCGCCTTGCCGAAGTTCTGGCCCACCGTGAACATGTTGAAGCCCTCGGCCTTGAGGACCGCGGGATCGGCGCGCAACCCGTCGTTACTCACAACTGCCCCCGTAAATCGACACTTGCTCGACGGGTAACCCTAGCGGGCGCACCGGGGTCGGACCCACCCCCGCTCCTCATCCCCTCCAACCCCACACACGCCGGAGGGGCGGCACCGGCAGGTGCCGCCCCTCCGAACGGGTCGCCGTACGTAGTGTGACAGAACGTCAGTAACGAGCCGGAAGCCACCCGGTCTGGATCAGCTGCCCCCCACGCCGGCGCGTGTGGAAGTACCCGCGTCCGGGCGGCAGCTGCGACGGTGTGATGTTGCCGAGCAGCGCGCCCTCCGTCCGGTCGCCGGAGAGCACGATGCCCTGGGCGCCCAGCTCACGCAGGCGCTGCATCACCGGCTCGTACAGCGACCGGCTGGCGCCGCCCGAGGAACGCGCGATGATGACGCGCAGGCCGATGTCCCGCGCGAAGGGAAGGTACTCGAGCAGCGGGGCCAGCGGGTTCATGCCCGTCGCCACCAGGTCGTAGTCGTCGACGATGACGAACGCGTCGGGGCTGCTGTACCAGCTGCGGTTGCGCAGCTGCTCGGGTGTGACGTCCGGGCCTGGCATACGACGGTGCATGGAGCCGGCCAGGCCCTCCAGTGTCTCCGTCAGGGCGGGCGCCGACGCGCAGTAGCGCGAGAGGTGCGACTCCGGCACACCCTCCAGGTGGGCGCGCCGGTAGTCACCCATGACGATCTTCGCCCGGTCCGGGCTGTAGCGCTCGGTGATCTGCTTGATGAGCAGCCTGAGCATCGCGGACTTCCCGGACTCGCTCTCACCGAACACGATGAAGTGCGGGTCGGTCTCGAAGTCCACGAAGACCGGCGCGAGGGCCGACTCGTCGATGCCGATGGCGACCCCGCGCTCCGGGTGCTGGAATCCTTGGGGCAGCCGGTCCGCCGGCAGGAGGGTGGGCAGCAGCCGAACGGAGGGGGCGTGGCCGCCCTGCCAGTTGTCGTTGACACCGCGGACCAGGATCGTCGTCGCCTCCGACAGGTCCTTCGTCTCCGAGGAGCCGTCGACTCGGGGCAGCGCCGTCATGAAGTGCAGCTTGTCCAGGCTGAGGCCGCGGCCCGGCATGGTGCTCGGAACGTTCTGGGCGACCTTGCGGTCGATCTCCGACTCGGTCGGATCGCCGAGCCGAAGCTCGATGCGGTTCTGAAGCATGTCCTTGAGCGCGGGCCGCACCTCGGTGTAACGGCTGGCGGTCAGGATCACGTGCACACCGAAGCCGAGACCGCGCGTCGCGATGTCGGTGACGGCCGCCTCCAGCAGCTCGTAGTCCATCTTGAAGGTCGCCCAGCCGTCGATGACGAGGAACACGTCACCCCAGGGCTGATCGGGCAGCAGCCCCGCGGCCCTGCGCTGGCGGTACGTCTGGATCGAGTCGATGTTGTTCGCGCGGAAGTACTCCTCGCGCGTGTTCAGGATGCCTTCGACCTCGCTGACCGTCCGGCGCACCTTCTCCGCGTCGAGCCGGTTTGCCACCCCGCCCACATGGGCCAGCTCCTCCATCGCGATCAGACTGCCACCGCCGAAGTCCAGGCAGTAGAACTGCACTTCGCTGGGCGTGTGGGTGAGGGCGAACGACGAGATGAGCGTGCGCAGCAGAGTCGACTTGCCGGACTGCGGACCGCCGATGAACAGACCGTGGCCCGCACCGCCGGAGAAGTCCCGGTACAGCACGTCGCGACGCTGCTCGAACGGCTTGTCCACCAGGCCGACCGGCACATTGAGCCGGCCGAGCGCCGTGTACTCGGGCGCGGTCAGGCCGCGCTCCGGGGTGACGGCCAGCTGGGGGAGAAGCTGGTCCAGCGAGGGTGCCTCCTCGAGCGGGGGCAGCCACACCTGGTGGGCGGGCGGTCCCTGGTTGACCATCCTGCCCACGATGACGTCCAGGACGGTGTCGGCGAGCGCGTCGTCCACCCCGTTGTCGGCCTCCGGCTCCTCGATCACCGGCTGCGCGGGCAGCGCCACATGTCCCGCCGTGAACAGCGCGGGCCGCAGCTGGGTGGAGCGGTTCACCCGGGACGGGCCCTCGCCGTGGTACGCCCCCGACACATACGCGGCCTTGAAGCGGACCATGGTGTCGGTGTCGTAGCGCAGATAGCCCGAGCCGGGGATAGACGGCAGATGGTAGGCGTCCGGGACACCGATCGCCGTACGCGACTCGGCGGCGGAGAAGGTGCGCAGACCGATCCGGTAGGACAGATAGGTGTCCAGACCGCGCAGCTTGCCCTCCTCCAGGCGCTGCGACGCGAGCAGCAGATGCACACCCAGCGAGCGGCCGATACGGCCGATCTGGATGAACATGTCGATGAAGTCCGGCTTGGCGGTGAGGAGTTCGGAGAACTCGTCGAGCACGATCACCAGCGAGGCCATCGGCTCCAGGGCGGCGCCCGCCGCCCGGGCCTTCTCGTAGTCGTGCAGATTGGCGTAGTTGCCCGCCGTGCGCAGCAGCTCCTGACGTCGCTGCATCTCACCCGTGATCGCGTCGCGCATACGGTCGACGAGCGTGAGGTCGTCCGCGAGGTTGGTGATGACGGCCGCGGTGTGCGGCATGTCCGCCATGCCCGCGAAGGTCGCACCGCCCTTGAAGTCCGCGAGGATGAAGTTCAGGGTCTCCGAGGAGTGCGTCACCGCCAGGCCGAGCACCAGCGTACGCAGGAGCTCCGACTTGCCGGATCCGGTCGCGCCGACGCACAGACCGTGCGGGCCCATACCCTCCTGCGAGGCCTCCTTGAGGTCGAGCATGACCGGCTCGCCGTTCTCGCCGACACCGATCGGCACACGCAGCCGTTCGTGCAGCGTGCGCGGACGCCAGGTGCGCGAGACGTCGACGGCACCCGCGTCGCCGATGCCCATGAGATCGGTGAAGTCGAGGTTGGACAGGAGGGGTTCGCCCTCCTCGGCGGTGCCGACCCGGAAGGGCGCGAGCTGCCGGGCCAGGGACTCGGCCTGCGCCGGGTTGAGCACATCGGGCTTGCCGGTGTACGCGGACTCGTGGCCGACGTACAGCCGCATGCTGTCGGTCTTCGCATAGACCGTCAGACCGGCTCGCAGCTCCTCCTCCAGCTCACCCGGGGCGATCTCGAGGAAGGTGACGCCCTGGAGGCCCTCGACACTGGCGAGTTCCGAGTCCGGCGGCACCGTGCCGCCGTCGAGCACCACGATCAGGTGCGGCTGGTCGTACACCGGGGTCGCGTCCCGGTTCCAGCGGGGCCTGTCCGCCAGCTGGTCCGCCAGCGCCTCCTCCAGCTCCCCGAGGTCGTCGAAGAGGAGCCGGGCCGAGCCCGCTCCGTCCTTGGCCTTCGGGTGCTGGGTGTGCGGAAGCCACTTGATCCAGTCCCAGTCTGCCGCCGCGGAGGGGTGCGCCACCACGGCGACCATCAGGTCCTCCGGCGAATGCAGCGTCGTCAGCTGGGCGAGGGCCGCGCGGGCGTTGCCGTAGACCGTGTCGGTGTCTCCGCACACCGTCACGTGGTAAAAGGCGCGCAGCGAGACGGAGACGGGCAGATCGGACAGGCTGCCGTGGGCGTCGAGGAAGGCCTTCATGGCCGCCGCGGTCAGCGGCTCGAGCTCCTCCTTGGGCGCGGTCTCCGGGGCTACGAGCGGAGTGTTCAGCTGCTGGGTGCCGCGGCCTATCCGTACGGAGGCGAAGTCCGCGTCGGTCGGGCGCCGCTCCCACAGCCGCCTGCCGTCGACCGCGATCGCCCACAGCTGCTCGGGGTCGGGATGCTGGAAGAGCTGGCTGCGCCGCTGCAGATCGGCGGTCTTGTGCACGTCCTTGCGGACCTGCTCGAGATAACGGAAGTAGTCACGCCGGTCCTGGGCCATCCCGGCCCCGCCGCCCTGCCGGGACTTGGCGAACTGGGCGATCGCCATGGCCAGGGTCGAGGCCAGCATCAGCCCGCCGACCACCCTCATGTAGGAGGGCAGACCCGGCATGAAGAAGAAGCCGACGGAACCCAGCATGCCCATCATGGGCAGCAGGGTCATCAGCATGCCCTCTTCGCCCTCTCGCGGAATCTCGGGCGGCGCCTCGAGTCTGACCTCGCCGTCCGGGACGACCGGGGGCGCTGTCCGCGGCGGCCGTTTGATGATGACGACGCTCACCGATGCACTCATCCTTCGCGATTGATACGTCTTGGCACCGACGCCCCCGTGTATCGCGACCTGTTCTCGTTCGCGTAGGCGTCGTCCGCGCAGGCGTCGATCCTACTGATGCGGGAAGTGGCCAAGAGCGTCAGGACGATGGAGATGCCTGGGGGGTCCTGGAGGAAAAGAGGTAGGCAGGCCCTGTGCCTCCGGCGGCAACGGATAGGGTGGCGCTCCGCGTCGCACGTGCGGCGTCAAGACGTGAAAAAGACGTGAAGAAGCCTTGTCTAGCAGGGGGAACTACCAGGTGAGCACGGGGACTTCGACGGGTTTCTGCCGAATCACCATCGCAGCGCCGGACAGCCGTGTCGATGTCGCGCTGCCGGAGGACCTGCCGATCCAGGACCTCTTTCCCGAGATTGTGAGGCTTTCGGGCCTGGTCCAGCCGGAGACCAGTCCCGCCGGCTACCACCTCGTACGCCGTGAGGGCCAAGTACTCGACGCGAGCCGGTCGTTGCTCGAACACCGGGTCCGGGACGGCGAGGTGCTGCTGCTGCGGACCTTCGCCGATTCGCTGCCGCCGGCCGTTCACGACGACGTGGTGGACGCGATCGCGGCCGCGGTCAAGCAGGACATGCGCAGCTGGAACGACAGCCTGATGCGGATGGCCGGTCTCGTCTCCGGCGCGCTGCTGCTGGTCATGCTGGGCTTCGTCTTCTGGTTCGCGGATCCGATACGGCACGACATGAACGGCCTTGAGGGCATCCTCGCCGGCGTGGTCGCACTGGGCCTGACGGCACTGGCCGGTGTGCGGGCCCGGGTGTACGACGATCGTGGATCCGCCGTCGCGCTCGGCGTCTCGGCCCTGCCGCACGCACTCATCGCGGGCTCCGGTGTCATCCCCCAGCACGCGGGCGAAGGCCCCGGCAGGATCCAGTTCCTCGTCGGCTGCGTCGCCGTGCTGCTCTTGTCCATCGTGCTGATCATGCTGCTGCCGCAGGGAGACGCACCCTTCGTGGCCGCGGCGCTGGCCGCCGCGATCGGCACGCTCGCGGTGTTCTGCGGTGTGCTCACCGACGCGCGGCCACGGGAGATCGCCGCGGGCACCTCGGTCGTCGCGCTGGCCGTCGTCGGTTTCCTGCCCGGCTGGTCGGCTCGCTTCGCCAAGCTGCCGATCGGTTTCCGCAACCCGGAGGACCTGGCCCGGGCCCGGCGTGAGGGCCGGGAGGGGGACCTGGAGGCCGTCGACGTCCAGCGCATCGTGGCCCAGACCAGCAGGGGCCACGAACTGCTGCTCGGACTGGTCGGTGGCTGCGCCGCGGTCGTCGTCGGCGCGAGCGGCGCGGTGCTCGGCTTCAGCGACAGCGGCTGGGCCCAGCTGCTGGCCCTGTGCACCGGCCTCGCCGCGATGCTGCGGGCCCGCCTGTTCCGGTACACCGCCCAGGTGACGTGCCTGTTCGTGGCCGGCGTCGTCACGCTCGGCCTGCTGGTCCTGGGTCTGGCGATCTCGCCCCCGACCGACATCCTCATCGAGCTGGCCCAGGGCAACTCCGGTCCCGTCGACATCCGGACCCTGTGGCTCGGCGCCTCGGTCGCGGCCGGAGTGCTGCTCCTGATCGCGATCGCCCTGATCGTGCCGCGGAAGGGGCTCTCACCGTTCTGGGGCCGCATGCTGGATCTCGCGGACTCCCTGGTGCTGCTCTCCCTGGTCCCGGTCTGCCTGGCCGTCCTCGACGTCTACGGCAAGGTCCGCGGCGGGGTTTGAGGGCCGCTCGGCGGCCGACGGCGCACGGGGCGGGCGAGAGCTGCGGGCGACGCGACACTTGCGGCAACCCGGACCCCGGGCCGGCGCGCCGAAGTGCGATGGTCGTCAGCACCACCGGCCGGCCATGGCGAGCGGGCACCCGGTGATCCCGAGAAGCGCGATCGGGCCGACGATTCTCGTCGTCGGCCCTGCCTTCACGGGCTTCGGCTTCCGGCTGCTGCGGCTCTTCGGCCTGTGACCTTGCGGCCTGCGACTCTGCGGCCTGTGACCTTGCGGCCCGTGCCCATGCGGCCTGCGACCCGGTCCTACCTGCCCCTTCCGGCCCCGGGCCGGGCCGTCGCTGCGGGGCTGGTACCCTGTGTGACGGCCGTTTGTGTACGCACCCCCGGACTCCGACCGAAGCCCCCCAAGGGCTGCCAGGGATCCGGAGGTCGCGCCCAGCGGATCCCCGCCTTCCGAGTCATGGAAGTTCTCCTGAGCAGAAGACCAGGGGCACTCGGTGGCATTTATGAAGACTACGAGGAGTACGCGTGTCGCTCGACGCCGCTACGAAGAAGCAGATCATGTCCGAGTTCGGTACCAAGGAGGGTGACACCGGCTCCCCCGAGGTCCAGGTCGCGCTGCTGTCCCGCCGTATCTCGGACCTGACCGAGCACCTCAAGACCCACAAGCACGACCACCACTCCCGCCGTGGTCTGCTGATCCTGGTCGGTCAGCGTCGCCGCCTGCTGCAGTACCTGGCCAAGAAGGACATCCAGCGCTTCCGTACGCTGGTCGACCGCCTCGGCATCCGCCGCGGTGCGGCGGGCGCCAGGTAAGACGCCGTGAAGGGAGCGGTTCCCGCGCCAAGGGGGCCGCTCCCTTTGCTGTACGTGCGGACTGTCACCACCGCTTTGTAGTGTGGTAGCACAACGCAAGACGTACGACACGGTGCGAGTGGCACCCGGAGGTACCGGGCGGGCACCCGCACACCGAACGAGGAGAAGCGCACCTCGCCGCCGCCGGTCCTCGGTAGTGGCCCCCGGGAGCAAGCGAGCCCCGGGTGCTTCGATCGAAGACCGGCCCGCACCAGACGGCGCGCTTCTCCGCCAGCGTCCCCCTGCCACACGGGCAGCCAGGGACGAAGACGAGGAGAAAACGCTAGTGGAGAACGAGACCCACTACGCCGAGGCCGTCATCGACAACGGCTCATTCGGCACCCGTACCATCCGCTTCGAGACGGGCCGCCTGGCCAAGCAGGCCGCCGGCTCCGCCGTCGCGTATCTGGACGACGAGACGATGGTCCTGTCGGCCACCACCGCGTCCAAGAGCCCCAAGGAACAGCTCGACTTCTTCCCGCTGACGGTCGACGTCGAGGAGCGGATGTACGCGGCCGGGAAGATCCCCGGTTCCTTCTTCCGCCGTGAGGGCCGTCCGTCCGAGGACGCCATCCTCACCTGCCGGCTCATCGACCGCCCGCTGCGCCCGTCCTTCAAGAAGGGCCTGCGCAACGAGATCCAGGTCGTCGCCACCATCATGGCGCTCAACCCCGACCACCTGTACGACGTCGTGGCGATCAACGCCGCCTCCGCGTCCACGCAGCTGGCCGGTCTGCCCTTCTCCGGCCCGATCGGCGGCGTCCGCGTCGCACTGATCGGCGGCCAGTGGGTCGCCTTCCCGACGCACACCGAGCTGGAGGACGCCGTCTTCGACATGGTCGTCGCGGGCCGCGTCCTGGAGGACGGCGACGTCGCGATCATGATGGTCGAGGCCGAGGCCACCGAGCACACCATCAAGCTCACCCAGAACGGCGCCGAGGCCCCCACCGAGGAGGTCGTCGCCGCCGGTCTGGATGCCGCGAAGCCCTTCATCAAGGTGCTGGTCAAGGCCCAGGCGGACCTCGCCGCGAAGGCCGCCAAGCCGACCGCCGATTTCCCGATCTTCCTCGACTACCAGGACGACGTCCTGGAGGCGCTGACCGCCGCCGTCCGCCCCGAGCTGGCCCAGGCGCTCACCATCGCCGGCAAGCAGGAGCGCGAGACGGAGCTCGACCGCGTCAAGCAGCTCGCCGCCGAGAAGCTCCTGCCGGAGTTCGAGGGCCGCGAGAAGGAGATCTCCGCCGCGTACCGCGCGCTGACCAAGGCCCTGGTCCGCGAGCGCGTCATCAAGGAGAAGAAGCGCATCGACGGCCGCGGTGTCACCGACATCCGCACCCTGGCCGCCGAGGTCGAGGCCATCCCGCGGGTGCACGGCTCGGCGCTGTTCGAGCGTGGCGAGACCCAGATCCTGGGCGTCACCACGCTGAACATGCTGCGCATGGAGCAGCAGCTCGACACCCTCTCCCCGGTGACGCGCAAGCGCTACATGCACAACTACAACTTCCCGCCGTACTCCACGGGTGAGACCGGCCGCGTCGGCTCCCCGAAGCGCCGCGAGATCGGCCATGGCGCCCTCGCCGAGCGCGCCTTGGTCCCGGTGCTGCCGGCGCGCGAGGAGTTCCCCTACGCGATCCGTCAGGTGTCCGAGGCCCTCGGTTCCAACGGCTCGACGTCCATGGGTTCGGTGTGCGCCTCCACCATGTCGCTGCTGAACGCCGGTGTGCCGCTGAAGGCCCCGGTCGCCGGTATCGCCATGGGCCTGATCTCCCAGGAGGTCGACGGCGAGACGCACTACGTGACGCTGACCGACATCCTCGGCGCCGAGGACGCCTTCGGCGACATGGACTTCAAGGTCGCCGGCACCAAGGAGTTCGTGACCGCCCTCCAGCTCGACACCAAGCTGGACGGCATCCCGGCCTCCGTCCTGGCCGCCGCGCTGAAGCAGGCACGTGACGCGCGTCTGCACATCCTCGACGTGATGACGGAGGCCATCGACCGTCCGGACGAGATGTCCCCGACGGCCCCGCGGATCATCACCGTCAAGATCCCGGTCGACAAGATCGGTGAGGTCATCGGCCCCAAGGGCAAGATGATCAACCAGATCCAGGAGGACACCGGCGCCGAGATCACGATCGAGGACGACGGCACGATCTACATCGGCGCGGCCGACGGCCCGTCCGCCGAGGCCGCTCGCGCGTCGATCAACGCCATCGCCAACCCGACCATGCCGGAGGTCGGCGAGCGCTACCTGGGCACGGTCGTGAAGACGACCACCTTCGGCGCGTTCGTCTCGCTGCTGCCGGGCAAGGACGGTCTGCTGCACATCTCGCAGATCCGCAAGCTCGCCGGCGGCAAGCGCGTGGAGAACGTCGAGGACGTGGTCGGCGTGGGCCAGAAGGTCCAGGTCGAGATCGCCGAGATCGACTCCCGCGGCAAGCTCTCCCTCATCCCCGTGATCGAGGGCGAGGAAGCGGCCGACGAGGCGAAGGACGACACCGACAAGTGACGTCCCGTGGCTCCAAGGCGACGGCCCGCACCTCCTCGGAGGCGCGGGCCGTCGCCCGTACCCAAACCCTCATCAAGGGCATGAACGGCATCGGTACCGTCCGCAAGACCACCCTCCCGGGTGGGCTGCGCGTCGTGACCGAGACCCTGCCCTCGGTGCGCTCCGCCACCTTCGGCATCTGGGCGCATGTCGGCTCCCGCGACGAGACGCCGGCCCTGAACGGTGCCACGCACTACCTCGAGCACCTCCTTTTCAAGGGCACGCAGCGACGCAGTGCGCTGGACATCTCGGCCGCGATCGACGCGGTCGGCGGCGAGATGAACGCGTTCACGGCGAAGGAGTACACGTGCTACTACGCGCGCGTACTCGACACCGATCTGCCGCTGGCGATCGACGTCGTCTGCGACATGCTCACCGGCTCGCTGATCCGCGAGGAGGACGTCGACGTCGAGCGCGGCGCGATCCTCGAGGAGATCGCGATGACGGAGGACGACCCGGGCGACTGTGTGCACGACCTGTTCGCGCACACGATGCTCGGCGACACCCCGCTCGGCCGCCCGGTCCTCGGCACGGTGGACACGGTCAACGCCCTGTCCGCGGACCGTATCCGCCGTTTCTACCGGAAGCACTACGACCCCACGCACCTGGTGGTCGCGTGCGCCGGCAACGTCGACCACAACAAGGTCGTACGCCAGGTGCGTGCCGCCTTCGAGAAGGCCGGCGCGCTCACGCGGTCGGACGCCGCGCCCCTCGGACCGCGCGACGGCCGCCGCGCCATCCGCACCGCCGGCCGGGTGGAGCTGCTGTCCCGCAAGACCGAGCAGGCGCACGTCGTCCTCGGCATGCCTGGCCTCGGCCGCACCGACGAGCGCCGCTGGGCCCTCGGGGTGCTGAACACGGCGCTCGGCGGCGGCATGTCGTCCCGCCTGTTCCAGGAGGTCCGGGAGAAGCGGGGCCTCGCCTACAGCGTGTACTCGTACACGTCCGGCTTCGCCGACTGCGGCCTCTTCGGCGTGTACGCGGGCTGCCGCCCGAGCCAGGTGCACGACGTGCTGAAGATCTGCCGTGACGAGCTGGACCACGTGGCCGAGCACGGCCTGTCCGACGACGAGATCGCCCGTGCCATCGGTCAGCTGCGCGGGTCCACGGTGCTCGGGCTGGAGGACACCGGCGCGCTGATGAACCGTATCGGCAAGAGCGAGCTGTGCTGGGGCGACCAGATGTCCGTGGACGACATGCTGGCGCGGATAGCCGCGGTCACCCCGGACGACGTCCGGTCCGTGGCCCGGGACGTCCTCGGACAGCGGCCCTCGCTGTCGGTCATCGGCCCACTGAAGGACAAGCAGGCGTCCCGTCTGCACGACGCGGTCGCGTAATCCCCTGCGGTAAGGAAGCAAGAGAGATGAGCAAGCTGCGCGTGGCGGTCCTGGGCGCCAAGGGCCGGATCGGTGCGGAGGCGGTACGGGCCGTCGAAGCCGCCGAGGACATGGAACTGGTGGCCGCCCTCGGCCGGGGCGACAGGCTGGAGAGCCTCGTCGACACGGGCGCCCAGGTGGCGGTGGAGCTGACCACGCCGGCCTCGGTGATGGGCAACCTCGACTTCTGCGTACGGCACGGCATCCACGCCGTGGTGGGCACGACGGGCTGGACCGACGAGCGCCTCGCACAGCTGAGGGGCTGGCTGGCCCAGTCGCCGGAGACGGGCGTTCTCATCGCCCCGAACTTCTCCATCGGCGCTGTGCTGACCATGAAGTTCGCCGAGGCGGCCGCCCCGTACTTCGAGTCCGTCGAGGTCATCGAGCTGCACCACCCGAACAAGGTGGACGCCCCCAGCGGCACCGCCACGCGCACCGCGCAGCTGATCGCCGCCGCCCGGCAGCAGGCGGGCAGCGCCCCTCAGCCCGACGCGACGGTGACGGCCCTGGACGGCGCCCGCGGGGCGAGTGTCGACGGCGTCCCGGTGCACGCGGTCCGCCTGCGCGGCCTGCTCGCCCACCAGGAGGTGCTGCTCGGCGGCGAGGGCGAGACCCTCACCATCCGCCATGACTCGCTGCACCACAGCAGCTTCATGCCGGGCATCCTGCTCGGCACCCGCCGCGTCGTGACCACCCCGGGCCTCACCTTCGGCCTGGAGCACTTCCTCGACCTGAAGTAGCCGTCCATGCGCGCGAAGATCACCTACGCCGTCACGGCCGCCGTCCTGGTCGTCTACTTCGTCCTGGTCGGCAGCCGTGGTGTGCTCCTGATCCAGAACGGCACCGCGGTCACCGTCCCCTTCGGTATCGCGGTGCTGGTCCTGCCGGTCATCGGTGTCTGGTTCCTGTGGAAGAACACGCAGTTCGTCCGCAAGGCCAACCGGCTCGCCGCCGAGCTGGACGCCGAGGGCGGTCTGCCCGTCGACGAGCTCAGGCGCACCCCCAGCGGCCGGATCGACCGTGAGTCGGCCGACGAGGTCTTCGCCCGGCGCAGGGCGGAGACGGAGGCGGACCCGGACGACTGGCGCAGCTGGTTCCGGCTGGCCATCGCCTACCACGACGCCCATGACACGCCCCGCGCCCGCAAGGCGATGCAGCGGGCGATCGCCCTGCGCGAGGGCAAGCCGGTCGCATCCTGAGGGCCGCGTGGGCCGACGGAGGGCTTGTATGCACCTCGAGGGGCCGTACCGCATCCGCGGGCGGCCCCCTTCGTCGTCGTGCCTCAGGCCCGGTCGTGCCTCAGGCCGCGGTGGCGCCTCAGACCCGGCCGTACTCCGCGGCCCACGCCTCGACCGTGTCCGCCGCCCGGTCGAAGGCCTCCGGGCGCGCCAGGAAGTCGGCGCCGTGCGTGGTCAGCAGGGGCGGCAGTTCCTCGGCCGGACGGTCCTTGCGTACGAGGACCAGCGCCTGCCCCTGCACCGTGCGCGGAAGCCCGAGCCAGCGCACCGGCTGCTGCACCGTCCGCACCGAGACGACCCGCTCCCAGGGCGCCGTACGCGTCCCGAAGAAGGCCACCCGGCGCAGCCCGCGCGCGCTCACCCACACACCCATGCGCAGCAGCCGCAGGGCTCCGGCGACGACGACCAGCGCGATGGCGAGGACCGTGGCGGCGCCGGAGAGCGTGCCGGTGAGCGCGATGATGACGGCCGCGAAGAGCAGGTACGAGGCCAGGAGCAGCAGGAGCGCGGCCGAGCCCACCCGCCACGGACCGGGGCGGTAGGGGCGCCGCCAGCGGTCGCGGTCGTCGTACGGCAGCGGAAGATCGTCCGCTGCCTGCTCGTAAGCACGGTCGGCCGTCAGGAAGGACAGGGACACGGCTGATCCTCACTCGGTCATGGGGCTGTGCCCGGTGAGGCTATCGAGCCATGTCCTCGCCCACCACCCTTGGGGGGCCGGGGGAGTGCCCCCGCGCCGACCGGACGGCGGGAGCGCGTCAGCGTCCGTCCGAGGCCTCGGAGTGCTGCGTGGCCGCGGGTGACTGGTGCGCCAACGAGGGCGTGCCTATGACGAGAGCGCCCACGAGGCCGGCCACGATGGTGAGCCCCGTGAGCCAGCGCCCGGCTATCTGACCGACCGAGGCACGCTGGCGGGGCGGGGGAGTGACATTGCTGCGGAACGAGTCGGCTTCGGCGAGGAAGGCGAACGGTACGGGTTCGCGCCGACGGAACATGGGGAGCGCATCTCCTCTTGGTGGCTTGTAGGGACCGGGGGTCCCCCGGGCTTGCTGAAGACCGGGTGACCCGAACGGGGCATCGTCACTCATACAGACGCGCGGAAGCGGCGGATGGTGCCCCCTTTCGCCGATTTCGCCGAACTTCGCCGACGAATGTCGTGGCCCGGCACCGAACGCCCCGTTGTCGGTGCCGGGCCGTAGAGTGGGCGCCGCCCGAGCCTGTGATGGGAAGGATCTTCCACGCCGTGACCGACACCCCCGCCGACGACCTCAAGCCCAGCTTCCGCAGCGACGTCACCGTCGAGCTGGTCAAGCACAGCGCGGCCGACTCCGATGTGCTGTGGGCCGCCCGTGTCTCCACCGCCGGCGAGCAGTCCCTCGACGAGTTGAGGAAGGACCCGGAGCGCTCCAAGGGGCTGATCAACTACCTGATGCGGGACCGGCACGGAAGCCCGTTCGAGCACAACTCGATGACGTTCTTCATCAGCGCCCCGATCTTCGTCTTCCGCGAGTTCATGCGGCACCGCGTGGGCTGGTCGTACAACGAGGAGAGCGGGCGCTACCGCGAGCTCCAGCCCGTCTTCTACGTCCCCGGCGAGTCCCGCAAACTCGTGCAGCAGGGCCGCCCCGGGCAGTACAGGTTCGTCGAGGGCACTCAGGCGCAGCAGGAGCTGGTCGGCCGCGTCATGGAGGACGCGTACGTACACGCGTACGAGGCGTACCAGGAGATGCTCGCGGCAGGAGTCGCCCGCGAGGTCGCCCGTTCGGTCCTCCCGGTCGGCATGTTCTCGTCGATGTACGCGACCTGCAACGCTCGCTCGCTGATGCACTTCCTCGGCCTGCGCACCCAGCACGAGCTGGCCAAGGTGCCCTCCTTCCCGCAGCGGGAGATCGAGATGGTCGGCGAGAGGATGGAGGCGGAGTGGGCCAAGCTCATGCCCCTCACCTATGCCGCCTTCAACGCCAACGGGCGCGTGGCGCCGTAATACGGCGCCTGTTCACCGGCCGGGTACAGATGTGCGGTCAGCCGAGCGAAGTGTCCGTATTGCGGCATTTCGCGAAGTTCATCTAGCCTGATCAAACGGACCCGGCACTGCTTGAACCCCCGAGCAGGCAGTGCCGGGTTCCCCCTTTGTCAGGACTTTCCCCGAACCCCGAGGGCAGACCTCGCCCTGAGCAACGAGTAGCGTGTATGCCATGGCTCCGACCTCCACTCCGCAGATCCCCTTCGGGCGGATCCTCACCGCCATGGTCACGCCGTTCACGGCGGACGGCGCACTCGACCTCGACGGCGCGCAGCGGCTCGCCACCCACCTGGTGGACGCAGGCAACGACGGCCTGATCATCAACGGCACCACCGGCGAGTCCCCCACCACCAGTGACGCGGAGAAATCGGAGCTCGTCCGAGCAGTCCTGGAGGCGGTCGGCGACCGCGCCCACATCATCGCCGGTGTCGGCACCAACGACACCCACCACAGCATCGAACTGGCGCGCGCGGCGCAGAAGGCCGGCGCACACGGACTGCTGACTGTGACGCCGTACTACAACAAGCCCCCTCAGGAAGGCCTGTTCCGGCACTTCAAGGCCATCGCCGACGCCACCGAGCTGCCCGTCATGCTCTACGACATCCCGGGCCGCAGCGGCGTGCCGATCACCACCGAGACCATCGTCCGCCTGGCCGAGCACCCCCGGATCGTCGCCAACAAGGACGCCAAGGGCGACCTCGGCCGCGCCAGCTGGGCCATCGCCCAGTCCGGCCTCGCCTGGTACTCCGGCGACGACATGCTCAATCTGCCCCTGCTCTCGGTGGGTGCGGTGGGCTTCGTCTCGGTCGTCGGCCATGTCGTCACGCCGGAGCTGCGGGCGATGGCCGAGGCTCACGTCAGCGGCGACGTCCAGAAAGCCCTGGAGATCCACCAGAAGCTGCTCCCGGTGTTCACCGGCATGTTCCGCACCCAGGGCGTCATGACCACCAAGGCCGCGCTCGCGCTCCAAGGGCTGCCCGCAGGACCGCTGCGCCCGCCCATGGTCGAGCTCTCGCCCGAGGAGATCGCCCAGCTCAAGATCGATCTTGCTGCCGGCGGGGTAGAGCTCTGACAAAGACTTCACAACTGAATAGGCAGGACCAAGGTGCCTGCACCCCACACGACAACTGCTTTTGCACGAACGTCACGCGCGCCACGTGCCCCTACCGGTACGTGGCGTGCGTGGTGAGGAGAGTCTTTTGAGTCATCCGCATCCTGAACTCGGCCCGCCGCCGAAGCTCCCTGAAGGCGGCCTGAGGGTCACCCCGCTCGGCGGCCTCGGGGAAATCGGCCGGAACATGACCGTCTTCGAGTACGGCGGCCGTCTGCTCATCGTCGACTGCGGAGTGCTCTTCCCTGAGGAGGAGCAGCCCGGAATCGACCTGATCCTGCCGGACTTCTCGTCCATCCGCGATCGTCTCGACGACGTGGAGGGCATCGTCCTCACGCACGGCCACGAGGACCACATCGGAGGCGTGCCGTTCCTGCTGCGGGAGAAGCCGGACATCCCGCTGATCGGCTCCAAGCTGACCCTCGCACTGATCGAGGCGAAGCTCCAGGAGCACCGCATCCGTCCGTACACCCTCGAGGTCGCCGAGGGCGGGCGGGAGCGGGTCGGCCCCTTCGACTGCGAGTTCATCGCGGTCAACCACTCCATTCCGGACGCTCTCGCGGTCGCGATCCGCACCCCCGCCGGCATGGTCGTCCACACTGGCGACTTCAAGATGGACCAGTTGCCGATGGACAACCGTCTGACCGACCTCCACGCGTTCGCACGGCTGAGTGAGGAAGGCATCGACCTTCTCCTCACGGACTCCACCAACGCCGAGGTCCCCGGGTTCACCCCGCACGAGCGCGACATCTCCAACGTCCTGCGCCAAGTCTTCGCGGGCGCCCGCAAGCGGATCATCGTGGCGAGTTTCGCCAGCCACGTCCACCGCATTCAGCAGATTCTGGACGCCGCGCACGAGCACGGCCGCCGGGTCGCCTTCGTGGGCCGCTCCATGGTCCGCAACATGGGCATCGCCCGGGACCTCGGGTACCTGAAGGTGCCGCCCGGTCTGGTGGTGGACGTCAAGACACTGGACGACCTGCCCGACAACGAAGTCGTGCTCGTGTGCACGGGCTCGCAGGGCGAGCCGATGGCGGCCCTGTCACGGATGGCGAACCGGGACCACCAGATCCGCATCGTCCAGGGCGACACGGTGATCCTGGCGTCCTCGCTGATCCCGGGCAACGAGAACGCGGTGTACCGCGTGATCAACGGCCTGACCCGCTGGGGCGCCAACGTCGTCCACAAGGGCAACGCCAAGGTGCACGTCTCCGGCCACGCGTCCGCGGGCGAGCTGCTGTACTTCTACAACATCTGCCGCCCGAAGAACCTGATGCCGGTCCACGGCGAATGGCGCCATCTGCGGGCCAACGCCGAACTGGGCGCGCTCACGGGTGTCCCGCACGACCGGATCGTCATCGCCGAGGACGGCATCGCCGTCGACCTCGTCGAGGGCAAGGCGAGGATCTCCGGCAAGGTCCAGGCCGGATACGTGTACGTCGACGGCCTCTCGGTCGGTGACGTGGGGGAGCCGGCACTCAAGGACCGCAAGATCCTCGGCGACGAGGGCATCATCTCGGTCTTCGTGGTCGTGGACTCCTCGACGGGCAAGATCACGGGCGGCCCCCATGTCCAGGCCCGTGGCTCGGGCATCGAGGACTCCGCGTTCGGCGACGTGATCCCGAAGATCACGGAGGTGCTGGAGCGGTCCGCTCTGGACGGCGTGGTCGAGCCCCACCAGCTGCAACAGCTCATCCGACGGACCCTCGGCAAGTGGGTCTCGGACACCTACCGTCGCAGGCCGATGATCCTGCCTGTGGTGGTCGAGGTCTGACACTCCGTCAAGTCCTCACGCACGTGAACCTGGAGCGAGGCCCCTCGATTTGCATCGGGGCGCCTCGCTCCAGTACGTTTACGGCTCCGCCAGCGGGGGAACCCGGCGCCACCGAGCGTCAGGGACCGGCCCCGGCAGGGTGGAAATTCCGGCTCAGAACCTCTGATAAAGTCGGAGCCGCCGAAAAGGGAAACGCGAGAGCGGGAACCTGGAAAGCGCCGAGGAAATCGGGTCGAGAAAAGATCTGATAGAGTCGGAAACACCGAAGGGAAGCGCCCGGAGGAAAGCCTGAGAGAGTCTCTCGGGTGAGTAC